>JBBQJG010000033.1:0-28588 GCA_038325725.1 Polyangia bacterium | reverse complement strand
GACGGCCTCCGCCTCGTCGCGCGCCTCGCGGGTGGGGTCGGTGGGGATCCCGTAGCTCGCGAGCACGGCCTTCGATTCGTGCTCATCGAGGAGCGTGCGGCCCTCGGCGCGCGCGGCATCGATGATCGCGCGCGCTTCGTGGGGACGAACGTCCGCGTTGGGGGCCCGCACCGGCGTCTCGTAAAGGCCGCGCAAGTTGTCGGCGTAACGCCACATGTGACAGAAGGTCCTCGCGGCGTCGTCCGGGAACGCGAAGGTGGGGATCCCCGCGCGTTTCAAGATCTCGAGGCCCGCGGCGACGCCCGTGCCGCCCATCCAACTGGCCAGCACCGGCTTGCCCTCGACCCGCGCGTGCTTGGCGAGCGCCGTCGCCGTCAGCGTGGGATCGGTCATGTCCTGGGGCGTGAGGATCGCGAGCAAACCGTCGCTCACGGGACTGTCCGCGGCGACCGCGAGGACCGTCGCGTAGCGTTCGGCGTCTGCGTCGCCGAGGATGTCGATCGGATTGGCGTGACTCCAGGCTTGCGGCAACACGGCGTCCAGCCGGCCGAGCGTGGCCGCATCGAGCTCCGCGAGCTGACCGCCGCCCGCGACGAGCGCGTCGGTCGCCAACACCGCCGGGCCTCCCGCGTTCGTCACGATGGCCAAGCGCGGGCCGGCCGGGCTCGGCTGCTTGCTCAAGACGTCCGCGAGATGGAAGACCTCGCTGATGTCCGAGACCCGCAGGACGCCGCACCGACGAAAGGCGGCGTCCAGCACCTCGTCCGATCCCGTGAGGGCTCCGGTGTGAGAGGCGGCGGCGCGGCTCGCGGCCTCGCTGCGTCCCGCCTTGATCACGATGATGGGCTTCGTCAGCGCCACTTCGCGCGCCGCCGACAGGAACGCCCGCGCGTTTCCGATCGACTCCATGTAGATGACGATCGCGTGCGTTCGCGGATCGTCCCCGAGGTAGTCGATGAGATCGCCCCAGCCCACGTCGAGCATCGAACCGAGCGACACGAAGGCGCTGAAGCCGACCTGTTCGCGCAAGCTCCAGTCGAGGATGGCCGTGAGGAGCGCCCCGCTCTGACTCAGGAACGCGACATTTCCTGGCCGTGCCATGCCGGCGGCAAACGTCGCGTTCAGGCCGGTCAGCGGGCTCATCACCCCGAGGCAGTTGGGGCCGACGATGCGCATCCGACCGCGCCGCGCCTCGACGAGGATTCTTCGCTCGAGCTCGACGCCGCTCGCGCCGGACTCTCGGAAGCCCGCCGAGATGATGACGGCGGCCCGCACGCCCCGATCGGCGCATTCCCCGACGATCGCCGGGACCGTCGCGGCGGGCGTCGCGATCACGGCGAGGTCGACCGGGGCTGGAACGTCAGCCAGGCAGCGATACGACTTGAGCCCGAGGACGCTGTCCCGCTTCGGGTTCACCGGATAGATCGTCCCGCCGAAGGGCGTGTCGAAGAGGTTCTGAAGCAACGTTCGCCCGACGCTCCCCGGTGTCTCCGTCGCCCCGATCACCGCCACCGCCCGCGGACTGAAGAACGGCTCGAGCGGATGCCTCCCCTGTCGAAACACGTCGTGCGCCAGAGCGATCGAGCGAGACACGTCCCTCACGCCATCCACGACGCTGGAGTTTGCAAGCATCGAGCCGTGAGCTCATCGCGTTGGCACCTGTCGTGCTTTGAAGGGCGTCATGAGCTTCTTGATTTGGCTCCTTCTGGCCGCGCACTCGCCGTGGACGTGGGCGGCACAATCGGAGAGCTCCGGACATCCGACGCGTCCCCGGCCTGTTGCGACGAGCGCGTCGCGGGCGCAAGGAACGCGGGACTACCTACAGCGATGCGCCGCGTGCCATGGCCGGCGCGGCGACGGTCGCGGGTGGGCGCTCAAGGCGCAGCTGCTTCCGCCCCGCGATTTCACGGCAGGCGTCTTCAAGCTTCGCTCGACGCCGTCGGGCTCGGTCCCCACGGACGAGGATCTCTTCGCGACGATCTCGCGCGGCATGCACGGCACCGTCATGCTGCCCTGGAGGGGCCTGCCCGAGCCGGAGCGCTGGGGGCTCGTCGATCGCGTCAAAGCCTTTTCGGTCCGGTTCGATCAGGAACAGCCGGCGGCGCCGGTCGTGGTTCCGACCGAGCCGCCCGTCAGCGACGCCCTCGTCGCCGAAGGCGGACAGCTCTGGCAACATCAGCACTGCGGCGCGTGCCACGGGACGGGAAAGGGACGCGGCCCCGAGATGTCGCTGTTCCGGAAGGATGCGGGACCTGCCGCGCGCTTGCGCGATCTGGGACGCGGTGAGTTCCTGCGCGGTATGTCCGCGCGCGACATCTATCTCACCTTGCGGACGGGATTGGACGGGACGTCGATGCGCTCATACGCACAGGCGCTGTCGCCCGATGACACCTGGGCGCTCGCGGCCTTCGTGCGTTCGCTGCTGCCCGCGTCCGCGGTTCAGTAACGCGCAGGTTTTGCGCCGCCCTCTGTCGGAGCCCGAGAATTTGCGCGCGCCGAAATCGCCCGCGGTGGGGATCCGTCCCGCGAGCCCTGGCATGGGGCTCGCAAAGCTCAGGACCATGGATAACCCCGCCACGCCGGAATCAATCTGGACCGTTCCGACCCATCGGCTGGACGCGGCGACCGCTCGCCGCAGCATCTTGCACCAGCATGAGCGGATCCGCGTGCTGCTGGCCCAGGCATCCGAGCTCGCGGAGCGGGCGCTCGATCAGGACGTATCACCTCCGGACGCCGTCGCAACCATGATTGGCGAGATCCACACGACGTTCGAGATTCACCTCCGCTTCGAGGAGAAGGTCCTGCTCGACATCCTGGCGGACGATCTTCCTTTGGGGCCCCCTCGAGCGACGCGGCTGCGCGACGAGCACGAGCGCCAGCGCGCGACGCTCAAGAGCCTCCACGTCGAGGCCAAAGCCTTTCCAAAATTGCCAACCCTGGCCGCCAAGTTGGCGTTCCTCGCGCGCTGGCTCCTCGACGACATGGAGGAGGAGGAACGGACCTTTCTAACGGAGGACGTCGTGCGAGACGACATCGTCACCATCGACCAATCCTGTGGCTGAGGCCCCGCCGCTACAGCTGCGCGTTGAACAGGTGGGCCGCCCAGTCCTTCACGCGCTCCCAGCGGGGGCGCCCGCGCCACTCGTCGAGCGTCACGCGATGAGCGCGCGCCCGGTCGCGCTGGAAGGTCGCGCGTTCCGTCTGGGCGAGGGTTTCGTCGAACACGTTGAGGTTGGCTTCGTCATTGAGGCGAAACGATCGATTGTCGAAGTTCGTCGAGCCCACCGAGGTCCACAGATCGTCGACGACGATGACCTTGCAGTGGAACATCGTCGGCTCGAACTCGTAGATGGGAATTCCCGCTTCTAACAGCGGCGCCCAGCCCTGCCGTGACGCCGCGCGGGCGATGCCGCTGTCGATGAGCGGCCCCGGCACGATGATCTGCACGTCGACGCCGCGGTGTCGCGCCGCGACGAGGGCGTCGATCGCCAGCTTGTCGGGGATGAAATAGGAGTTGGAGAGCAGGATGCTGTGCCGCGCGGCCGCGATCGCGAGGAGGTACATGAGGTGAATGCTCTCCGCGCCGTCCTCCAGCGAGCTGTGCAGGACCTGCGCCCGCACGTCGCCGGCCCGCGTGAGCGCAGGGAAATAATCCTCGCCGTGCAGCAGAGCGCCGCGCGTCGCGAGCCAGTGATCGACGAACGCCGTTTGCATCTCGGCGACTGCGGGCCCTTCGAGGCGAAAGTGGCTGTCCCGCCAGTGAGCGGGAGCGTCGGCGTCACCGTCCCAGTTGTCGGCGATGCCGACGCCGCCCGTGAAGCCGACGCGGCCGTCGACGACGAGGAGCTTGCGGTGCGTGCGGTTGTTGAATCGATCGAGCGTGTACCAGCTCAAGGGGTGGTAGCGCTCGATCTCGACGCCCGAGGCGCGCATCTTGTCGATGGCGGCGGCGTCGATCTTGCCGGCGCCGACGGCGTCGAGGATCACGTGGGCCTTCACGCCGGCCCGCGCGCGCGCCGAGAGGGCATCGGCGAACTCCATCCCGACTTTCCCGGACCAGTAGATGTACGTCTCGAAGGTGATCGAGCGGCGCGCACCGCGAATCGCGTCGAGCATCGAGGGAAAGATCTGCGCGCCGTTCTCGAGCGGCGTCACGCGATTCCCCTCGACGACGGGCGGCCCGAAGATCGTTCCCATCGCGCGCGCGAACGTCGCCGAGCGCGCGCCATCGACCGACGAGATCGCGACCGCGATCCGCCTTTCACTCGGCGCGAGGTTGACGACGAAGAAGCCCACCACCGCCGTCACCAGGGAGGCGACGATGATGGTCACCGTTCGTCCGCGAGGCCGCTTCACGGGAGGCTCAGGTCCGAAGGCTCAAGCCCCAAGGGTTAGGACCGGAGGCTCAGGAGCAGCACGAGCGAGCGCTCGTCCGTCGCCGAGACCCCCGTGGCGTGGTGCCCGAGAAGGTTGTCGAAGCTCAAGCGCAAGCCGAGGTCGACGTGCTCCGAGACGTTGCCGACGACGCCGACGCCGAGGGGCACGCGGCTCGTGTTTCCGAGCGCCGACAGCTGACCCGAGACGCCCGAGAGCAGCTTGAGCTCGACGTCACGCCCCGCCTGGAACTGGAGCTCGAGTGGAATGTAGAGCTGATCTTTATTGATGTCTCGGTGCGCGAGCGAGATCCCGACCTTGGGATCGAAGAGGAGCGCGACGGAGTCCGTGAAGTGAAACTTCCCGGACAAGCCGAGGGCCCACATCGGCCACAGCGGATCCGAGATGCGCATCAAGAAGAGCGACGAGTGCAGCGACAGGTGGAAGTCGCCGTAGAGCAGCCCGTACATGAAGTCGAACCCGACGTTGTCGTAGACGTGCGGGCAGCCGTTCGTCTTGCCCGTCAGGCAAATGCCGGCCGGCGGCGTCGTCTGCCAGCCCATCGGCCCCGTGTGGAGCAAGCCGAGTTGCACGGTGTCGGTCACGGAGTAGTACAGATCGGGCGCCAGCGACGTCGGCTTGCCGAAGGCCCCTTTGCTCGCGTTCACGAGCAGGTTGAAGCGCGCCGTGAACAGGCCCTCGGGCCCTTGCACGCCGCGCCGCACGGCGACCTTGCCCATGGGCGCGCCGCTCACAGGAGAGACGGAGCCGCCTCCCTCCTCGATCTCGGCGCGCGCGCTGCGCGGCCCGCCGATGACTCCGACGGCGATCTGGAGAAAGACTGCCACCGCGCAGAGCTTCGTGAGCCCTCGCGTGGGACTGATGGGGCGTGCTGCACTCTTGAAATTGGTCTGGGTCGTCATGTGATGTCTCATAAGCACTGATCACCCGCGTGGGAAGGCCGACCGAACCGTTCGCAAAAGCCGGGGTGTCGCCAAGGGACTTTCTCATTCTCATTGCGCCTCAGATCGCGCATACCTGCCCCGTGATCATCGAACTTCCCCAGCTTGGCGGCGATCTCGCCCGGCGAATCCGCGCCTTGGCCCCCGAAGCTACCATCAAGAAGGACGCCGAGCTCGGACGCGGAGGCCCCCTCATGCGCGTCACGGGCGCCTCGCCCGGGCAGATGAAGGCGCTGCGCGCGAACCTCCCCGACATGAAACCCGACGCGATCGCCGAGGGCCTCTCGCTCGTGTCCGCGATCCGCGCCGTATGAGACTGCCGGGCGGAGGCACGCTCCCCTTCAAGACCTTCGTCAAGCGCCTGTATGTGGCGCAAGACGATCACGCCGCGCTCGATACGGCGGCGCAGCTCGGCTACTACTTCATCCTCTCGTTGTTCCCGCTCTTGTTCGTCCTGGCGGCGCTCCTGGCCTATCTGCCGCTCGGCGACGCGCAGGCCCAGCTCATCGGACGAATGCGGCCGCTCGTGCCGCGCGAAGCGATGGTCTTGGTCGAGGGATACCTCACCGGGTTTCTCACGACCCACCGTCCCCGGTTGCTCGGCCTCGGCATGTTGCTCGCGCTGTGGGGCGCCTCCTTCGGCGTCGATTCGGCCCGCAAGGCGCTCAACCTCGCGTACGACGTCAAGGAGTCGCGACCCCTGTGGAAGACGCAGCTCATCGCGATCTCGGCGACGGTCGCGTCGTCTGTGTTCGTCCTGCTCGCCGTGGGCGCGCTCATGGCGGGCGGCGACGCCGGACACTGGCTCGCGCACCACATCGGCGTCGATCGCGTCTTTTCGATCGGCCTGGGCGTCGTCCGTTGGCCGCTGACCGTGGCCTTGATGATGTTGGGGGTCGCCGCGAGCTTTCACCTGCTGCCGGACGTGAAGCAGAAGTTCACCTTCATGCTGCCGGGCGCCGTGATCGCCACGCTGGCGTGGCTCGGCGCGAGCTGGGGCTTTGGCCAGTACGTCAGCCACTTCGGCCGCTACGACGTCACGTACGGCTCGATCGGCGCCGTCGTCGTGCTGCTGACGTGGCTCTACATCTCGGGGTTCTTGTTCGTCATCGGTGGTGAGATCAACGCCATCCTCGAGCACGCCGCCGTCGAGGGCAAAGATGATGGCGCCCGAGACGAGACGGACGTGCCGCCCCCCGCCGACCAACGCCCGAGCTTCGTTCCCCCCGGCGCCGCAGGGAAGGCGGCCGTCGCCGAGCGCGCGCCCTCCGCCACGACCCCGTGAGCCCGCCCTAAGCTTTCAACAGAACCTTCAGGGCCTTCTGCGCGGCGGCGTCTCCGAACGTGTCGTAGGCCCGCATGGCGTCCGAGAGCGCAAAATGGTGCGTGGCCATCCTCTTGGCGTCGAGCTTGCCCGACTGCAGCACCTTCAAGAGCATGGGCGTCGTGACCGCGTCGACGAGGCGCGTGGTGATCGTGATGTTGCGATCCCAAAGCTTCTCGAGGTGGAGCTCGACCGGCTTGCCGTGCACGCCGATGTTGGCGATGCGTCCGCCCGGCGCGATGATCGACTGGCACGTCGTGAACGAAGACGGAACCCCGACGGCGTCGATGGCCACGTCGACACCTTCGCCGTCGGTGAGAAAACGCACGCTCGTCTCGACCTCTTGCTTGGCGAAGTTGATGATGTCGGTCGCGCCGAAGTCGCGCGCCGTCTTGAGCCGGTTTTCGTCCTGATCGATCATGATGAGCCGCGACGGCGAATAGAACTGCGCGGTCAGCAGCGCGGCCAGCCCGATGGGGCCCGCCCCGACGATGGCGACCGTGTCCCCGGGGTTCACGTGGCCGTTGAGAACGCCGCACTCGAAGCCGGTCGGAAAGATGTCCGAGAGCATGACGAGTGCCGCTTCGTCCACGCCCTCGGGCGCCAGGTACAGGCTATTATCGGCGTGGGGAATTCGAACGGACTCGGCCTGCGTGCCGTCGATCGTGTTGCCGAGGATCCACCCGCCCGTTCGACAGTGAGAAGGCATGGCCTTCTTGCAGTAGCTGCACTTGCCGCACGAGGTGATGCAGGAGATGAGCACACGGTCGCCAACCTTGAAGTTCGTGATCCCCTCTCCCACGGCCTCGACGACGCCCACGCCCTCGTGCCCGAGAATGCGGCCCGCCGTCACGGCCGGCAGGTCGCCCTTCATGATGTGCAGATCGGTTCCGCAAATTGTCGTCGTCGTGATGCGGACGATGGCGTCCGTCGACGCCTTCAATTTCGGCCTCGCGATGGCCTCCCAGGCCCGTTGCCCCGCGCCGTGATAGACGAGCGCCTTCATGCTCCGCGCGCTGGTGTCTTCTTTGATCGCCGTGTTCATGGTGAGGACCGCCTTTCGAGCTCGTTGTCAGGTCGCGGGGGGGCGCGGATGAAATTCGACGTCCGCGACCAGAGGCAGGTGATCCGAGGCGCTTTTGGCGAGCTTCAAGCGTGAGCGCTCGACGCCGACCAGATGGAGCTCGCCGCGGACGTACACGGAATCGAGCGCGCGAAACGGCGCGAAGGCCGGGAACGTCGCGACGGGTGTCTTCGGGCCGCGAAAGCCGGCGGGCACGAACAGCTTGTTGCCGAGCGTTCCCCAGACGTCGTTGAAGTCGCCGCCGATGATGACCGGCGTCCGCGCGTCCAACGTCGCGAACGGATGGCTCGCGAGGAAGCGCCGGATCTGCATCTTTCGCTCGATGCCCGAAAGGCCAAGATGGAGATCGTAGACGTGCAGCGTGCGCGTCCGCCCCGAGGCCAACCGCACGCGGAGCTTCGCGTGAAGGCCCCCGCGCTTCTTCTTGGGACCGATCGTGAGATCGATGTTCTGGGTTTCGAGGATGGGGAAGCGGCTCAAGATCGCGTTGCCGTAGTCGCCGCCACCGCGCACGCGCACGTTGCCAAAGTAGGTGCGGTGGCGCAGACCCAACCGATCGCCGAGGACGTCGACTTGATGGTCACGGCTCGACCGTGCGACGAGCGAATCCACCTCTTGCAGCAGCACGAGGTCGGGCTCGTGATGGGCGATGGTCGCCGCGACCCGAGACGGGTCATAGCGGCGGTCCACGCCGCCGATGCACTTGTGGATGTTGTAGCTGACGACCCGGAATCGCACGTCAGGCGATCCTGAAGCTCACGGCCTCACGAGGCCGGCCACGTCGCCGCCGAGATCCACGGTGCTGTCGAAGAGCAGCTCGCCCATGTAGTCGAAGTTGTGGGCCCACGCGCCGGGCTCGGTGCGCGACAGCTGGTAGTTGAAGGACGCCTTGACGAGGGCGGGCGTCCAGCCGGCGAAGGCGTTGGCCGAGACCGCCTCCGCGGCGCTGCAGGTCTTGTCGCCGTTGGTGTCTTTGAAGAAGTACGGGTAGGCCCCGGGCGCGTAGCAGAGACTGGGCGCGGGCGCGGCCGCCTGCATGGCCGACAGCAACCCCGCGGCGAGGCCGTCAATCTCGGCGGCGAGCGGCTCGGTGACGTTGCCGTCGCCGTCGTAGTCGAGGGTGTGGACCACGCGGATCCTCGTCGGATCGCCGTCGGCGTCGGCGTGGCAGGTCTTGCAGGTCGCCGGCCAGGCGTCGACGATCTGGAACGTGTGGTGGCTCGCGTTCGGATCGTGGCACGACGTGCACTGCGTCCCGCCCATGTGCGCGAGGGGACCGGCGTACACCTTGCCGTCGTACTCGTACCCGACGTGAACGGCCGCGCCGAGCTTGACGGCGCCCGCGGGGAGATAGTGCACGTTGACGAACTTGGGCTTTCCCGTCGCGAGCGCAAGGTCGACGGTGGCCTTCGCCTCGCGGCCGCGGTGGCACGACTCGCACAGGTTGTCGTTGCCGGGCTCGACGCGCTTGACGCCCGAGGGGAACGTCACCGACGGGACCATGAAGATCGCCGAGAAGTCCGTGCCCGGCTTGTCGTGGCAGGTTCCGCACTCGAGGCCGTTGGCTGTCTCAGGAACAATCTTGCCCACGCCGTACTGGACGGCGAACCGGAGGCCTTCCTGCCCCGCGTGGCACGACGAGCAGCTCGCGTCGACTTGCTCACCCGTGTCCCAGTGGCGCGCGGCCTCGCTCGCGCCGTTGAAGTGGCCGACGTCGGTCCGGTGCGCCTTCGACAGATCGACCGGCACGACGAGCACCGTGTTCACGTCGGCGACCGAGTCATGAAGCAGCTCGATAATGTACTTGGCGTTGTGCGCGAAGGCGCCCGGATCCTTGGACGCCATCTGAAAGTTGTACGTCGCGCGCAGCAGGCGCGCGGTCCAGCCCTTGAACGCGTTCGCCGAGACCGCCTCGGTCGCCGAACAGGCGCCGTCTCCGTCGGTGTCGGCGAACCAATAGGGGTACGCGTCGGGCGAGTAGCACACGGGCGTGTGATGCTCCGAGCCGTAGGTCTTGATGGCGACCGCCAGCTTGTCGCGCAGGCCGACGAGCTCGTCGTAGATCCCCTCGGTCGTGTTGCCGTCGCCGTCGTAGTCGATGCCGACGGAGGACATCATGCGGATCTCGTGCGCGCCCTCGACGTCCTTGACGCCGACGTGGCAGCCGGCGCACGCGTCGAAGCGCACCTTCGTCGAGTGCGGATCGTGGCAGCCGATGCAGGTGTCGAAGCCGTCGACGTGGCGAAAGCGAACGTCGTAGACCTGACCCGCGTACTGGTAGCCGCCCTTGGCACGTCCCGCGAACAGCGTCGCCGCCGCCGGAAAGTAGTGAATGTTCTGAAAGCTCAGCGACGCGCTCACGGTGTCGTCGGTGGCGGGCGCCGCCTTCGCGATCGCGGCGTCGACGGCCGGCCCGGACGAGCGGCCCTGGTGGCAGGTCATGCAGCGCGCCTCGCCGCCGAGCCCATCAATCTTGACGCCCGAGGGGAAGGTCACCGACGTCAGCGCGGCGGCGGCGGCGTTGTGGCAGGTCTTGCAGCCGACGACCGTGCCGATGGGCGCGGGCTTGTCGACGACGAGCGGCGTGCTGCCGTCGCCGCCCAGGTAGTCGACGAAGCCCGCCGAGCTGTGACAGCGGGCGCACTCGACGGGGACCATGCCCGCCTGATTCCAGTTGTTGAACGCCGGCGCCGTGCTGTCCGCGTGCGCGGACATCGTCCACTGGTCGTAGTACGGGATCTTGGCCTTGTCGTCGGCCGCGACGACGACGACCGGATGGCTGGCCGTCGCCATCGACGTCGCGCCCGTCGCGGTGATGGCCGTCTCGCCGACGGCGACGCCGGTGACGACTCCCATGGCGTCGACGGTCGCGACGCTCTTGTCGGCGCTCGCGAAGGCGTAGCTCGGATCGCTGCCGTTCGTCGTCGTCGCGACGACCGTGATCGTGCCGCCCACGACGACGGCGTGCGGGCCGCTCGTCGCGAGCGTGGGCGTCACGACGACCGCGGGATTCTTGTCGCCCTCGAGCTTGGCGCACGCGCCGCCGAGCGCGACGACGGCCACGAGCAACTGAATTGGCGACGGCGACATCGAGCGCTTCATCTGGTGTCTCACGGCCGAGCTCCTTGCTGGATCCACTGCAAAAAAGTCAGGTATTCGGGAGTCGTCGCCGCGAAGACAGTTCCGCCGCCGTGTCCGTTGCCGCTCATCTTCGAGAGCAGGCGGCTGCCCGCAGGCGAGGAGGTGTCGACGAAACGCATGACGACCTCATAGTCGGCGGCGACGTCCGCCGTCAGCAGGAGCTGCGTGTCGCCCGCTTGCTGCCCGACGGCGTGGCAGCCGTGACAGGACGCGGTCATGACGGGATGGATCGACGTCGCGAAAGAGAGGGCCCCGCCGTCGCCCGCTTGCGAGGCGTCGCCCGTTTGCGCGTCGACGTCCGCACCGCCGTCGGGCACCGGCGTCGCCGGTCCGCGCGAGACGTCGGCGCAGCCCAGCGTGAACGCACAGCAGAGAACTGCGGCGGCGCGCGCGCTAGAAATCATAGGTCACCGTCACGCGGAAGACGTCGTCCGGGATCTCGTCGACCTTCTCGAGGTTGATGAAATAGAAGACGCCGCCCGTGACGCCGCCGTGGCGCGCGACGACGCCGAAGCTGTGCGTCGAGCCGTCGGCGCTCGTCAACCGCGAGTTGTCGACGATGACGCCGCGCCGGTTGTCGAACGTGCGCAACCCTTCTCGGTACTGCGCGAAGAGCCAGTCGGTCGGGTGATAGCGGATCTGAAAGTAGCTCCCGAAGTGGTAGTAGTCCTTGCCGACGCCGCCCACGCCGTCACCGCCGCCCGCGACGTCGGCGCGCAACGCGCCCGCGCCCAGGCTGAAGTGGCCGATGACGGGGAGCTGGCGCTGCCGCCACACGGTGAGGTCGAAGGCCTGCATGAACAGATGCCGGCCGAACCCCAGCGTGTTGAAGTACGTCGAGTACCAGGCCGAGACGCCCATCCACGAGACGCCGACGCGATTTCCCCAGCCGAGCCGCGCGTCGTCGACGGGCGAAAAATCATTCTGCAGGTTGAGCACGGCATCGGCCCGCCCGAGGGTGTAGCCGCGCACCAAGAAAAGGTCGTCGGTGAGCGCCAGGCCGCGACGCTGGAACGCGACGTGCGCCGCGACGCCCTCCTGCGCCCAGATCACGGGCAACATCCGTTGGTCGAAGCCGGCGAGCCCGCCGTAGCTCTGGTGATAGAGCGGATCGGCCCCGAACGGAACGACGAGCTTGCCGCCCGAGAGCAGCACCGTGACGGCGCGCGAGCGATCCGTGAGCCGGCAGTGTACGTCGAAGAACTGCAAAGAGAGGATCTCGACGGAGACGCCGCACCGATCGTCGGCGCTCTCGCGCGACAGGAACAAGAAGTGGTGGTAGCTGCGGAGCGCGTTCACCGCCTGCGCGCCGAACGGGTTCCCCGAAAATTGGCGGCGCTCGTAGTCGAGGTCGAAGCGACCGTTCAGGAAAAATCCAAGCGGAAGGTCGACGCCGGCATGGCTCGCGGGTGGAGCGGGCGGAGCGGACGCGGGCGTGACGTCCGTCGCGACAGCGATCGCGGGCGCCGTCCCGGCAACGCTCGCGCTCGCCACGGGCGTTTGCGCGGCGTGTTTCGCCCAGGCGAGGAGGACATCGTGGCGCGGATCGCCGACCGGTAAGATGGCGCCGCCTCCGTGCGACTCGCCCGACGACTTCGTGAGGAGCGGGCTGCGCGCGGGCGCCGCCGGATCGAGGAGGCCCCGCGCCGCGGCTTCGTCCCCGGCGACGACGCCCGTGAGCACGAGGCGGGTCATGGCCGCCGGCGCGTTCGCGCGGTGACAGCTGGCGCAGGCGGCCATCAAGATCGGATGGACGCCGCTCGCGAAGTCGTTCGCCGCGGGCGCGGCGAGCGGCGTCGCGGGCTCGACGACGGCGGGCGTGGGCGCGCTCGGCGACGGCGTCACGGCGACGGCGAGCGCCTCACTCCGATGGGACGGTGGCGCGCTCACGAGCGGCGCCGCCACGCGCGGCACAGCGAGGGGCGAAGAATCACCCGGGCCGCCGTCGAGCTTGGCGCCCTTGGCGATCCACGCGAGGACCCGCGCGTGCGGCGCGCTCTGCGCGGGCCAGAGCGCGCCCCCTGCGTGCGGCGGGCCGGACACTTTGACGAGCAGCGGGCTCGCCGCCGGATCGCGCACGTCGACGAGCCGGACCACGACCGCGTGGTCGGCCGTGGCGTCCCCCGACAGCACGAAGTGCGTCGCCGCCGCGGCTCCCCCCGTGCGATGGCAGACGTTGCACGTCGCCATGAGCAGCGGGTGAATGGCGCGGCGAAAAGACGGCGTCGGTGTCGTTGAACCGGGCGTCTTGCCATCGCCACCCGACGTCCGATCCGCCGGCGCACCCGACGCCGGGGGCGCCGCGGGCTCGACCTTCTCCGCGCCGTTCGCGGGAACCGCGTCCGGGACGGGCGTCGTGGACGGCGCGCTGTCTTGCTTGTCGAGCCCGAGCTCCTCGAGCAGCTTGCGGCGCTTCGCGCTCTCCTTGCTCTCGTGAGACGAGCGCGTCTTGGCCTCGGCGCTTGGCGCCGGCGCGACACCCGCCGCGAGCCACACCGCCACCACCAACAGGTTAACGCGGGGGCGCATGGCACTCCGTGCAGGCCGCGCCTGCGATGGCAAACGTGACGCGACCGTCGTGGCACCGGCCACAAAAATGGCCCTCGCGCATCTCATCGTGCGAAAAGCCGAGCGGCGCCTGGGGAAAGACAGACGGGTGACAAGCAAAGCAACCGAGGCGCTGGTGGGTGCGGTGCGAGAACCACGCCGCCGGCGGCGTCCGCTGCGCCGCCGGGTTCGCGGGCGGAATGCGAAGCACCGCGGGGAACGCCGCCGCGAACGCCACACCGACGGCGGACGAGACCAACAACGCTCCGACGAGCAGCCCTCGCGTCGGTGGCGCGGTCACGCGGCGCCTCGATCTTTCAGGTTCCGCCACACGGCGCCCAGAAACAGGAGGCCGCCGACGAGCACGAGGGGCACGCCAACGACCGCCGACAAGATGAACATCGCCGGCGTCCAATGCAGCGCGCACGCGAGCTGGACCGCGAGCCCCGCCCCGGTGAAGGCCGCCGCCCGCTTGATCCGCGTCGTCGGCGTGGTCGTCGTCGCGGTCGGCGTCGTCATTCGGCCGCCTGCCAGAACGAATGCGCGTCGACCTTCTTCATGTCGTGGGCGACGCGGTGGCACGCGAGGCACGACATCGCGCCCGACTGCAGCGCCTCGCGCACCGGCTTGTGCGGCGGATTCTCGAGGAAGCGTCGCGCGTCCTCGTGACAGTGCAGACAGTTCGCGTTCGGATACGGCTGATAGAGCGCGAGCGTCTGGGGCACGCCCGTGACGTAGTGGGCCCACACGTGGCGCAACCCGTTCAGCTTCGCCTTGGCGTCACCGAAGAGGCCGTAGTCCTTGTGGCACGTGTAGCAGGTGGTCTCTCGATCGACGAGCCGGTTCTGGTAATGGACGGCCGCGAGCGCTTGCTTGTCGTCGACGAACAGACTCTTGCCGTGGCGCTGCATCTCGTGGCACGAGAGGCAAAAGGTCGTCTTGCTCGATTCAACGACGCCGTAAGAGAGGTTGCCGGCCGACAACAGGATGGGCACCCCCACCAAGCCAACCAGCAAGACCACGCGTCCCACGCGCTGCGCAGCCAGCGCCGACGACCCCACGAGCAGCATCGCCACGATGGCGAGACCGGCTGCGAGCGCGACGACGATGGGAATGGGGAGCATTTATCGACGTTCGCGTTCTGAGACCGAAGCTGCGCACAGGGGTGCCCGACGACAAGAGCCCACGGACGAAAATCGCCTGGCGTGGTCGATTCCGTGAGCGCGCATGAACGCCTTCAGCGGCCGCGAACGATCAGGACGGGCTTGTGCGCGCGGTGAACGACGTCCTGGGCGACCGAGCCGAGAATCGTCGCGGAGAGGCCGCTGCGCCCGTGCGAGGCCATGCTGATGACGTCGACCTTGAGGCGCTCGGCCGCCTGGACGATCGCCTCCGCCGCCTTGCCTCCGTCGACGATCGACACGTGCGTCGAGATCTTGAAAGAGTCGGCGTCGGGCGGGACGAGGGCGCGCAGCTCGCGGAGCAGGCGCGCGCGCTGGAGATCGGTGAGGCCCTCGTTTGGGAGATCGTAAGCGTACGGCGGGCTCGCGAGCGCGTGCTCGAACACGTGACAGAGCTCGACGACGCCGCCATTGCCGCGCAGGAGCGAATACGCGTGCGGAATGGCGGCGTTTCCCGCGACTGACAGATCGGTCACGGCCAGCACCGTCCGGAGGTTCGGCGTCGGCGTCGTTGCCGGCGCCTGGGCCGCGACGTTGTCCGCCGGCACGCACGCCACCGGGATATAGCGAGACTGACGCGCCAGGCGCTCGGCGATCGAGCCCGTCATGAAACGCGTCAGCCCGTGAGCATGCCCGGCGCCGACGACGATGAGCTCCGCGTCGTGCTCCTCGACGGCCACGAGGAGGTTGGCCGCCGGATCACCCCAAGCCGGACGAATGTCGACGTCGATCGCTCCCGCGCCGGAAAGGTCTCCGATCTTGGAGCGGAGCCCGGGCTCGAGATCTTTGACGACGTCGGCATCCGGACCGACGAAGTCGCGACGGCCGTGCAGCCCCAGGCGGGCGTACTCCTCGAGGGGCCAATAGAGCTGGAGGAAGGTGACGTCGCACGGCGTGCGGCCCCGCAAGCTCGCGACGAACTGAACGAGCTCTCGATCGGGGCCCGAGCCGAGGCCGACGACGACGCGCGGAGCGCCCGGGCTCTCCTTTTTGGCCGCGAACCAGTCGTGATCGTCCGGCGCGCGCGGGACGACGACGACCGGGCATTCCGCCGAACGCAACGTGCGCTCCGCGACGCTGCCCAACGCCCAACGCTTGAGGCCACCGCCCCCGTGACTGCCGAGCACGATCATGCTCGCGCCGCCTTCGCGCGCGTGTCTCAGGATCTCCTGGTCCGCTTCGCCTCTGAGCAGCTTGGGGCGAACGGAGACGTCGACGTCGTGGGCCACGGCGTGGGCCTCCTCGCGCAGACGCCCCATCGCGCCGATGTCCTTCGAGTCCAGCGCCTCGACGTGAACGAGATCGACGTTCCCGCCGACCCGCCGCGCGACGGCGGCGGCCCACGCGAGCGCGCTGTTCGCCTCGGGGGAAAAATCGGTCGCGCAGACAATCAGGTTGGTCACTGTGTCCGCATGATGCGCACGGCGCGACGGTGGACCCTTCTCATTTTTTCGCGGACGATCCGTCGGAAAAAGCGACGTCGCGTTCCCCGCCTCGCTTCGCGCGCGATGGGGAGACGAGACGCGCCGATGGCATTTGTCCGAAGCGCGTGACAGGTAGCCCCGACACATGACGATCGCCCCCGCCCTTTCCGTTCTCGATCTCGTCCCCTTCGTCGAGGGGGGGTCGAGCACGGCCGCGCTCCGCGGCGCCGTCGACCTCGCGCGCGCCGTCGATCGGCTCGGCTATACGCGGCTGTGGTACGCCGAGCACCACAACATGCCCGGCATCGCGTCGACGACGCCGGAGATCCTCATCGCGCACGTCGCGCCGCTGACGACGCACATCCGCCTCGGCGCGGGCGGCGTCATGCTTCCGAATCACTCGGCGCTGAAGGTCGCCGAGTCGTACAAGCTGCTCGAAGCGCTGCACCCCGGGCGGATCGATCTCGGCATCGGCCGCGCGCCCGGCACCGACGGTCGGACGGCGCTCGCGCTGCGCCGCTCTCGGCACTCCATCGGCGCCGACGACTTTCTCGAGCAGCTCGGCGAGCTCATGGCCTGGGGTGGCGGCGCGTTTCCCGCGGGCCATGCGTTCGCCTCCGTGCGCGCCATGCCCGACGATCGCGCGCTGCCTGCGCTCTACATGCTCGGCTCGAGCGACTACGGCGCCCAGGTCGCGGCCAAGCTCGGCGTCGGGTTCGCGTTCGCGGGCCACTTTAGCCAAGACCCGCCCGAGGTCCCGATGCGCTCGTACCGCGCGGCCTTCACGGCGAACGGGACGCTCGCGGCGCCGCACGCGATCCTCGCTCTTTCAGTCTTCTGCGCCGACACGGAAGAGGCGGCGCAGCGCATGGCTTCCTCGATGCGCCTGTCGTTTGTCCAGCTCCGCGCGGGCCGACCGGGGCGCTTGCCCAGCCCCGACGTCGCCCTCGCTCACGTCTTCTCACCGGAAGAGAGCGCGATCGTCGACTTCTACAAGAGCCTGCAAATCATCGGCACACCTGACCAAGTCCGCGCCCGCATCCAAGACGCGGTCGCGCGCACCGAGGCCGACGAGGTGATGCTCGTGACGCACGCCTTCGAGCCGGCGGCGCGCCTGCGTTCGTACGAGCTCGTCGCCGAGGCCTTCGGCCTGGCCATGGCGTGATGGCATGCTCGCGCCATGCGCATCTTGATCGTCGGCGCGACGGGCGTGCTGGGACAGGCGACGTTGCCCCACCTCCGTGAGCACGAGGTCGTGGGCACGACGCGGACCGCGGCGAAGGCCCAGCTGATCGAGCGCCTTGGCGCCCGCGCGAAGGTCTGTGAGGTCTTCGACGCGGGCACGCTCGAACAGCTCGCGCGCGGGTGCGCGCCCCAGATCGTCGTCAACTTCCTCACGGACCTCGCGGGCGGTCCGGGTCCCGCGAACGTTCGCATCCGCAGCGAGGGCGGACCGATCGTCACGGCGGCTGCCCGCGCCGCGGGCGCGCGGCGCTTCGTCGTCGAGAGCATCGCCTTCGAGACGAGCCCGGCGTCTGCTGCGGCGGTGACCGCGCTCGAGCGCGACGCCCTCGGGTCGGGCCTCGAGACGCTGGTCCTGCGCTTCGGGCGCTTCTGGGGTCCGGGCACCTGGGAGTCCCAAACGTCCGCGACGCCCGCCGTTCACATCGCGGAGGCCGGCCGACGCGCCGCCGCGCTCATCGTCGGGGACGCCGTCGGCGTCCACGTCGTCGCGGACGTTTAGTCGAGAGCGTGGTGTCACCGACGCGAAACGTCGGCGCGCGTCGGTGACGCGGAGCGGACCCCGAATCCTGTGAAGACGCGCGGCTCTGGCGGCTTTTGGGCAGGCACGCTTTTCGCAATCTCGTTGGCGAGACCGACATCGTTTCTATCCCCAGACGTCATGAAAGGACGTGCCATGAACGCCATCGATTTGCTCGAGTCCCAGCACCGCGAGGTCGAGAAGCTCTTCGCCCGCATCGAGAAGGCCGAGACCGACGACAAGGAAGACATCTTCAACGACATCGCCGACAAACTGGCCGTCCACGCCGCCATCGAAGAGCACAAGTTCTATCCGGCCGTGAAGGACCGCCGCACCGAGGACATCCTGCTCGAGTCGCTCGAAGAGCACCTCGGCATCAAGCGCGTGCTGGCCGATTTGCTCGAGACCGACGCCGATGACGAATCGTTCGACGCGAAGGTGAAGGTGCTCAAGGAGCAGGTCACCCACCATGTCGGCGAGGAAGAGGACGACCTCTTTCCGAAGGTGCGCAAGCTCTTCAACAAGGACGAGCTCGAGGCCATCGGGCAGGAGATGAGCCGCGAGCAGGCCGAGCTCGAAGAGAGCGACGAGCCGCCCCGCGACTCGATCCCCGCGGAGACGTCGCACGCCGCCAGCCTCTGACCGATAGGAGGCGCGCCCCGATGAGGCGCGCCTCCTTCTCCTTTCGTCCTCTCCTTCGTCTTCGTCTTCGTCTTCGTCTTCGTCTTCGTCTTCGCCTTCGGGGGCGCTACTTGGCGTTCGCGCAGCCGCATCCCGTCGCGCAGTTGCAGCGGGTCTGGCAGGCGCACCGCTCGCCGCAGGTGCAGCGCTCGGGCTTGACGCTCGCGCAGCCGCACGCGCTCTTCTCGCACTGACAAGGCTTCTGATTCGACGTTTCCATGGTGGTCTCCTGGTCTGGTGAGGCGCGCTCCGTTGCGGCCTTCACAGAACAAGACGCAGCCATCGGCGGGGCATTACACCCGTTTCCCGATCTTGGCGTGTCATGCTGACCGCTCGCCCATGGAGCCCTCGCAGAAAGTCATCGACCAGCTCGTCGCGAATCACCGCGAGTTCCTTCGCTTCGTCGAGCGACGCGTCGGCAACCGCGCCCTCGCCGAGGAGATCCTGCAGGACGCCTTCGTGCGCAGCCTCGATCGCGGCGACGAGATCCGCGACTCTGTCGTCGGGTGGTTCTATCGCGTGCTGCGCAACGCGGTCATCGACCACCAGCGCCGGCAAGCTGTCGCGAACCGCCGCCTAGACGAATTCGCGGCGGAGCTCGCGGCGACCGACGACGCTCGGCAAGAGCTCGCGCACGTCGTGTGCGCCTGCGTCGCGCGGCTCGCCGACACGCTCAAGCCGGAGTACGCGGACGCGCTCAAGCGCATCGAGGTCGAGGGCGTCGCCGTCAAGGACTACGCCGACGCCGCCGGGATCTCCGCCAGCAACGCGGGCGTGAGGATCTTCCGCGCGCGCGACGCCCTGAGGAAACAGGTCGCGCGCGCGTGCGGAACCTGCGCCGACCACGGCTGCCTCGACTGCACCTGCGACGCGGTCCGACCCACCGCCTGACGATGGGCGCATCGGCGGGACGACTTGTCGCGTTCGCGTTCGAATCGAAAGGTGGAAGGGCCCTGGCCCGGTCGTGCTATCGCGGTTCCCCCCTCATCTCGATCTCGTTCGTGGGCAGCGTGAAGCGGAATGTCGAGCCCTTGCCGAGCTCGCTCTCGACCCAAATTCTGCCGCCATGGGCCTTGACGATCTCTTCGCTGATGTAGAGCCCCAACCCGAGGCCTCGGCGCGTGTCGCTGTCGATCTGCCAGAACCGCTTGAACAAGTGGGGCAACGACTCCGGCTGGATGCCCGGACCGTTGTCGGACAACACGAACTCGATCTCGCCGGAGCGCCGCTCGACGCGAAGGCCGACCGTGCCGCCCGGGGGCGTGAACTTCATGGCGTTTGCGAGCAGGTTCGAGAGCACCTGCACGATGCGATCGTGATCGAAGGATGCCCTGACGGCGACCGCCGGCTCCTCGACGACGAAGGTCATCCCGCGCTCCGCGAACAATGGCAAATACGCCTGGCGCAACTCGACCACGAGCGCGCCCACATCGTTCTGACCTTTCGCGATGCGCATCGTTCCCGACTCGACGCGGGCGACATCCAGAAGGTCGTAGAGGAGCCGTCCCATGCGCGCCGCCGCGAGCGAAATCTGTTCGGCAGCCTCACGCGTCGAGACGTCCGTCGCGTCCGCGATCAACCTCGCATTGACGGCGATGATGCACAGCGGGTTCCGCAGATCGTGGGTCACGATCCCGAGCACGTCGTTGCGGCGCCCTCGGTCACGGTGGGCATTGGCGAGCGCGAGCGTCATCTCGCCGTGCTTGCTCCTGGCCTCGTCGGCGTCGTCCCGCTCGGTCGAGAGCTGATCGTCGGTGTCCTGCCGACGGGCGTCCAATCGCGCCCGGTCATCGTCGAGCTCCCGTCGCTCGATCTGGACGGCCGCGTCGTTCCGGTGACGCTCTCCTTCGAGCAGCGCGTCGGTGATCTCGCGTTCTGACTTCTTGTCCTCATCGGCCACGCGACGCTCGGTGATGACGGAGGGCGTTCGCGGCGGCGAGGAGCGGCGTTCGCGCTCCAGGATCCAGTCCGCGCTCTCGCGAAACTTCAACAGCCGCTCGTCCGCGGCATTTCGATCTCGTTCGATCAGGTCGTCCAGCACCCGCTGGGCCCGCGCCTCACTGCGCGCGGACGCCGCGTCCGTGGTGGCGCGCTCGGCGCCCAGGCTCGCATCGGTGTGAGCACGTCTGTCCGAAACACTCTCTTGTGCGATCTCCATGATTCCCCTCCCCCGCCCGAGGCCCCCCTCCTCGGAGCAATCCTCGGATTTTGTCCACTCAGTACGCCGGTAACGGAAACCCTCGCCCAGGTCGGGCGAAGAGGTACCCCTGATACAAATCACCACCCAGTCCGTTCAGACAGTCCCGCTCGCCGACGGTCTCGACACCTTCGGCGACGATGTCCGTCTCGAGATCTCGGCACAACGTCGTGAACGAACGAAAGAGCTTCTGTTTCATGGCCGAATCGTTGATCCCGCGGATCAACGACATGTCCACCTTGACGATCTCCGGCTCCAACAGCGCGAAGCTCGAAAGCCCCGCGTAGCCCGCCCCCAAGTCATCGAGCGCGATGCGATAGCCGAGCTGACGCAGACGCCTGACGCCCTCACCGAGCCCCTTGACCTGGTCGAGCGCCGCGCGCTCCGTCACCTCGAGCACGATGCGAGACGCCGACGGCGTGAGGGGATCTGTCCCGCCGCAGAGCCCCTCGTCGACGAGATCCGCGGGCGTCAGGTTCACGAACATGTTGACGCCCTCGGGCAACTCCGGCAGCCGCTCGGCGATTCTTGCGCGGATGAACCTCCCGAGCTCGGCCGTGCGACCCAGGCGCTCGGCCGCGTCGAGAAAATCGATCGGATTTCGCAGCGTCGGCTCGTCGGTCCGGAGCAGGGCCTCGTAGGCGAACACCTTGCGCTTCGTCCACGAGAGGACGGGCTGCATGGCGAGCCACATCTTCTCGAGCCCCGAGGCGAAGTGAGCCTCGACGGCGGCACGGTCGCCGAGCAGCTTGCCGTCGAGCTCCTCGCCGGCCTCGCGCCGAACCATCGCCAGCCGGTGGTGGTGTGAGGCCCGGGTGACGACCTCGGCCAGATCCTTCCCGTCGACCGGCTTCATGAGGTAGCGAAAAGCGCCGTACTCCATGGCCGCGACGGCGGTTTCGATCGTGGGGCTGCCCGTCATGAACACGACGGGCACGTCCAGATCACGCCCGCGAATGGCGCGCAGCAGATCGATCCCCGTCATGCCTGGCATTCGGATGTCGCTCACGATGACGTCGAAGGCACCGGTCTCGACCTCTGCGAAGGCCTCCTGGCCGCTCGACGCCGTCGTGACGACGTTTCCCGCGGCGGTGAGCAGGCGCGACAGACCCCGTCTGATCGGGGCCTCGTCGTCGACCAGGAGAACCCGAACCTCATGACTCGCCTCGGCGGGCTCTGTGGATTCGGTCGGCATTCGTCCTGCGTCTTGGTCTACGCGCGGCTGACGCTGGGGCCGACCTCGACGCCGGCCCCGCGCTCGCCGTCGGCGCCGGCTTCACCGCGTCGGAGCTTGCTGCGGATGTCGTCGCGCAACTCTCGCCCCGGCTTGGGCGCGAGCAACAACGCCACGCCCGCGCCCGCGAGGAGACCGACGCCGAACGCGCCCAAGGTTCCGAGCAGCCGAGACGTCTCCGACTCCTTCGTTTGCAGACCCAGGAGGCCCAACACGTCGTTCCGGTCCAGGTTCTTCACATCTTGTAGCTTCATCTATTTCTCCTTCGTGGCGTCGTGCGACGCGTTCACCAACTGACTCACCCCTTGCAACAGCTGCTCGCGCAGCAACGGCACCGCCGCGACGACGCTCAGGCGCACGCCCGCGCCGACGAGCCGGGCCGTCAGGCGCGTGAAGAGCCCGCCTCCCATGACGAAGCCCACCCCGATGGCGCTCGCGAGCGCTCCATACGGGTTGCGGTGGATCCATCCGGAGACATCCAAGGCGGCGGCCGAGCCCCCGTGTCGCGACGCCGTTCGCGCCGGCGGCATCAGCTCTGTTCCCGGCGGGCCAAGCGGGCCACGAGGTAGCCGACCGCCAAGGCGCCCAGCAGGCACGCGCCAGGATGCTCCTTCACGAGGCCCTTCACGCGGGCGTTCAGTGACTCCAAGCGACCTTTCGCGTCCTCGAGCCGCGGCTTGAGCCGATCGACCAAATCGTTGGCCCTGTCTTCGACGTTGATGCTTTCCATGCGAGCTCTCCTTCTTCCGTCCGTGCCGTCCGTGCCGTCCGTGGCCGATCGTCCGTGTCCGTTGTGGTTCAAGCCGTCACCGCCTGCGCCCCAGCAAGAACCCCACGCCAAACGCGAGGCCCAGCGCGAGCACCGCTTCGCGCGCCACCCACGTCCGCCAGTCGGTGGCCTGCGCGAGCTGGCGCTGAAGCGCGTTCGCCGAGGCGGCCACGCGCGCGCGGGCGGCGGCGATCTCGGCCTCCAACTGCGTCAGCTCCGCATCGACAGGCGCCTGCCCGGCCGTATGAGCGTCAATGGGCATGGGTCAACACCGCCAAGCTCTTCTGGGCCTCGTCCGTCGTGACCGCAAGGGGACGTCGGCGGGTCTTGGTGCGTTTTACCCACGCGAGGCCCGCAGCGGCGACCGCGACGTGGCCGCCGCCGACGATGAGAAACGGTTTGCCGACCGCCACGAGGCCCCCGATGACCATCGCGACGCCCGCCATGGCGAGGGCATATCCGACGAGCAGGAGTGCCGCGAAGATCCCCACCGAAGCGATGTGCCCGCCGAGGGCCTGTAGCTCGCCCGTCAGCTCGCGGCGCGCCACCTTCAGATGCAGCCCCACGAGATCGCCGAGCCCGCTCGCGGTCTCTCGGACGGCGTCCATCACGCCTTCTGCCTGATCGGGGTCGACGCGACTCATGTCCAGACGACGGTGCGCCCGGAGGCCCCTCCCCGAATATGAGGAAGTCTCTTCGCGATCCATCGGCTTTTGCGAAGGGTGCTCAGCGCGGGTCTTCGGGCGCTCGGGCGGGGCTCGGGCGGGCGTCCTCAGGGCTGGGGCGACGGGACCGTCACGGCCGGCGGCGCGATCGGGGCCGGGGGCGCCGGGGCGCTCGGGATCGGGGAGGCCGGTGGCGCGTTGGGCACCGTGGGGGCCATCGAGTCGTTGCGACTTGGATCGTCGTCGACGACGCTGTTGGCCGCGCGCCCCCGAGGGCGAAGCGCGCGGACCGATTGCCACTTCGGGCTCGGGTGTCGCGCGACGATTCGCTCAGCCGGCGCCGGCTCGGGCTCGGCCGGCACTTGCACGGCGCCATCTGCGGTCGCCGAAGGCACGATCACCGGCTCCACGACCACCTCGGCGCTCGGGTCACGCTCGAGCACCGCGAACAGCGGCGCCGCCAGGTTCGGCACCGCCGCCAAGGTCTTGGGCAGATAGCCCTTCTTGCTCAGCACGTAGGTGAGCCCGACGTTCCCAAAGGGCACGTCCGTGGAAAGAGGCGTCACGCCCAGGACGGTCCCGTCGGCGCTCGTCACGCTGGCGCCGTCGGGGTCGGAGCTGAAGTTCATGCGGGTCGTCGTGGGCACCTTGGGCGACAACGCCGTCACGACGAGCTTCCCCGCTTCGAGGCGATACTTGAAGCCGGCGAAGGCCACCGCCCCGACCACCAACGTCGTCAGCACGACGCTGCCGGCACGCGAGCGCTTCGGACGAAGGTCTCCGTCAGTGACGTCCTCCAGCTGTCCGACGCTCCGGCCGAACGTCGAGGCCCCTTGGGGCGGCGCCGACATCGCCTGGGGCGGCGCCGACATCGCCTGGGGCGGCGTCGACATCACCTGGGACAGCGCCGACATCACCTGGGGCGGCGCCGATGCTTTGTACGGAGCCACTTCCACCTGGTACGGCGCCGAGTCCCTGATCGGCGGGGGAAGGTCGGACGGCTCGCCCCGAGGCATTCTCATCTCGGAGCGCGCCATGGGTCGAGCGGCGCGGACCCGCGCCGACAGATCGTCGCCCACCACCGCCGTTGGCACGGCCGACGCGAAGTACTCGGGATCGAGCAGCGCCTGCCGGAACTCGGACATGGTCTGAAAGCGCTCCCCCGGCGCCTTGCCGAGCGCACGAAACAGGATCAAGTCCAACGCGGGCGCCAGGTCGGGGATGATGCTGCGCGCGGGGGGCGGCGGCGTCGACATGTGCTTCAAGATGATCTCGCCGTAGCCGGTGCCGCCGAAGGGGATCTTCCCCGTCAACATCTCGAAGAGGATCACGCCGAGCGAATAGATGTCGGCGCGATGATCGATCTCGACCCTGCCCTCGCACTGTTCGGGCGCCATGTAGTACGGCGTTCCCATCGACGCGCCGGCGCGCGTGACGTGCCCCGGCGCGTCCTCGACGCGCGTGAGCTTCGCGAGACCGAAGTCGAGCACCTTGACGAAGTCTTCGTCATCGTCCCGGGTGATCAGGATGATGTTCTCGGGCTTGAGGTCGCGGTGGATCACCCCGTTGCCGTGACACGCCTGCAGCGCATCCGCGATTTGCACGGCGATACGCAGCGCTCGCTCCGTGGGAAACCGCCCCGCGCGCCTGATGGCCTCTGCCAGGTTGTCGCCTGGCAGATGCTCCATGATGAAATAGAACTCACCGTCGGGCGTGGTCCCGAAGTCGGTGATGTCTACGATGTGCTGATGGCCGATCTGGTTGACTGACTTGGCCTCGGTCACGAACCGCGACACGATCTCGGGATCCCGCGCGAACTGCGGATGGATCGCCTTGAGGGCGGCCTTCCGCCCGATCACGGGATGCTCGGCGAGGTACACGGTGCCCATGCCCCCCTCGCCGAGCTTCGAGACGATCGTGTAATTGCCGACGGTCTGACCGACAGCGATCATTGCTTGGCGATGACGATCTCGACGCGCCGATTGTTGGCCCGGCCTTCTGCGCTCGAGTTGTCCGCGATCGGGCGGTCTGGCCCCATGCCTTGCGCGACGATCTTGTCCGTCGGAACGCCCCGGGTCACCAGGTAGCTGCGGACGGACTCCGCGCGCATTCGCGAGAGGTTCATGTTGGTCGACTGCGAGCCCTTCGAGTCCGTATAGCCCTCGACGACGACGGGCCTGTTCTTGGTGACGAGCGCGGCGGCGACCTGATCGAGGCGGGTCATGGCCCCGGGCAAGAGCGTCGAGTCGTTGGAGCGAAACAGGACGCTGCCGGACAAAGTGATGACCGTGCCTCGCTCTTCCTCTTTCGCGGCCAGCGCGGCCAGCGCGGCGTTCGCGTCAGCCGCCTTTTGCTCCGCCGCCGTCGCCTTCAGATCCGACACGACGGCCTTCTGCTCCGAGGCCGCGGCCTTGCGGTCGGCTTCCTCGCGGGCGCTCCGCTCGTTCCCGGCGGCCTGCGTTTGCAGCGCCTGAGCACGCTCGGCCTCCGTGAGCTGGTCCCGCGTCTTGACGAGGTCGGCTTGGGCCGACTTCGTGATGGCCGTCTGATCATGCTCGAATTCGTTCTTCGCCTTGTCGGTCTTTTTCTCGGCGACCGCCGTGGCGGCATGAGCCTCCGCGATCTGGGCGTCGCGCTCGGCCACATACGCGAAATCAATCGTGGCTTGCGGATCGTCGCCGTACGACAGGCTCTGCTCGGCCTTGTCGAGAGCTGCCTTCGCCGTGTGGAGATCCGCGGGCGCGAGCTGGGCGGCTTGTCCGCCGCTCGCGCGGGAGTACGCCGTCCGGGCGTTGACGAGCTCGACGGGGGTCGTCGTGGCACACGACGACGCTGAGGCGAGGACGAGGGTGAGAAGGACGAGCGAGCGACGTCCGTGAACATTAAGCGTGGTTTTCATGATGTCTCCTTTTCCTACTGAACCGCCGAGGCCTTCAAAGTCCTCACCTTTTCAATCGCGCCCTGCGCCGCGGCCTTTTCGCTTTCGCTGCGGGCCAGCGCCAAGGAGAGCTCCGCGTCGGCCTGCGCGCGCATCAGCAGGCGATCGACGCGGCCTTTGTCGTCGGGATTGGGCAGATGGTGGGCGAACTCGAACTGTTCCTTCGCCAGCTGCAGATAGAGGGCCGAGTCCGGGGAGTGGGCCCCGCCGACCTCCTCGGCCGAGCGAATGGCGGCGGCAGAGCTTTCCATCTTCGGGTTGGGCGCCGGTGCCGAGCTCGCGCAGCCAGCGCTGAGCGCCCCAGCCACGACGGCGACGGCAACCGACAACGACGGAAAGCGCCCGAGCGCGACGTTCTTTGAGTGAGGAGCGATGTTCTTCATCGGGCTTATATAGGTACGATCCCGCGACAAGCAATGGCCCGCGGACGCGTGACCGGCGCTCAGGCCTCGCCGACCGGCTGAGCGTCGGACCAATGATCGCGCTTGTCGGCGTCTGCCCGTTGAGGAAGGGCATCGCCCATGGATGCCTGGAGGTATTCGCGCAGGCGGCCCTTCAAGCGCGCCTCGATCTGACGAACCCGCTCGCGCGAGACGCCGAACTTCGTGGCGATCTCGCTGAGGCTCGCGGCGTCGTCGTTGAGCAGACGACTCCGAAAGATCTCGATGTCCCGCCCGACGAGGCTGTCGCAGAAGATGCGCAGCCGGCCCCCGAGGATCGCGCGGAAGTCGCTCGCCTCGGCCTGTACGTCGGGGCGCAGCTCGCCGTCCGCGCGGAGGAGCTCGCCGAAGGAACGGTCGTCGTCTCCGCCGTAGTGAACGGGCGCGTCGAGCGACGCGTCCTTCGCCGCCATGCGCAGGTCCATCTCGACGACGTCCTTCTCGCGCACGTTCATGGCCGTCGCGAGCTGCTTGGCGTCGACGGGAGCGCCGCTGCTCGTTTCGAGTCGCGCGCGCTCTCTCCGCAGCCCGAAGAACAGGCGACGCTGCGCCTGGGTCGTGCCGACCTTCACGAGGCGCGCGTTGGAGAGGACGTAGCGAAGGATGTACGCGCGGATCCACCACGCGGCGTAGCTCGACAGCTTGACGCCGCGATGCGGGTCGAACTTCGTGACGGCGTCGAGGAGACCGATGTTCCCCTCCTGGACGAGATCCAGAGGGTTCTGGTGCGCCATCCGGTACTCGAAGGCGATCTTCACGACGAGGCGAAGGTTGGCCGTGATGAGCCGGCTCGCGAGCTGCTGGTCGCCCGTTTTGGCGAAGCGGACCGCGATGTCGTGCTCTTCCTCGGCGGAGAGCAGCGGATGATGGCGCAGGTCCATAAGGTAGCGATCCAAGTTCGACTGGGGCGCGCGCGTCTTGTCCCGGCAGCTTGCCTTGCGACCGACGCTGGCCCGCTTCGCGCGGGCCGACACACCCGGCGTCGAGGTGGTTTCGTTCATTGTGGTCATGGGCCGGACAGTAGGCCCGGGCCGCTGATTCGACTATTCGGAACTTTCTAGACTTTGAAGCGCAAAAACCGATGTGTCACTTCGAGGGCGCCAGCGGCTACGCCCGGGGCGTGTTTGCTTGTGAAGAGGACTCGACTACCTTTCCTTCCACAGTGCCAAGTCCCAATCGATGCCGAGACCTGATGTTGTCGAGCGCCGTCGTGGTCTTACTCGTCGGGACCGCGGCGAACGCGGCGGCCCCGGATGGGGGCCGCCGCCTCGACCTCGATCTGAGCGACCGAGAGGCCGGCGCGGTCGTTCCAAAACCCACGCCAGCGGGCGCCGTGCTGAGACCTCCCCGCAGCACGCTCGCCGAACCCGCGGCCTACGTGTTGGAGCCGACGTCCGACGGGGGCTATCTGTATCGCGGCGTCACGTTCGACGCCCACGTCGCCGCCGACGGCAGCGTGACCTTCTCGAACAACAAGGCGTCTGTGATCGAGCGCGGCGGCGGTCCGAGTGTTCCTGGTCGCGACCCGTTCGGCGCGAAAGAGCCGCTGCGCGTGAGCGGCGGGCCCGGCGTGCGCTTCGATCTCACGAATGAATACCTCCGGCGGCTACACAAGGATCCCACGCGCGACGCCAAGGCGGCGTTCCTTGCAAACACGTTCACGGTGCGGATGAAGCTCGCGCTCGACGCCCGTAGCGATCTGAGGCGCGCCGCGCTCTCGAGCTTGCCGGCGCAGCTCAATCAGCTGTGGCGCGATCGTCGACTGACGGCCTCGGAGCGCGAGCACCTTCTGCACGCGACCTTCGAGGGGCTCGCGGACACGCAGGACGGCGCCGCCGCGCGCGCGGTCGTGCGCGACTTCACAC
>JBBQJG010000032.1:0-28610 GCA_038325725.1 Polyangia bacterium | reverse complement strand
AGCAGCCGCGGCGCCGTCCCCGGGTTCCCACGTCGGGAGGCCTCGACCGTTTGGCTGAGCGCGATGCTGACCGCGGGCGCAGGGCCGGTCGAGGCGGTCATCGTGAGCGCGCCGCTCGCCCGATCGAAGAGCGCCGCAAAGGCGACATCGTTGGGCGCGCGGCCGAGCACTTCGAACGTCGTCTTCCAGAGCGTCGGCTCGTCGAGCGCGAGCGACGTCTCGCTGACGAGCTCGTGTAACAGGACGGCGCGCCGCTCGCCGAGCACGCGGCTCGTCGTCTCCGTGCAGATCACCAACGTCGCGGCGACCGAGCCGTCCTCGGCGAACACGGGAGAGTACGTGTACGTCCAGTAGACCTCTTCGAGCTTCCCGTTGCGGAAGATCGGCACGAGCGCGTCCTCGTTCCAGCTGCCCTTGCCGCGCTCCATGACGTCAGCGATCTGCGGCCCGATGATTGGCCAGATCTCTTCCCAGCAGTCGCGTCCGCGCTGGCCCATGGCCAACGGGTGCTTGCCGCGTCCGAAGCTGGGCAGGTACGCGTCGTTGTAGAACTGAATGAGCTCTTGGCCCCACCACAGGAACATCGGCTGCCGCGCGCGGAACAACGTCGCGAGCGTCGTCTTGAGCGTCGGGGACCAGGTCTCGGGCGCGCCGAGCGGGGTCGCCGTCCAGTCGACCGCGCGGGCGGTCGCGCCGGCGACGCCGCCTTCCTGTAAAAACCAATCGCGGTCCATGAACCGCAGAACATGCACACGGGGCACACGGGGCGCAACCTGCGAAAGCCTCAGCTGACCAAGCCGAAGCGCCGCGCCCGAACCACCGCCGTCGTGCGATTTCGAGCGTCCCGCTTGCGGTAGATCTTCTGGCAGTGGGACTTGATGGAGCCGAGGCTGATGTGGAGCCGTCGGGCGATGTCTTGCTTCCCCAATCCCGCAGCGAGATGGTCGAGGACCTCGCGCTCGCGGCGGCTCCCGGTGGAACTGGCCGAAAGGATGATCTTTGACGGCGTCGCTACGACCCGGAGATCTTCAGGTGGTCTTCGACGCGGACGACGCCACGCGCGTGGTGGGCGAGGTCCAAGGCCTTCGCGCGCGACGCGGAGGACGGCACGACGCCCTCGAGCGTGACGACGCCGTTGTTCGTCGAGACCGAGATCGTCGCGTGCCGAAGGACGTCGTCCGCGAGGAAGCGCGCCTTGAGGTCCGTCGTGACGGCGGTGTCCGTCACTGCCCCTTGAAAGTCGCGGCTGCCGACGACGAGCTGGTCGTGGACGACGGAGATGCCCTCGACTTGCGCGAGGCGGACGGCCCGCGCGCGTTCGGGCTCGGAGCCGATCTTCCCCTTGAGCGTCACGGAGCTGCCGTCGACGGTGACGTCGATGTGATCGCGCTTCAGCTCGTCGTCTGTGAGCAGATTGGCGAGGATCTTTCGTTCGAGATCCTTCTGCCGGCTCACCGGCGGGGGCGAGAAGTCGGGCGCCTTTTGTTCGGCGTGGGCCGTGCCTCCCGCCCTCACCCCAAACGTCATTCCAAACGTGGCGAAGAAGCCGGAGAGGGTGATCGCGAGCAGCGTGTGCGTCTTCTTCATTTGGTTTTCTCCTCGCGGTGAGCGACCTCTTTGGCGTGGGCGGACAGCGCGGCGTGGGACGCGGCCCGGTGAGGCAAGCGTTTGAGCGCCGCGAGCGCGGCGCGGTGGCGACGCGGCGAAGGCTTCGGCGACGGCCGCTTGCCCTGGCCGCGCTCATAGTCCCGCGTCGCCGACGCGCGCGTGCGCTCGCGGACCTTCCCGGCTTTTGGGGGCTTGAGCGGCACGCCCGCGCGCCGCGCCTTCGACAACCCGATCGCGATGGCCTGCTTGGTCGAGCGGGCGCCGTGCTTGTGCTCGCGGATGTGCTCGATCTCCTCGCGCACGAACTCGCCAGCTGCGGTCGTCGGGCTCTTTCCCTCGCGAAGATCCTGCTTCGCCTTGTCGACGGTCTTCTTCTCGGGCATCGCGGTTGGCCTCCCCATTGATCTGGGGTCGCTCTTGTCCCCGTCAAGGTCCGCGACGGTGTGAGCCGCGGCCTTATTTGAGGTTGGGCACGCAGGTCCCTTCGAAGCAGACGAGCGGGGCGCAGCAATCGGCGTTGTTGCGGCACGCGCCGCACGCGCCGCCGATGCAGGCCTGATTTCCGCAGTCCTTGCACGAGCTGCACATCGGCGTGCCGGCGTCGGGGGGGGAAGGGGACGGCGGCGGCGTGCATGACCCGCCCGTGCCCAGCACGGCTCTGTCGTAGTGAATGACGGTCGACGCCGACGCGGCGAAGTCGCCCGCGTACAGCGCGCCGTAGAGATCGGACCCCGCCGACCAGGTCACGAGCCCATAGGCGGCGTAAAGGTTGCCGCCGATGCGCGAGCCGGCCGACAGCCGCAGGCCGTTCGGGCTCCCGACGTAGGTGCGGCTCAACGCCGGATAGTTCGGCGAGCCGATCGTCAGGCCCGCCGAGGCGACGATCGTGCCCGCGATGAAGATGTCGAGCTCGGCGTTGGGGTCGAGCGTGAACGTCAGCGCGTCGCTGCCCTGCACGTCGCCGTCGATGTACAGCGCCGTTCGTCCGTGGGCGACGATCGTGAGCGGATCGCTCTGGTCGATGCTCGTGAGGTAGTAGTTCCCGCACGGCAGGTCGAGGCGGCGCGCGCTGCCGCGGGTCGCGAACACCGTCGGGTCCAGGTTGATGAGCGCGTCGTCGTTGTTCGGCGGGCGATGCGCGGCCACGATGCCGGCGATGGGGATGAGCTGCTGCGGCTGGCAGTCGCAGGGCGGCGAGACGGTGACGGCCTCGCGCGTGACCATCGCGGACGTCACGTTGGCGCTCACGGTCGCCGCGGCGGGAACGTGCAGCGTCTTGGCGATCGTGATCGACGAGCTCGTGGAGACGTCGCCGTTCACATAGCCGTCGCCGCCGACGTCGAAGTTGTCGCTCGAGTGCAGCGGGCCGCCCACGCGCAGCTCTTGCTTGATCGTGTTGGGCGCGTGCGTGTCGACGCCCGTGTCGGCCGCGCACCACAAGGCGCCCCAGACCTCGGCGGACGCCGACGTCTGATAGCCGCCGTTGGCGCCGACGCCGCCGCCGAGCCCGCCGGGATGATAGAGGCCGAGGCGGCTGTCGTAGGCGTCGACGAGGAGCTTGTCGCTCGCGCGCACGTCCTTGCACGAGCACAGGCCCCAGCGAAAGGTCGTCTGCGCGAGCAAGCCGAGGCATCCGCCCCCGCTGGGCGCCGCGGCAACGACAATCGGAGGTCCGCCGCCCGCGCAATTCGTGGGGCCGGCGCCGACGGCGACGGTGGGGCCGCAGTGACCCTTGATGCAGCCGTCACCCGTGGCGCACGCGTGGCCGCACGCGCCGCAGTTCGCGTTGTCGGACTGGCGATCGACGCAGCTCTGCGCGCAGCTGTCGAGGCCGGGCAGGCAGCCGGACGCGCACGCGCCGCCCGCGCAGGCCAGGGGCGCCGCGCACTTGAGGCCGCAGCCGCCGCAGTTGTTCGGGTCCGTGCTCGTGGGGATGCACGCGCCGTTGCAGAGCGTCTGGTACGAGGGGCACGCGGCGCCGCCGGCGCCGCCCGAAGCGCCCGCGTTCCCCGTCGTCATCGAAGTGCCCGCCGTACCGGCGGCGCCACCGTCGGGCGGAGGCGAGAGCGGCGTCGCGGCGGACTTGCCGCAGCCCGCGCCGACGGCCATCGTCAGGAGCGCGAAAATGAAAAGAGCGCTGTAAAGCTTGGTCATCGCGGGGTAGGTACCGCGGGCGCGGGGATCGGCTCACCGAAACGCCACCAGCCGGCGAGCGAGAGCGAGACGAGCGGACCCGAGAGACCGGCGATCGTGTGCGCGCCGTCGAAGATTTCGACGGCGTGCACGGGAAGACCGACCGTTCCCGTCAGCGACAGCGCGAAGGCGCGCGACAGACCCACGTCGCCGCGCACGCCCGCGTCGAGGACCGCGGCGGTCGCGACGACGTCGGCGCCGCGCGCGCCGCCGCGCGGAGCGCCGGAGAGGCGCACGCGCGCGAGCCACGCGTTCGCGACGAAATCGATGCCGATGCGGCGCGCGCGTGAACGCAAGGGCACGTCGAGGCCGAGGGACGCGTCGAGCGCGCGGCCGCGAACGTCGCCGTCGACGGCGTTCACGGTCGCGAGCCTGCGCACGCCAAGTGCAGCGGTGACGGCGAGCGCGCCCCTCGGGAACACGCGTCCCACGACGTCGACGCCCGCCTCGCGGGTGCCGCCACGGAAGGCCTCGGCGGCGAGCGCGGCGCCGAGCTCCCACCGCGTGTGTCCGGGCGCGGGGCCGAGCGCGTCGACGACCTCGGGCGGAACGGGGCGGGGTGGTCTCGGCGCGTCGGCGAGCGTGAGCTCGACCCAGCTCGCGCGCAGCAGCTCGTCGATCGCGAGCGCGACGGTGAGGGGACGCGCGTCGACCGGCACGGAACGCAGCTCGAGCGCGCGCGATAGTTGTTTGCCCGTGACGTCGTCGCGAACGTTCAACGTCAACGTCGTCTCGGCGTCGCCCGAGAGCGTGACGTCGCTGGCGACCTCGCCGTCGGCGTCGAAGCACAGCGCGATGTGGCGGCCCGCGAGACCGACCTCGAGCTGCGCGCGCAGGCGCGCGCGAAAGGCGCCCTTGTCGACATTGATAGCCTCGTCCGCCAAGCGCACGGCGGTTCGTCCCGCGACGGCGCACGGCGGTTCGATCTGCGCGCGCGCGAACGACGTCGACGCGAGGGCCACGAGGCTCGACGCGATAACGCCGCCGACGAAGCTCCGCACGGAGGTTAGTCGCGGCAACGCGCGGCGATCTGCTCGCGGTGGACGCCGCCGGGATAGCGCGCCAAATAATGCTCGCGCGCGTCGCCGCAGCGCGCGTGAGCGCCGGCCGCTTCGTACGCCTCGACGAGCCGCGCCTCGGCGTCCTCCCGAAACGGAGCCGCGGGAGACAGCGCGAGCGCATCCCGAAACGCCTCGGCCGCGCCGCTCGGGTCGCCGAGGCGATCGAGGCGCAGCCGCCCCAGCTCGAACGCCGCCAACCCCGCCCGCGGATCGGAGCGATGTTGCGACCGAAGCGTGTCGAACAGCCGCGCGGCGGAGCGCGTGTCGTCGGCGGCCCGGAAGGCCTGCGCGCGTGCCAGCAGCTCCCGCGCGCTCTCGCCCGCGCGCGACGCGCTCGGCGCGGGCTCGGCCGGTGCCGCGGTCGGCGCGGGCTCCGCGGGCGGCGTCGCCTCGGGCGCGGGCGACGGGGCGTCGAGCCGCGTGGACCACGTCTCACCCGCGCCGAGCACGCGGAGATCCTCTTCGCTTTGCCCCGCGCGCGTCACGCGAACGCGCCCGCGCGTCACCTTCACCTCGAGCGCGGCGCCTGCGCCTTCTCCGCGCAGCCGGACGCTGAAGCGCGTGCCGAGCACGCGAATCTCGTAGCCGCGCGCCTCGACCACGAACCGCTTGCCCTCGGCGTGGACGACCTCCAGTTCGGCGCCGCCGCGTTCGAGGGTCACGCGCACGACGGAAGGCTCGACGGTCGTCACCGTCAGCTTGCTTCGCGCGTCGAGCACGACGCGCGAGCCATCGGCCAGCGTGAGGATCTCGCCCCCCGCCGACGCCTCGACGGTGGTCCCGGCCCCGAGCGTCGCGGGGGCGACGGGCAGTGGCGCGACGCGCGCGCGCCACGCGACGCCCGCGAAGACGACGACGCTCACCGCGGCCAGCGACACGACGATGCGGAGCGGACGGGCCGGTTTCGCCCCGAGCTTTCGCGTGACCGCCGCGACCTGGCGCTCGAGCCGCGCGTCGTCGACGACCGGAGACACGTGACGACCGAGCGAAGTCATCGGCCGTCCCCCCGCAGGAACGTCTCGCGCAGGGCCTTCTCGCCGGTGGCGATCCGGCGCTTCACCGTCGCGAGCGACGCACCCGTGAGCCGCACGATCTCGTCGAGCGGCGCGCCCTCGACGCGCTGGAGGAGCAGGGGCACGCGCACGTCCGCGGGCAGCCGCTCGGCGAGACCATAAAGGCGTCGTAGCTCGAGCGCGTCGTCCTGCGGAACGGCCGGCCCGATGAGCGCGTCGAGATCGATCTCGAGCAGCGCCCGCCCGAGCCCGAGCCGCGTCAACAGCCGGCGCCGCCGGATGAGCTTGCCGACGATGCGAACCAAGATGCCGCTCAGCCAGGCGGCGAACGCCTGCGGGTCCTCCAGCCGGCCGAGGGACGCGAACGCGCTCTCGAAGGTGTCTTGAACCACGTCGTCGAGGTCGCGATCGCGGCCGAGCAGCCGCAGCGCCAAGCCGTTGAGCGCCCGCGCGTGTCGCCGCACGAGCGCCTCCGCGGCGCGCGCGTCCCCGCGGCGCGCCGACACGACGAGCTCGGCGTCCGACGGCGACGGCCGGACGTCGGGCAGAGATCTCGGCACCGAGCGGAGCTCGACCACGTGGGAAAGGTACCCCGTGGCCGGAAAGTGGCTCACTCAAACGAAAAGGAATCTTTGGGATTGACCGATTCAGATCTTCCCACTGGGTCTCCGCGGACCCACACTGTCGCCGCATGGTTCCCCCGAGACGCGCCGATGGACGACCGTGAAATCAGAACAGCTGGAAAGTCAGGCGGCGGACGCGCCGCTCGTGGCGGAGCTCTTCAGCGTGGCTCAGCTGGAAGATCACGCGCGCGCCCTCGCGGTGCGCCACCGGATCGCGCCCCCCGGGCGTAGCGGCGCCGGTCGCCTGCTGTCGCGCTTGGCCGCCAACGCGGTCGTCCTGCGTGAGGCGCACACCCTCATCACGGACGCCGTCCGGCGCGGCACGCGCATCACGCCCGCGGCCGAGTGGTTCGTCGACAACTACCACGTCATCGAGGAACAGATCCGCACGGCGACGCGGCACCTCCCCCGCGGCTACAACCGCGAGCTGCCTCGTCTCGAGAACGCCGAGGGCAGCCCGCGCGTCTACGACATCGTCCTCGAGCTGATCTCTCACTCCGAGGGACGCGTCGACCTCGAGGGCCTGCGCGCCTTCGTCGCCTCCTATCAGACCGTCACGCCGTTGCGGCTCGGCGAGCTGTGGGCGATCCCCATCATGCTGCGGCTCGCGCTGGTCGAGGGGCTACGCCGCGTCGTCGCCGCCGTGACGTCGGGCCGCGGCGATCGCGAGGCCGCGACCTATTGGGTCGAGCGCATGCTGAAGACCGCCGCGAGCGCGCCGGGCGAGGTCGTCGTCGTGTTGGCGGAGATGATCAAAGCGGCCCCCGAGCTCACGACGCCGTTCGTCGCGGAGCTGTCGAGCCGCCTGCAGGGCAAGGGTCCCGCGCTGCTGTTTCCCGTCACCTGGCTCGAACAGAGATTGTCCGAGCAAGGCCTGACGATCGAGCGCGTCTTCCAGGTGGTGAGCCAGAGCCAGGCCGAGCACCAGGTCGCCATGAGCAACAGCATCGGCAGCCTCCGGTTGTTGGGCGCCGTCGATTGGCGCACGTTCGTCGAGGCCGTGAGCACCGTCGAGCAGACGCTGCGCTCCGACCCGGCCGGCGTCTATTCTTCGATGGACTTCGCGACGCGCGATCGCTATCGGCGCGCGGTCGAGCAGCTCGCGAAGCGGAGCAACGTCTCCGAGAACGACGTCGCGATGACGGCGGTGCGGTTGTCCGACGCGGCGGCTGCCGAGGATCGGGCTCGCCACGTGGGCACGTTCTTGGTCGACGCCGAGCGGCGCGCGCTCGAGCGTGCCGTGGGCGCCCGGCGCTCGGTCTCGGCGCGCTTCGGGCAGCTCGGCCCGCGGGCGCGGTTCGCCCTTTACGCCGCCGTCGTCGGCGCGTCGACGGCGCTGATCGCGTGGGGGATGGCGCACGCGGCCCCGCGCGCGGGTCTGCAGGGTTTCAATTGTTGGGCGCTCGCGGCCGCGCTCGCCGTGTTCTTCGTGAGCGCGAGCCAGCTGTCCGTCGCCCTCGTCCACTGGGCGGCGACGCTCGTCGCGCGCCCGCAGGTCCTGCCGCGCCTCGACTTCTCCCTCGGGATTCCGGTCGCGCACAAGACCGTCGTCGCCGTGCCGACCATGCTCACCGACGCCGAGGAGATCGATGGGCTCCTCGAATCGCTCGAGATCCGCTACCTCGCGAACCGCGATCGGCACCTCGCGTTCGCGCTGTTGAGCGATTTCAAAGACGCGCCCCTCGAAGTGATGCAGACGGACGCGGCGCTCCTGGCCCGCGCCGTGGCCGGCATCGAGGCGCTCAACGCCAAGTACAACGCCGAGCACACGTCGGGCGCGCCCGAGGTCCCGTCGGGGTCGTTCGAGCCGGGACCTTTCTATCTGTTTCACCGCGCGCGTCGCCTCAACCGGAGCGAAGGCGTCTGGATGGGGTGGGAGCGCAAGCGCGGCAAGCTCGAGAACTTCAACGCCGCCCTTCGCGGCGAGGCGGCGCATTTCCAGACCGTCGTGGGCGATGTGGCCAGGCTGCGCGACGTCAAGTACGTCATCGCCCTCGACAGCGACACGCAGCTCCCGCGGGACGCCGCCCGTCAGCTCGTGGGCACGATCGCCCATTGGTTGAATAGGCCTCACTACGACGAGCGGCGCGGCCGCGTGACCCGCGGGTACGCGATCTTGCAGCCGCGGGTCGCCATCACGATGGCCAGCACGAGCCGCTCCCGGTTCGCGCGTCTCTTCGCGGGCGAGCCGGGCATCGATCCCTACACGCGCGCCGTCTCGGACGTCTATCAGGATCTCTTCGCCGAGGGTTCGTTCATCGGCAAGGGCATCTATGACGTCGACGCGTTCGCGCGCTCGCTGGCGGGACGTCTTCCCGAAAATCGGATCCTGAGCCACGACCTGCTCGAGGGCGCGCACGGCCGCTCGGGGCTCGTGAGTGACATAACGCTCTTCGAGGACTATCCGTCGACCTACGCCGCCGACGTGAGCCGTCGCTTCCGTTGGATGCGCGGCGACTGGCAGCTCACGTCGTGGTTGGGCCTCCGCGTGCCCGGCGCCGACGGACGCCCGCACGGAAATCCTCTCTCGGCGCTGTCGCGCTGGAAGATCCTCGACAACCTTCGCCGTGCGTTGGTCCCGATCGCGTTGCTCGTGCTGATCGTCGCGGGGTGGTTCGTGCCGGGCGCGGCCCTGTTCGGGACCGTCGTCGTCACGGGCATCTTGTTGTTCCCCGGGCTGCTGGCCGCGGCGGCCGCGCTCACGCGTCGACCCACCGACTTCCCGGTCGCGCGCCACCTGTCCGAGGTCGGGCGGACCTTCGGCCGACAGATCGTGCGCGAGGGCTATGCGCTCTGCTGCCTGCCGTACGAGGCGTACATCTCGGCCGCCGCGGCGGGGCGCACGTCGGTGCGGGTCCTGCTGACGCGGCGGCGCCTGCTCGAGTGGCGGACGGCGCGCGACGTCCAGCGCGCGGCGCGCGCGGGCCTCGGGGGCACCTATCTCGAGATGTGGACGTCGCCGGCGGTCGCGCTCGTCGCGACGGTCGCGCTCGCGCTGCGCGCGCCGTGGGCGCTGCCCGTGGCGGCTCCCATCGCGGCGCTGTGGTTCGTGTCGCCGGCGCTCGCGTGGTGGCTGGGACGGCCGCTCGCGCCCGTGCGTCCGCAGATGAGCGCGGACGATCGGGATTTCCTGCGCGTCGTCGCGCGGCGCACGTGGCGTTTCTTCGAGACCTTCGTGAGCGCAGAGGACAACCACCTGCCGCCCGACAATTTCCAGGAGGAGCCTCCGCGCGGCGTCGCGCACCGGACGTCGCCGACCAACATCGGCCTCGCGCTCACGGCGAACCTGGCCGCCTACGACTTCGGATATCTCACGGCCGCCGAGGTCGTCGCGCGGACGACGCTGACGCTCGGCGCGATGGACAAGCTGCAGCGGTACCGCGGGCACTTCTACAACTGGTACGACACGCAGACGCTCGAGCCCCTGCGGCCGACGTACGTGTCGACGGTCGACAGCGGGAACCTCGCCGGACATCTGATCACGCTCGCGGGGGGCCTCGACGAGCTCGCCCATCACAAAGCCTTTCGCGTCGAGCTCTTCGCGGGCCTCCGCGACACGCTCGACACGTTCGCGGCGGCCAGCCCCGAGGGCAAGGTCCCCGACGCCGTCCAGCGCCTGCGAACGCAGCTGGCGAGCGCGCCCCGGACCTTGAGCGCGTGCGATCAGCTGCTGCGCGCGCTCGGCGAGGAAGAATCTGGGCTTTCGGCGGATGCCGCGCCGGAGGCCGCCTCATGGCGGGCCGCGTTCTTCTCGCGCTGCGGGTCCGCGCGCGACGAGCTGAGGCTCACGGCGCCGTGGCTCGGCCTCATCGGCGACGAGCGACCGAAGGGCATCGACGACGACCTGCTCGTGACGCTCGACGACCCGCGCACGCTCACGGAGACGGCGCGCCTGGAGACAGAGCTCGCGCCGCGCCTCGAGGCCGCGCTGGGCGCCGCGCCGCCTCCCGTGGCGTTTTGGCTCACGCGCGTTCGGGCCGCCGTCTCGGAGGCCTCGGCCCGCGCGGCGACGCAGCTGTCCGCGCTCGGCCAGCTCGCCGCGCGCTGCGGGGAGCTCGCCGATCTCGACTACGAGTTCCTCTACGACCGCGAGCGGCACCTCCTCGCGATCGGCTACAACGTCGCTGACCACCGCCTCGACGGCAGCTTCTACGATCTCCTCGCGTCGGAGGCGCGCCTCGCCAGCTTCGTCGCGATCGCCCAGGGGAAGCTGCCCCAAGAGCACTGGTTCAGCATGGGCCGGCTCCTCACGACGACAGGCGGCGGCCCCGCGCTCTTGTCGTGGAGCGGCTCGATGTTCGAGTACCTGATGCCGCTGCTCATCATGCCGACGTACGACGATACAATTCTCGATGATACGTACCGGGGCGTCGTGAGGCGGCAGATTCAGTACGGCGCCGAGCGCGGCGTCCCGTGGGGCGTCTCGGAGTCGGGCTACAACAAGACGGACGCGCAGCTCAACTACCAGTATCAGGCGTTCGGCGTCCCGGGCCTCGGCTTCAAGCGCGGCCTCGTCAACGAGCTGGTGATCGCGCCGTACGCGAGCGTCATGGCGCTGATGGTCGACCCCGTGGCGGCGTGCGCGAACCTGCGGCGGCTCGTCGCCGAAGGCTTCGACGGCCCCCACGGCTTCTACGAAGCCATCGATTACACGGCGACGCGACTCCCGCCCGGCAAGAGCTCCGTGACCATCCGGTCCTTCATGTCGCACCACGAGGGGATGGCGTTCCTGTCGCTCGACTACCTCTTGAACGATCGTCCCATGCAGCGGCGCTTCGAGGCGTCGCCCGCGTTCCAGGCGACGACGCTGCTCCTGCAAGAGCGCGTGCCGCGAGGCTCGACCATTCAACCTCACCAAGCCGAGACGGTCGCTGTCGGCACGTCGCAGCCCGACGCCGAGAGCAACCTCCGCGTGTTCAACACGCCGAGCACGCCGTCTCCCGAGGTGCACCTGCTCTCGAACGGGCGGTATCACGTCGCCGTCACGAACGCGGGCGGCGGGTACAGCCGCTGGCGCGATCTCGCCGTCACGCGCTGGCGCGAGGACGGCACGCGCGACAACTGGGGCAGCTTCTGCTACGTCCGCGACGTCACGTCCGCGACGTTCTGGTCGATGACCCACCAGCCGACGCTCAAGAAGGCCACGAGCTACGAGGCGATCTTCTCGCAGGGCCGCGCCGAGTTTCGTCGTCGCGACGGCGACATCCTGACCTACACCGAGATGAGCATCTCGCCCGAGGACGACGTCGAGCTGCGGCGCCTCAGCGTCACGAACCGCGGCCGCGGCAAGCGCACGGTCGAGCTCACGAGCTTCGCCGAGGTCGTCCTCACGCAGGCCGCCGCCGACGTCGCTCACCCCGCGTTCAGCAACCTGTTCGTCCAGACCGAGCTCATCCCCGACCGCCAGGCCATCCTCTGCACGCGGCGCCCGCGCTCGCCCCACGAGAGGCCGCCGTGGGTCGTGCACCTCATGATGGTGCAGGGCACGAAGGACGGCGCGACGTCCTACGAGACGTCGCGCGCCGAGTTCGTGGGCCGCGGCGGCTCGCTCGTCGATCCGGCGGCCATGCACCGCGAACGGCTCTCCGACAGCGCGGGCGCCGTGCTCGATCCGGTCATGGCCATTCGCAACGCCGTCGTCCTGCAGCCCGACGAGACGGCGCGCATCCACCTCGTGACGGGCGTCGCCGAGTCGCGCGCCGCCGCGCTCGCGCTCGTCGACAAGTACAGCGATCGCCACTCGGGCGACCGCGTCTTCGAGCTGTCGTGGACGCACGGCCAGGTCGTGCTGCAGCAGCTCGGGATCACCGAGGCCGACTCGCAGCTCTACGAGCGCATGGCGGGACACATCCTGTACGCGAACGCGAGCCTGCGCGCCCCGCGCAGCATCATCACGCGCAACCGCAGCAGCCAATCGGCGCTGTGGGCGTACGGCATCTCGGGCGACCTGCCCATTGTCCTGCTGCGCATCGCCGATCAGGCCAACACGAGCCTCGTGCGGCAGCTCGTCAAGGCGCACGCGTACTGGCGCCTCAAGGGGCTCATCGCCGATCTCGTGATCTGGAACGAAGACACCTCGGGCTACCGCCAGGCGTTGCACGAAGAGATCCTCGGCGTCGTCGGGACCTCGTCGGAGGGCAGCCTCATCGATCGACCGGGCGGCGTCTTTCTTCGTCGCGCCGATCAGCTGTCGGAAGAGGACAAGGTCCTCATGCAGACGGTGGCTCGCCTCATCATCCTCGATTCGGACGGGCCGCTGCTCGATCAGATGAACCGCCGCCAGCACGTCGAGATGCCGCCCGCGCTCGCGCCGGTCAAGGACCGCGTCGTGGCGCCGAGCCCGAGCGTTCGGCCGTCGCCGAATCCCGGCGCGGGCTTGGAGGCGTTCAATGGTCTCGGCGGCTTTTCTGCCGACGGGACCGAGTACGTCATTTCAACCACGCGCGAGTCGCGCACGCCCGCGCCGTGGGTGAACGTCCTCGCGAATCCGTGGTTCGGCAGCGTCGTGAGCGAGAGCGGCGGGGCGTACACGTGGTGCGAGAACGCGCACAGCTATCGCCTGACGCCCTGGCACAACGATCCCGTTCAGGATCCGAGCGGCGAGGCCCTGTATCTGCGCGACGAAGAGGACGGGCGCGTGTGGTCTCCGACGCCGGCGCCCGCGGGGAACGACCAGCCGTACGTCACGCGGCACGGCTTCGGCTACAGCACCTTCGAGCAGGAAGACGCCGGCCTGTCGACCGAGCTTTGCACGTACGTGGCGATCGACGCGCCCGTGAAGTTCCTCGTCGTCAAGATCAGCAACCGCTCGGGGCGCGCGCGTCGCCTCTCGATGACGGCGTTCTGCGAGCTGGTCCTCGGCGCCACGCGCGAGGCCAACGCGCCCTACGTCGTCACCGAGGTCGATCCGACGAGCGGCGCCGTGCTGGGCCGCAACGCCTACAACGGCGAGTTCGCCGCGCGCGTGGTGTTCCTCGATTGCAGCGAAGCGACGCGCTCGGTGAGCGGCGACCGGCTCGAATTCCTCGGACGGAACGGCACCATGGCGGCGCCCGCGTGCCTCCGCCGCGCGCGCCTTTCGGGCCGCACGGGCGCGGGGCTCGATCCGTGCTTGGCGCTGCAGGTGCCCTTCGAGCTCGCCGACGGCCAGGAGCGCGAGATCATCTTCACGTTGGGCTCGGGCCGCGACGCCGCCGACACGCGCACGCTCTTGCGGCGGTTCCGCGGGGGGACGCCCGCGCGCGCGGCGCTCACGGAGGTGAAGGCGTACTGGAAGCGCGCCCTGGGCGCCGTCACGATCGAGACGCCCGACAAGTCCCTCGATGTCCTCGCCAACGGCTGGCTGCTCTATCAGGTGATCTCGTCGCGCCTGTGGGGGCGCAGCGGCTTTTACCAATCGGGCGGCGCGTTCGGCTTTCGCGATCAGCTCCAGGACGCGATGGCGTTGGTGCACACGGAGCCGGCGGTGCTGCGCGAGCAGATCCTACGCTCGGCGGCCCACCAGTTCCCCCAGGGCGACGTGCAGCATTGGTGGCACCCGCCCGCGGGCCGCGGCGTGCGCACGCGCATCTCCGACGACTACCTGTGGCTCCCCTACGCCGTGAGCCGCTACGTGACGGCGTTGGGCGACACGGGCGTCCTCGCCGAGAAGGTCCAGTTCATCGAGGGGCGCCCCGTGAAGCCCGAGGAGGACAGCTACTACGATTTGCCGGCGCGCTCGGAAGAGTCGGGGACGCTCTACGACCACTGCGTGCGGTCGATCAAGAACGGCCTGCGCTTCGGCGAGCACGGCCTCCCGCTCATGGGCACGGGCGATTGGAACGACGGCATGAACCTCGTCGGCGACGAAGGGAAGGGCGAGAGCGTGTGGCTCGCGTTCTTCCTGTACGACGTGCTCTTGCGGTTCGCCCCCATCGCGCGCCTGCGCAACGACGAAGCGTTCGGCAAGCAATGCGAAGAAGACGCGCGCCTGCTTCGCGAGAACATCGAGCGACACGGGTGGGACGGCGAGTGGTACCGCCGCGCCTACTTCGACGACGGTCAGCCGCTCGGCTCGGCGACCAACGTCGAGTGCCAGATCGATTCGCTGCCGCAGAGCTGGTCCGTGCTCTCGGGCGCGGGCGATCCGGCGCGCGCCGACAAGGCGCTCGCCGCGCTCGACAGGCGGCTCGTGCGACGGGACCTGGGGCTCATCCAGCTCTTTGATCCGCCGTTTGACACGTCGGATCTCAAGCCGGGCTACGTCAAAGGCTACCTGCCGGGCGTTCGGGAAAATGGCGGCCAGTACACGCACGCGGCCGTGTGGGCCGTCATGGCGTTCGCGGCGGCCGGCGACGGCGAGCGCGCGTGGGAGCTGTTCAACCTCATCAACCCCGTCCGGCACGGCGACAGCGAGAAGGCCATCGCGACCTACAAGGTCGAGCCTTACGTCGTCGCGGCCGACGTCTACATGAACCCGCAGCACGCGGGCCGCGGCGGGTGGACCTGGTACACGGGCTCGGCGGGGTGGATGTATCGCCTCGTCATCGAGTCGCTGCTCGGACTGCGGCTCGAGACGGATCGCCTCGTCATCGAGCCGCTGATTCCCAGCGCGTGGGACGGCTGCGTCGTCCACTACCGCCACCACCAGACCACGTATCACCTTCACATCCGGAACCGAAAGGGCGCGGGGCCGGCGACCGCGACGCGGGTCGTCTGTGACGGCGCCGAGCAGCCGGGCAATGTGGTGGCCTTGCAGAACGACGGCAAGGACCACCGCGTGGACGTCGAGCTGGGGGCGCGCGCGCTCGCGGAGGTCGCCCATGGTGGCGGTCAATAGCGCGGGGATTTTGCGGCACGCAGAATGCAAAGGAGAAACGGAGATGGGATCCGTCAAAGTGAAGCGCGTCCTGATCGTCGACGACAACGTCGAAAGCGCCGAGGTTTTGAAAGAAACCCTCGAACGCGCGGGTCACTCGGTGGTAACCGCGCACGACCCAGTAGCCGCGTTACGTAACGCCGAGGACGTCGCGCCCGATGTCTGCATCCTCGACATCGAGCTGCCCGTCATGAACGGATACGAGCTTGGGACGCGCCTCCACGAGACCGAGTCGACCAAGGACTGCGTGCTCATCGCCGTCACCGGCTACGGCCAGGAGCACGACCGGCGCCGCAGCCGCGACGCTGGCTTCGAGCACCACCTCGTCAAGCCCGTGGACGTCGATCGGCTCCTCCAGATCGTCGAAGAGGTCCCGGCGCTGCACTCCTGACGCCGCGGCGAATTTCTTCGGAGCTATTTGGCCATGTCGGGCGCGGCGGCGGCGGTTCCGCCCTTCGCCGTGCACTTCTTCTCGCTCATGTCGATCCGCATGGTCTCCATGTCTATTGGACGGCCGTGTAGACCTGATCGCGGCCGCCGACCGTCGGCGTGTGCGCCACGTCGGAGCCGGCCCCGGCGTGACAACTCACGCAGATCGTGAGGGCGGGCCCCGTCGTGCCCATGCCGTCGGCGACGACGCCGGCTGCGTCGTGTGGCGCGCCGCTGTCGGCCGGGACGCGCTCGTACCAGTACCAGTTCGCGCCGCCCGCGCTGTCGGCGGCGGTCTTCGTGTAAAAGGCGTATCCGACGGGCGTCGTCGACGTCGCGCTCGCGAGCAGCTCTTTGACGGCCGCCGCGCCTTTCGGCCACGCGGCGGTTCCGGTCGCGTTGGCGGCGACGAGATCGTTCGAGCAGATCCGGTTGAAGCCGTGCGGCGACGGCGGGCGCGCTTCGTGCACTGCGGGCTCGCAGTGCCACGTCTTGTACGAACCGGCCGTCAGCCAAGCCTCGACGGCCGTCGCGCCCTGGGGCAGGTCCGCCGTCTTCGCGTCGCTGCCGCAACCGGCGGCCCCCACCAACATCAAGGCCGCGAGAACGGCAGGTCCGATGCGCATCGTCTCGAAAGTCATCAAGCTCTCCTTGTTTGAAATGGCGGCGCGACCAGCGCGCCGACGGCCCGGTGGCCCGTGCTGGTCGACTACGCGGGGAGAGCGGCCGCGTTAGGGGGCACGCGAGAAAAAAGATTTCTGGCGACGGGCCATAACACTCGCGGAGTCCCCAACGTAGTGAGCGCCGTGCGAGGTCTGACCCCAGGACGCCAGCCGCCCGATGCCGGCCTCGCGGCCGAGAGCCTAACGAACGGCGCGCGCCACCGGTATGTGTGGGGCAAGGACGCCACGGAGGAGGACTTGATGTCGGCCTACGCGGCCGGCGACGAGCAGGCCTTCACGCGGCTCTTCGCGATGCTCGCGCCCAGCGTTCATCGTTTTTTTCTGCGCTCTTTCCGAGATCCTTCTTTGAGTGACGAGCTCCTCCAGACGACCTTCTTCCGCGTCCACCGCGGTCGCGCCAGCTACGCGGTGGGGTTGCCGCTGCGCCCGTGGCTCTTCACGATCGCGGCCCATGTCCGGCACGACGAGCTTCGGCGGCGCCTGCGTCTGCGCGAGGACGCGGGGGAGGAGGCGCTCGCGGCCGCCGAGGAGGCCCACGCGCGGGACGACGCGCGCGACGCGGAGCACGCCGTTGCCGAGGGAGACGTCGCGGCGAGCGTGCGGGCGGCGCTCGACGACCTTCCGGAGTCGCAGCGCGTGGTGATTCAGCTGCACCGCTTCGAGAGTCTGACGTTCGCCCAGATCGCCGGCGTGCTCGGGACGTCCGAGGTCGCCGTGCGAGGGCGCGCGTTTCGCGCCTATGCCCAGCTGCGCAAGCGCCTGTCGCCGCTGCTCGAGCGAGGCGCGCGATGAGCGGGCACATCGAAGACGACGCGATGGGCCTGTGCGCCTTGCCTCCCGGGGATCCGCAGCGGGCCGCGGCGTTCGCGCACGCGCGCTCGTGCGAGCCCTGTCGGCGCGCGCTCGAAGGCGCCGCCGCGCTGCTCGGTCACATCGACGCGCTTACCGACGTGAAGCCTCCGTCGGCGGGCGTGTTGCGCGCGATCGCTCGTCCCGTCGTCGCCGAGCTGTCCCTGCGCGCCGTGCCCGTGGCGTTGGTGGCGGCGGCGCTTGGGGCGGTGTGGGCCTTCCTCGTCGTGTCGGCGAAGAGCCGCGCCGCGGGCGTCGAGGTGTGGCTCGCGTCGGCATCGCTGCTCCTCGTCGCGATCTCTTGCGTGGGGCTCGTGCGCCGTCTCCGCGGCGGCGCGGCCGCGCTCGCGCTCGGCGCGTCGGTCGCCATGGCCGCGCTCACCTGGGCTGAAACCGGAGCCGTCTCGATGGGGGGCCTGCCGTGCCTCCTCACCGAGCTCGGCGGCGCCGTGTTGCCGTTTCTGCTCGTCGCGAGCGTCTATTGGCGCCGCCGGACCCTGGATCTCGGAACGCCGCTCGTGACGGTCGCCGCCGCGGGCGCGCTCGCCGCCCAGGCCGCGATTCACCTGACGTGCCCGGGGCGCGGCGCGGGCCTACACGTGCTGGTGTTTCACGTCGGTGGCGTGCTCGCCGCGCTCGTCGTTTCGGCGCTCGCGGCGCGGCTCCTGCGTCGCGCCGCCGCCTGATGTTGGGGGGGGCGGGCTTGATCCCGGCCCGCGCATGTATAAAACAGGCCCGGGAGGTCACGATGCTCGGAGACAAAGACGTGATCGCGACGGTGTCAGTGAAGGATCTGGCGGTGGCGCGCAAGTTCTACGAGGACACGCTCGGGCTCGCGGTGGCGCGCGCGGAAGGCTCGGAGGCGCTCACCTTCAAGAGCGGAGGCGCATCGCTCATCGTCTACCGCTCTGAGTACGCCGGGACGAACAAGGCCACTGCGCTCAATTGGAACGTCGGCGACGAGATGGACAAGACGGTCGCCGCGCTCAGGGACAGGGGCGTCACCTTCGAGCACTACGACTTTCCCGGAATGACGAGGACCGGGGACGTGCACGCCATGGGCCCGTTCAAATCGGCGTGGTTCAAGGATCTGGACGGCAACATCATCGCTCTGATGGGAGGCTAGGGCGCTCATGAGCGCCCGCGACGAGCCGGACGTCATCGTGGTGGGCAGCGGGCAAGCGGGCGTTCCGCTGGCGACGCGACTGGCGGCGGCCGGGAAGCGCGTCGTCGTCTTCGAGCGCGGCGACGCGGGCGGCACGTGCGTCAACGTCGGCTGCACGCCGACGAAGACGATCGTCGCGAGCGCGCGCGGCGCACGTCGCGCGTACGGGGGCACGGCTGGGCGTGCACGCTGGCGAGGTCTCGGTCGACTTCGCCGCCGTGATGGCGCGCAAGGACGCCGTGGTTCATCGCTGGCGCGCGGGCGTCGAGAAGCGTCTCGCCTCGAACGAGGCCCAGCTGCGCTTCGTTCGAGGGCACGCGAAGTTCGTCGCTCCGCGGACCGTCGAGGCAAACGGCGAGCGCTTCGAAGCCAAGCAGATCGTCATCAACGTCGGCGCGCGCTCCGTGGTGCCCGACATCAAGGGCCTGGGCGAGGTCGGCGCGTTCGACAGCGCGGGCGCGCTCGCGCTGAAGACGCTGCCATCGCGGCTGCTGGTGCTGGGCGCCGGCTACATCGCGTGCGAGCTGGGCCAGGTGTTCCGCCGCCTGGGCGCCGAGGTCACGCTCGTCGCGCCTTCGACGCGCCTGCTTTCGCGCGAAGAGGAGGAGGTCTCCGAGGCGCTCGCGGGCGTGTTTCGCGCCGAGGGCATCGGGCTCGAGCTCGGCAAGCGCGTCACCGAGGCGGCGCGCACGCCGGCGGGCGTCGAGCTGCGGTTGGCGGACGGCGACCCGATCACCGGGTCACATCTGCTGATCGCCACGGGGCGCAAGCCCAACACCGACGATCTCGGCTGCGCCGCCGGCAACGTCGCCCTCGATGGGCAGGGGCACATCGTCGTCGACGAGCGCTACGAGACTTCGGAGCCGGGCGTGTTCGCCGTCGGAGATTGCGTGCCGGGCCCGCAGTTCACGCACACCTCGTGGGACGATCACCGCGTGCTGTTCGAGGTCCTCGCGGGCAAGCCCGCGCGCAAGCGCACGGACCGCCTCGTGCCGTACACGGTGTTCACCGATCCGCAGGTCGCCGGCGTGGGCCTGACCGAGCGGGCGGCGCGCGATCGCGGCTTGCAGATCGAGGTCGCGACCATGCCCTTCGGCAACATCGCGCGCGCGATCGAGACGGACGAGACGGCGGGCGTCGTGAAGATCGTGCTCGACGCGAAGTCCGAGCGCGTGCTCGGGGCCTTCATTGTCGGCGTCGACGCGGGCGAGCTCATCCACGTGTTCAGCGTGCTCATGCAGGCGGGCGCCTCGGCGCGCGCGATCGTCGACGGCGAGTTCGTGCACCCGACATTCGCCGAAGGCCTGCAGACGGCCGTCATGAAGCTGCCGCGCTACGCGCTGTCGTGAGCTTAGGGCTTCACGCTGACCGGCCAGCCCTCTCGCTCGTGCCACGCGGCAATCGACACATCGGGGTAGCCCGCGTGCGCCTTGCCTTTTGCGACCATCCAGCTCGGGAACCACGACGGCTTGAAGCGCGTCATGATCCACGTGATCTTCTTGGGCGCGGGCAGCGGCGTGTCGATCGCCGAGACATAGGGCCAAAGGCCCGTCGGCCAGCGATCATCCGTCAGGTACAGGTGGGAGCCACACGTGACGCAGAACCAGCGCTTGGCCTTGCTGATGACCGTGCGCTTGCCCGACTCGCGCACGCGCGCGCGGTGCACGCGCAGAGAGCTCTTGCCCGTCACCTTGAGCGTCTCGCGAAGGCCCATGATGTTGCAGCCGAACCCGGTGCCGCCCGTCTTGCGACAGATCGAGCAGAAGCAGAACATGAACGGCACGGGCGTCTCCGAGTCGACGGAGAAAGTGACCTTCCCGCACTGGCACGAGCCGGCCAGCTTGCTCTTTCGCTTCGGCTTCGACTTCACCTTCGGCTGGGGCATGGTCGCACTATAGTGGATCGATGACCGCCGCAGCGGCGCCCCTCCTGCAGCTCTCGTCGGTCAGCAAGCGCTTCGGCGCCGAGGCGGCGTTGCACGAGACGAGCCTCGACGTCGAGACGGCGCGCACGACGGTGTTGCTCGGGCCGAGCGGCTGCGGCAAGACGACGGCGCTGCGCTTGATGCTCGGCCTCGTCCGTCCCGACACGGGGCGCGTGCTGTTTCGGCAGGCACCTCTCGACGACAACGGGGACGACCTGCGACGCGCGCGTCAGCAGATGGGCTACGTCGTGCAGGACGGCGGCCTGTTCCCGCACCTGACGGCGCTCGACAACGTGACGCTCATGGCGCGGCACCTGCGTTGGCTCGCGTCGCGCATCGACGCGCGCGTCGCGGAGCTGGCCGCCCTGGTCCGGTTGCCCGAGGGCGCGCTCGCGCGGCACGCGCATGAGCTGTCGGGTGGACAGCGGCAGCGCGTGGCGTTGATGCGCGCGCTCATGCTCGATCCCGAGTTGCTGTTCCTCGACGAGCCGATGGGCGCGCTCGATCCGCTCGTGCGCGCCGAGCTGCAAGACGATCTCGCGGCTATCTTTCGACGCCTCGGCAAGACGGTCGTGCTCGTCACGCACGATCTCGCCGAGGCGGCGCTGTTCGGCCACGTGCTCGTGCTGCTGCAAGAGGGGCGCATCGTGCAGCAGGGGACGCTGGCCGATCTCGTCGAGCGGCCGGCGTCGCCGTTCGTCACGCGCTTCGTGCGGGCGCAGCGGCGCTTCGACGTTCCGGTCGACGGGGACGCGCGTTCGTGAAGAAGGTCGCCGCGGCCCTCGTGTCGTGCGTGGTCATCGCGGCGTCCGCGCGCGCGGCTTCGGGCAAGCCGCTGCGCGTGGCCTCGAAGGCGTTCACCGAATCGCTGATCCTGGGCGAGGTCGTGACGCAGCTCGAGCGCGCCTCGGGGATCGAAGCGGAGCACCGCGCGGCCCTCGGAGGCTCGCGTCTGGTCTGGGACGCGCTCGTGAACGGCTCGATCGACGTGTACCCGGAGTACAGCGGCACGCTGCTCGACGAGATTCTAGGCGGGGAAGGAACGGGCGAGACGCGCGATCCCGCGTGGCTCGTGCGCGCGCTCGCGGCCCACGGCGTCGGCGTGACCGAGCCGCTCGGGTTCAACAACACGTACGCGATCGGTTTGACGGCGGAGCGCGCCCGCGCGCTCGGCGTCGTGAAGCTGTCGGACCTGCGGGCCAAGCCAGCGCTGAGCCTCGGCTTTAGCAACGAGTTCATGAGCCGGCGCGACGGGTGGCCGGCCCTTGCGCAGCGGTACGGGCTGGCGCAGACGAAGGTCCAAGGGCTCGATCACGACCTCGCGTACCGCGCGCTCGCGAGCGGCGCCATCGACGCGACCGATCTCTACACGACCGACGCCGAGATCAAAAAATACGACCTGCTCGTGCTCGCCGACGATCTCGGGTTCTTCAAACGTTATGACGCCGTCCTGTTGTACCGGCTCGATGTCGCCCCCGACGCGCTCGCGGCGATGCGCCGCCTGCAGGGACGCATCGACGCGCCGCAAATGACCGCGATGAACGCGCGCGCCAAGCTCGAGCGCGTCCCCCAGGCCACCGTGGCCGCCGACTACCTGCGCGACGCCTTCGGCGTGACGGCCGCGCGCCGCGCGCCGGGCCGGGCGGGCGCGCTGCTGGCGCGCGTGGGCGAGCACCTCTTGCTCGTCGGCATCTCGCTGCTGGCCGCGATCCTCATCGCGATCCCCCTGGGCATCTTCGCGGCGCGCCGTCGCCGCGTGGGTCAGGTCGTGCTCGCCGTCGTGGGCGTCGTGCAGACGCTGCCGACGCTCGCGTTGCTCGTTTTCATGATCCCGCTGTTCGGCATCGGCACGGTGCCCGCGATCGCGGCGCTGTTCCTTTACAGCCTGCTGCCGATCGTGAGGAACACGCACGCGGGCCTGGTCGGCATCCCGAACGCGCTGATCGAAACGGCGCAGGCGCTGGGTCTGCCGCCCCAGGCTCGGCTGCGCCTCATCGAGCTGCCGCTCGCGAGCCCGCTCATTCTCGCGGGGATCAAGAGCGCCGCCGTCATCAACGTGGGCACCGCGACGCTGGGCGCCTTGATCGGCGCCGGCGGCCTCGGCCAGCCCATCTTCACGGGCATCCGCCTCGACGACGTCGGCCTCATCCTCCAAGGCGCGATCCCGGCCTCGCTCCTCGCGCTCGCCGTTCAAGGCGTCTTCGAGGTCGTGGAGCGGCTCGTCGTGCCGCGGGGATTGCGCGCCCCGCCGTCGCGGTGAATGCTTGCGCGCGCAGGCGATCTTCCTGCCTGGACCTTGGGGCGCGAGCCCAAGTGATCCTCAGGCCACGCGCGCGAGCGTGAGCCCGAACCAGCGCCGCGCGTCGGTCCAGCTCGCCTCGGGCGAAAAGCCGGCGCGCGCGAGCAGACCGCGCATCTTCCGGTCCGTGAGCTTGTAGCTCGACTCGGTGTGGATGCGCTCGCGCGCCGCGAAGTCCACCTTGGCGCCGAGCGCCTCGATCGACACGCGCTGCGCGACCGCGCTCTCCAGGTACAGCTCGACGCGCGAGGCGCGGTCATTCCAGCGGACAACATGCCGAAAGCGGTCCAGCCGGAAGTCGGCGCCGAGCTCGCGGTTCAGGCGCGTGAGCACGTTCTTGCTGAAGCGCGCCGTGACGCCCGCGGCGTCGTCGTAGGCGGGCAACAAGAGCGTCGGGCTCTTCCGCCGGTCGGCGCCGATGAGCAGGGCGTCGCCGGGCTTGAGGCACCGCCTCACGGCCGTGAGCAGGCGCAGCGCCGCGGCCGGATCGTAGTTGCCGACGTTCGAGCCAAGAAAAAGCACGAGGCGGCGGTGGTCCGTGGGCAGGCGCAAGAAGCCGAGCTCTTCGGGATAGCGCGCGATCACGGGCTGGAGATCGAGCCGGCGCAGCCCGCGCAGCCCGGCGGAAGCCTGCGCGATCGCGGCGCGCGACACGTCGACGGGGCGGTAGCGCACGCGCGCTTGCGCGGCGAGCGCGGCCTCGAGCAGCAGCCGCGTCTTGCCGGCCGAGCCGGCGCCGAGCTCGACGATCTCGAGCGGCGGGCCCGCGGCGGCGATCATCGCGGCGGCGTCCTTTTGCAAGATCGCGCGCTCCGTGCGCGTCAGGTAGTACTCGGGCAGGCGCGTGATGTCCTCGAACAGCTCCGAGCCTTCGTCGTCGTAGAGCAGCCACGCGGGCAGGCTCTTGCGCGCGCGCAGCAACCCGCGCACGACGGCGTCGGCGACGGCGGCAGCGTCGGGCGTCGCGAGCGCGGACGAGGCCCCGCGCGCGCCTTCGGTGACGGACGATCCGCTCATGCGTCACGCGCGAGGCGAATGCCGCTCGCCTGCCACCGCGCCGTGGGCGGGAAGAAGTTTCGATAGGTCGCGCGCACGTGCCCCGGCGGCGTGAAGCACGAGCCGCCGCGGAGGACCATCTGGTTGCTCATGAACTTGCCGTTGTACTCGCCGAGGGCACCGTCGGGCGCGCGATATCCGGGATAGGCCCCGTACGCGCTCTGGGTCCACTGCCACACGTCGCCGAACAGGCTGGGGCGCGCCGGGCCCGGATGCAAGACGCCGCTTTCACAGAATCGACCGTCGACGGGCAAATCCGTCGCGGCGCGCTCCCATTCGTCCTCGGTGGGCAGCCTCAGCCCCGCCCAGCGCGCGAAGGCGTCGGCCTCGTAATAGCTGACGTGCGCGGCGGCCTCGGCTTCGTCGACGGGGCGCAGGCCGTGCAGCGTGAACAGTTCCCACGCGTCGCCGCGCGACTCCCAATACAGCGGCGCGCGCCAGCCTTCGCGCTGACAGGCGTGCCAGCCATCGGAAAGCCAGAATTCGGGGCGTTCATAGCCGCGGTCGCGCATGAACGCGAGGTACTCGCCACACGTCACGGGGCGCTCGGTGAGCGCGAAGGCGCGCAGGAAGCGGCGGTGGCGCGGTCCCTCGTTGTCGAAGGCGAAGCCCGGACCGTCGTGCCCGATGAACGCGAGACCTTCGTCGAAGCTTCGCCACGCGCGCGCCGCGGGATCGTTTCGGACGCTTCGCGCGGCGTCGGGCACGGCGTACGCGGGCCGCAGCGGGTTCGCGGCGAGCGCGTGCTTGATGTCGGTGAGGATGAGCTCTTGATGTTGTTGCTCGTGGTGCAGCCCGACCTCGCAGGTCGCGCGCGCCTCGGCTGTGCCGTCGCCGCGCTCGAGCCAGCGGCTCATGGCGTCGTCGACGTGGCGCCGGTAGGCGTGCACCTCGGTCAGGGAAGGGCGCGAGAGCTGACCGCGCTCGGCCCGCGCGACGCGGGCGCCGAGCGCCTCGTAGTAGGAATTGAAGAGGAAGCCGAAGCGGTCATCGAAAACGCGGTAGCCGGCCGCATGGGGCGTCAGCACGAACGTCTCGAAGAACCAGCTCGTGTGCGCGAGGTGCCACTTCGTCGGGCTCGCGTCGGGCATCGATTGGACCAGCTGGTCCTCGGCGGACAACGGCTCGGCGAGCGCGACCGTGCGGGCGCGGACCGAGCGATAGGCGTCGAGCGGCGTCACGGAGGCCGGAGGATAACCCGCGCCCGGCCGATCGGCAGGTGGCATCGTCGCGACGAATGTTGACGTAGGATTCGCGCATGACGACCGATCGCTAGAACCCGGCGAGCACTGGGGCTGGTGCTTCGTCGACGAGTTCGGCTTCGACGCCGCCGGCCATGACCAGCTTGAAGGGCACGCCGCTCGCGAGCTTCGCGCGCAGCTGCTCGCGATCCAAACCCGGGAGGCTCATCGTGCCAGCTCTTGGGCCACGGCGTCGGCCAAGCGCTGATATTGAGACAAATCGTTGTAGATCTGCGCGCAGATTCTGATGAGCGCGCGGCCGGGCGTCGGAAAATCGTAGACCGGACATTCGATGTGGTGCTTGCGCCAGAGCGCTTCGTAGAGCGCGGCGGCTGACATCGACATGGACATCGGCAACGGCAACGCCGCCATCGACGCGAGCATGTCGTCCGGGCAGGGCGGCGCGAGGCCCAGCGCGTCGGCGAGCAGCGCGCGGGCGCGAACGGCCAAGTCGTGATTGCGCGCGCGCAGCGCGGGAAGGCCGCCCGGAAGCAGGCCGCTCATGAAGCGCAACGCCACCGGCAGCGACATCGTGGCGCTGGGATCGTGGGTGCCCGTCCAGTCGAACTCGAGAAGAAAACGCGAGCGATCGGCGCGCGGGGAATTCGCGCCGTGGCCGATCACGAGCGGGTGGACGTCGGGCTGCCGGTCGCGCTGCACATACAGCACGGCGGCCGTCTTGGGGACGCCGCACCACTTGTGCAGGTTGGCGACGTAGTACGTCGCCCCCAGCGCGCGCAGGTCGACGGGCACCGTCCCCGGGGCGTGCGCGCCGTCGATCAAAGTGTCGACGCCCTGGACCGACAGCGCGCGCACGAGCGCGGCGACGGGGAAGACGAGCGCCGTCGGGCTGGTCACATGGTCGAGCAACGCGAGCCGGGTACGCGGCGTGACCGCTCCCAGCACCGCCGCGACGACGTCGTCGGGGCCGGCGAGAGGGAAGGGCACGGGCGCGACGACGACGCGCATGCCTGTGCGCCGCGCGTGAAACTCGAGCGCGTTCCGACAGGAGTTGTACGCGTGGTCGGTGACGAGCAGCTCGGCCCTGTCGTCGTGGGGGCGCGCGGGCAGCGACGCCAGCACCGTGCACACCCCCGTCGTCGCGTTGGGAACGAACACGAGATCCTCGCCGTCGGCGCCCATGAGCGCGCTCGCGCTGACGCGCGCTTCGTCGATCAACGCCTCGGCGTCGCGCAGGACGAACTGCATGGGCGCGCGCTCGAAGCGCTCTCGCAGCGCGTGCGCCGCCTCCAACACGGGACGCGGGCACGACCCGAACGCGCCGTGGTTCAGGTACGTCACCGCCGGATCCAGCGGCCAGTCTGAACTGTTCGATGTCGGCTCAGCCTCTGTCACGACGCCATCATGCCAGAGCGCCGGCTCTGTCGGGGCGTACGAAGCTTCGGCTCACGGGCCCAGATGCGGTGCTTCTTCATCTTCCCGAGGAAGTCAGGCAACGTCTTTGATCCGCCGAGCTCCACGACGCCCTCGTCCATTGCGACGCCGGCCTTGCCGAGGAGGCCCTTCGCCGTCGCGACGTACCCGATCACCTTCAGGTGACCGAAGGCATCCCGAACCCAATCGATCGCGGCGGCCTCGTGCTCGAGCCGCGCCGCGCCCTCCGCCGACGCGGCGAGCACGACCGCATCGAAGAGGCTCGAAGGTGCCCCCGAAAGCGCGTGGTCGGGCACGATCGTCTTGCCGTTGCTGCCTTTGGCGCCCCCGATCTTCGGAGCGATGACGGCGATGTCGGCGCCTTCCTTTGCGGCCGCGGCGCGCAGACCTTGGACGAACGTGGGGTCGCTGCCGTCGGTCACGAGGACGCCGATCTTCCTCCCCGCGATCGTGGCCTTGGCCTTCTTCAACAAGCTGAGCGCGGGGGACTCGGGCAGGTCGACCGGGGGCCGCGCCGCACGGATCGTGTCGGCCTGTCCCTCCATGCCGAGCGCCGCGGCGACTCCGTTGCCGAGGGTCTCGTCGACGATCATCAGGTGACCCAGCATGCGCTTCCGGATCTCGACGGTCGCGACCTTGCCGAGCTCGAACGCAAATGCACCGGTGATGTGCCGTTGTTCGGGCTCCGCCATCGATCGGAAAAACAGCCGCGCCTGGCTGTAGTGATCGGCGAAGCTGTCCGGGCGCAGTCGGACCTTGTCGCCAGCTTCGGGCGCCGCGAAGGTCGTGAACCCGCCGCCCGGCAGCTCCCGGGGGCCTTGGGGCGCCAGGCTGTTCGGCTCGTACGCGACGCGCCCCTTGGGGACGTCCATTTGCATGAAGCCGTCGCGCTGAAAGTTCCGCATGGGGCAGCGGGGGCGGTTGATGGGCAGCTCGTGGAAGTTCGGACCGCCGAGCCGAATCAGCTGGGTGTCGATGTAAGAGAACAGCCGGCCTTGCAGCAGCGGATCGTTCGTGACGTCGATGCCGGGCACGAGGCTGCCGGGGTGGAACGCGGCTTGTTCAGTCTCCGCGAAGAAGTTGTCCGGATTGCGATCGAGGACCATCTTGCCAATGGGTTGCAGCGGGACGAGCTCCTCGGGGATGAGCTTGGTCGGGTCGAGCACGTCGAAGGCGAGGCCGTCGGCCGTCTTTTGGTCGAACGCCTGCACGGACAGCTCGAACTCGGGGAAGTCACCCTTCGCGATGGCCTCGTAGAGATCGCGTCGGTGAAAGTCCGGGTCGGCGCCGTTGATCTTCACCGCCTCGTCCCACACGACGGAGGCGGCGCCGAGCTTGGGCCGCCAATGAAACTTCACGAACGTCGAGCGCCCGCGCGCATCGACGAAGCGAAAGGTGTGGATGCCGAACCCCTCCATCATGCGCAGCGATCGTGGGATCGCCCGGTCGGACATGACCCAAAGGAGCATGTGCATGCTCTCTGGCATGAGCGAGACGAAGTCCCAGAACGTGTCGTGCGCCGACGCCGCCTGCGGATAGCCGCGGTCGGGCTCCATCTTCACGGCGTGGACGAGGTCCGGGAACTTGAGCGCGTCCTGGATGAAGAAGACCGGGATGTTGTTGCCGACGAGGTCGAAGTTGCCCTCCGACGTGTAGAACTTCACGGCGAAGCCGCGCACGTCTCGCGCGAGATCGCCGGAGCCGGCGCCACCCGCCACCGTCGAGAAGCGCGCGAACACCGGCGTCTTCGTCGTGGCATCCTGCAAAAACGCCGCGCGCGTCAGCTTGGACTGCGAGCCGTAGGCCTGGAAATAGCCGTGCGCCCCCGAGCCGCGTGCATGGACGACCCGCTCCGGAATGCGTTCGTGATCGAAGTGCGTGATCTTCTCGCGAAGCACGCCGTCTTCGATGAGGCCGGGCCCTCGTGCCCCGATGCGCAGCGAGTTCTGGTCGTCGCTGATCGGCATCCCCTGGTTCGTCGTGAGCGCATCCGCGAGGCTCGATGCGGTCTGATGTGTCTCGCCTCCCGCGCGGGCGGTGGCTGATCGTTGGCTGCGCGCTGACGGTTTCGTGGCCATGTGGGTGATGCTCCCGACGGCGTGTTCGCCGTGCGGCGGCAACCTAGGAACCGTTTGGCGCCCCCACAAGACGCAATCGATCGCGATGAGTGTTCCCGTCAGCGCGTGGAGGCCACGGACGGCGTCTTGCCTTGCT
>JBBQJG010000031.1:0-28611 GCA_038325725.1 Polyangia bacterium | reverse complement strand
CCGCCCCAGTAGTCGCCGCCGCCGCCCCACTCTTCGGTGCCCGTGCCCTGCGCTTGGGGCGTCTGGCTGTCGTCGAAGAAGAAGCGCGGATCGCCCTCGAGCGTCGTCAGCACGGCGCGCTCGGAGAAGACGAACGACGTGCCCACGAAGTGGCCGCACCACGGGCAGCCGCCCTCCTCTTCGTCGGTGTCGAGCAGCACGAGGTCTTTGCCTCGCGTGGGCGCGCCGTGGTCCCAGTAGGTCGCGTGAAGATAGCCCGCGTGCGCGGCGGGCAAGTCCCAGGGCGTCGTCCGCACGTGCCAGGCGATCCCGGCGACGGCCTCGCCCGTCGACACGAGCTCGAGGCGGGCGTGGCGGCGGAACGGCATGGGGAAGTACGTCGACAGCGTCGCCCGCCCGTCGGCGAAGCGGATCGAGACCGGCAGCGCCTTGACGAGGAACTCGCGGGCGTCGCGGTTGTACAGCGTGCCCGCCCCGAAGAAGAGCGCGACCGGCACGTCGACGGATGGCGCGGCGCGATCGTCCCACGTGATGCGGATGTGGGCGCGGCCGAACGCGATGGCGCTCTGCGCGGGGACCTCGAAGCGCAGCGCGCGCACGGCCGCGGGCCCCGTCGCGAGGTCGGCGACGAGTACGGGGGCGCCCGCGGTCGCGGGCACGTCGACGACGCCCGTCGTTGCGTCGACGCCCTCACCGTCGGGCGCGAGGTCTTCTCCCGCGCGCGCCAGCAGCGCGAGGACGTCGGCGGGGGCCTGCACGTCGGGCGTCCACGTCGTGGGCCGCGTCGACACGGGGGCCCCCGCCGCGAACAGTTGGTAGATGTAATAGCCGGTGCCGTAGTGGGTGCGCTCGTAGCCGAGGCGCAGCGAATGCTCGAAGCCGATCGAGACCCACGACAGATCGGCGCCCTGGGTCGTCGACCAGGTCAGCGCGAGCGGCGCGGGGAACGCCAACACCGGGAGGAACGTCGAGCCGGCGATCGGATGGTCGGGATCGGCGGTGCTCGACTCTTGGACGACGTTGTCGCGCCCATCGACGACGTAGTGCCACGGGCTGCCGTGCCAGTGATTCGTGCGCACGAACGACAGCAGCCCCGTGCCCTCGACGTCGAGGGTCACGAAGGTGCCGTCCGGCTCGCGCCGCAGAAAGTGGCTCGCGTCGGCGCCCTCGTTGCCGCCGCTGCGATCGTAGGTGCCGCGCATGTACGTGCGCGTGCCGACGCGCAGGACGGGCCAGCGATCCCAGGCGCGAAACGCGTCGTAGCCCGTGGGGAAGATCGGCGCCACGGCGGGCGGCAACGGCGTGAGCTCGGCCCCCTGAGAAGCATCGGAAGAGTCGGACGCCGTCGAGGCGTCGCGCACGTCGACGACGAGGTCGGGGGGCGTCGCGTCGCGCGCCGAGCCGTTGGCCTTCGGTACGACGAGGGGGGGCCCCGAGCACGCGCCGGCCACGAGCCCCAGCAGGGGCAGCACGGCGCGACGGGCGTCGCGCCTCGAAGGGCGGGGCGGGGCTGAGCGCATCATCGTGCCGCGAACGGCACGTCGAGTTTAGGCTAGTCCTTGCAACAAAGGACGCCGCCGTGCAGCGGGCCGCCTTTGACGATCTGGTCGAGCTCGTTGAAATCCATGCCCAGCATGCCGTTCGAGCATGACCACGGCGCGTTGTTGTCGCAGTCCGAGTCGCGCAGCAGGCGCGTCAACGGGTTGCAGCTGTGGTCGGAGGTTCCACCGAAGTTTCCGCAGCCATAGACGTTGTTCGCGCCCTGCGCCATGGCCGAACAGGTGAGGCCGTTCGCGCGCTGCCGGGTCACGAAGAAGACGCGGTTGTCAGCGAAGGGCGCGATCGCCTCGTTGCAGCCGCCGGAAATCCCGGCGAGAACATCGGCGTTTTCGCAGACACGCCACCCGACGGCGCACAGGTCGGCGGCCGAGCAGCCTCCGCCCGTCGGGCGATCGCCGTCGTTGCCCGCGCGCCGGTTGCACCTCGGGACGCGGCTCGCCGTCGAGCTGAGCCCCGGCTCGTCCCAGGCGCCGGAGCACGCGGCGACCGTCGGGTACTTCGTCGTGTCGATGAATCCTTCGCGACTTCCGTCGGAGCAGCCTTGGAGCGAGACGCCCGTCGTCCCCGCGGTGCCGGTCGTTCCCGCGGCGCCCGTGACGCCCGCTGCGCCCGTCATCCCCGCGGCGCCGGTCGTTCCCGCGGCGCCCGTGACGCCCGCGGTGCCTGTGGTGCCCGCGGTGCCGGTCGTTCCCGCCGCGCCCGTGGTGCCCGCCGCGCCCGTGGTGCCCGCGGCACCGGTGGCGCCCGCGAAGCCGATCGAGCCCGCGGTGCCGGTGTCGCCCGCGCTGCCCGTCGAGCCCGCGAGGTCCGTCGTGCCAGCGGCCCCGCTCATTCCGCCCGTCGCGCCGGCGGCGCCCGCGCCACCCGTGATTCCAGCGTCACGGCCGATGTCGCCGCCGAGCGCGCCGCTTCCCGCACCGCCGGTGGACATCCCGCCGTCGGGGTTGCCGAGGCTCGATCCGGCCGCGCCGATCGTGCCCGCGCCGCCTGTCACTCCAGCTGCTTTTCCCCCGAGGCCGTGCGAGTCGACCATGCAGGAGGCCGACGCAACCGCCAAGGTGGCGACGAGCAGGTATCGAAAAACAACCTGCATGCGTATTCGATCTTACTGGCCGCCAACTGAGTGGACAAGGATTCGAACACGTTTCCGTGCGTGCATCCGACGCGCGCGAGGCGCACGACCACCTACGCCCACGCGAACCTACGTCGGCGCTAACTTCGCGGCCGCGCGCCTACTCGCCCGTGACGACCGGTTCGAACGCCGACAGACCGACGGTGACGAAGATGACCGCGACGGCCGCGAGAAATTGCGTCCAGAAGCGCGCGCCGTCGAAGTCGGGAGAGAGGGGATCGATGAGCTGCGCCGTGCCGCGCGCGCCCGCGATGACGACGGGCACGATGATGGGGTACAGCAGCGTCGACAGGAGCACGTCGCGGCTGCGCGAGCGCAGGAGCGCCGCCGAGAACACGCAGCCGACGGCCGCGAAGGCGACGGTCCCGAGCGCGAGCAGCGTCGCGACGGGGGCCAGCTCGGTCGCGATCTTGTTCGTGAAGAGCACGCCCACGAGGAACACGAGCACGATCTCGACGACGAACATGAGGCCGATCGTCGCGGCGAGCTTGCCCAGGTAGATAGCGGCGCGCGGCGCGGGCGACAGCAGCAACGAGCGGATCGCCTCGCCGTCGCGCTCGCGATCGAACGTGCGGCCGAGGCCCACGGTGCCGGAGACCACGAGCGAGATCCACAAGATGCCGGACGTCACGGGCGCAGGCGGTCGCGCGTCGCCAACGACGAAGGCGAAGCTGAAGATGAGGACGACGACGACGGCGAGGAACGTCATCGTCGACAAGATCTCGCGGCTGCGCCACTCGATGCGCAGATCCTTGGCGGCGATGCGCAGCGTTTGGCGCCAGAACGAGGGAGGGGGAGCGTCAGGCACGCGTGCGCTCCGCGTAAAGGGCGCGCAGCGCCTCGGCGCCGAAGCCGCCCGCGCGCACCTCGTCGTGCGCGACGCGGCCGCGGCGCAGGATGACGACGTGCTCGGCGACGACGGCGGCGGCGTCCAGATCGTGCGTCACGAGGACGACGACGCGCCCGGCGTCGCGCTCGGCGGCGAGCTCCGTCTGCAGCCAGGCGGCGCCCGCCGGATCGAGGGCCGCGGAGGGCTCATCAAAAAGCAGCAGCGCGGGCTCGTGCAGCAGCGCGCGCGCGAGGGCGAGCCGCTGCAGCATCCCGCGTGAGAACGTGCGGGCCGCGGCCGCCGCGGGCGCCTCGCCGAGGCCCACGCGCGTGAGCATGGCGTCGGCGCGCGCGCCCGCCTGCGGCACGCCGTAGAGCTCGGCGAAGAGCACGAGGTTCTCCCTCGCCGTCAGATCACCGTAGACGCCCGGATCGTGGCCGACGTAGCCGATGCGCGATCGCGCCTCGGACGCCCGCCCGAGCGTCGTGTCGCCCCAGACGACCTCACCTTTTGTTGGCGGCACGAGCGTCGACAAGATCCCGAGCAGCGTCGTCTTGCCCGCGCCGTTTGGTCCCAGCACGACGCTCACGCGCCCGGGCTCGAACGTCGTCGTGACGTCGACGAGCGCGCGGCGGCCCGCGTAGGTCTTGCCGACCTGGCGCAGGACGAGCGCGCCCGGCCTCGCGGTCATGAGGCGCGCGGCTCGTCGAGCGTCGCGAGCTGTTGGTAGACGCCCTCGAGCTTCGCGACGAGCTCGCGTCGGCGCTCCGGCGTCGCCGCCGCGGCCCCGGAGCGCGCGGCGCGCTCGACGCCCATGAGGTCTGCGAACAGCGTCTCGCGACGGGCTTCCAAGCGCTCGCGCTCGCTCGCGCCGGCCTTGCGGGCCTCGTCGCGCGGGCGTCGGCCGAAGGCGATCGCCGCGCCGATGAGGGCGAGCGTGAGGATGGCCGCGATGAGGCGCCCCGTGTGGTCCGTCGACGGCAGGCCCGTCACCGTGAAGCGCATGACGCCGCCCGCGGGGATCGCCGAGCCCGGCATGACCCAGTACTTCTTGCCGCCGAGCTCGCGCGCCTCGCGCGCGCCGACGCCCGGGCCCGAGATCGCGAGGCCCGGGATCTGCTCGTGGATGAGCGTGAAGAGGCCGATGCCGTTCGGCATGAGCTGCTCGAAGTCCTTGGTGCCGCCGCGGTAGGGCAGCACGAACCCGAACGTGACCTCGTTGCCGGACGCCTTGGCGTCGCTGTCGCCGAGCGACGCCTTCGGCGAGATCGGGCCGTGCACGGCCATTCCGTGGTTCGCGCGCACCTCGAGCTTGCGGTTGCCGCTCTCGCCCGCCTCGGCGCCCGTGAAGCCCTGGGGCAGCGGGATCTCGAGCGCGCCCGGGCTCGGGTCGAACATCTTCTTCGACGTGTTCTCGAGCGGCAGCATCTCGAGGAACTGCTGCGTGTCCTCGCGCAGCTGCAAGATGATGCGCGCGCCTTCTCCGATCGCGACGACGGCAGGATCGGACGTGCGCTCGAGCGCGTGGACCTCGGCGCGCGCGCCCATGTCCTCGGGCAGCGCGAAGGGCTCGGTGCCGATGTGCTGGCCGTGCCAGTCGGCGACGGCGGCGTAACCGCTCGTGCGTCCCGTCGCGAGGCCCGTAAAGCGCGCCGTGCCCTCGCCGTTCGTCTGCGCGTGCAGGACGGAGACCTTGTTGGTCTGGTCGACGGCGCCGAGCGTGATCGGCTGGTTGGGAACGCCGCGTCCGCTCTCGTCGAAGAGCCGCACCTCGAGCGTGCCCTTCGGCAGCGACGCCTCGGGCTTCGCCGTGCCCGTCGCCGAGCCGAGCGAGAACCCGTCGGCGCCCGCGGGCGCGCCGTCCGCCGCTCCGGCGCCGGCACCCTCGCTCTCTTGGGCGGACGCCGGCCCGAGGCCCGCGATGAGCATCGTGCGCACGCCGCCCTCGGCGGGGATCGCGAACGTGTCGGTCTTCAGCGTCTCGCCGTCGACGGTGACCTCCGCGTGGAACTCGTCGCCGGGCGCGAGGCTCTCGAAGAGCGCGCGGCCGCCCGCGTCGGTCGTCCCCTTCCGCATGCGCGCGTCGCCGCCGGCGTTCTTCGTGATGATCGTGATCTCGACGCCCGCGACGGCGTTCGCGGGCGTCTTGCGTCCGACGCGCACGCTGACCGTGCCCGCCGGCATCCCGCGATCGGGCAGCGGATGCCCCGCGATCGCGCGCAAATTGGGCATGCCGGCGGGGGCCGCGCCGCCGCCCGCGAACGGCTGCGCGACCGCGGGCGTCGCCACCGCGAGGGAGGCGACCAGCAGGGCGACTGTGGATGACTTCACGAGCGAAGCTTTCCGCCGCACTTCTTGCAGAACTGCGCGTCCTCGTCGTTGCGCACGCCGCACGACGGGCACGCCGCCGGATCCGTCGTCGCCGCCGTATCCTTCGGCAACTCGCCCGCGGCGTCCTGCGCGGCGAGCCGATCCCGCAGCTCGCGCTCGATGAGCGGCTTGAAGTTGTCGCCCGCCTCGATCTCGGTGATGAGGCGCATCGCGCGTCGCCGGTAGCGCTCGATCATGTCCTTGTAGTCGGGCTCGGCGACCTTGCGCGTCTGGTAGTCGAACTCGATCTCTTTGATGGCCTTGAGCACGAGCTGCTTTTCACGCTCGAGCTCGCGCATCCGCAGCGGCGCGCGCGGGGCGAGGCGCACGACGCCCTCTGCGCCCGAGAGCGGCTCGAGCACGCGCCACAACGCAATGCCCGCGAGCACGAGCGTGAGGCCGCCCAGGCCCAGCATGACGAGCGGCGCGCTCATGCGCAGCTGCATGACGGTCGTGCCGTAGACCATCGTGACGGCGCCGCCGCCGAGGCCGAGCACGAGCGCGGGCACGCGGCGCCGAGGCCGCGGGGCTGCATCGGCCGGGCTCGTCACCGCGGGCGCGGCGAGCTGATCTTCTTTGGCGTTGGACACGTTCGACGCGGGGGCGGGGGAGCTCAGTCGAGGTTCCGCAGCTCGTCTTCGAGCTTGTCGGCGATGTCGGGATCCTCGGCGGCGACGACCGTCGGCGCGGGCTCGACCGTCTTGGGCCGCCGCGTGAGCCGGAACGCGCCGTAGACCATGCCCACGGCGGCGATCGTTCCGAAGCTGTAGGGCAAGAGCCACGCGAGGCGGTTGAAGCCCTTGTCGATGGGCGATGCGAGCGCGATCTGGCTGCCGTACTTCTTGATGAAGTACTGGATGATCTGGTCACGCGTGTTCTTCTGGTCGAGCAGTTGCCGGATCTCGATGCGGTCCTGGATCGCGTGGCCGCAGTTCTCCGACGCGCACTCGATGAGCATGTGTCGGCAGCTGCCGCACTGGCAGACGATGTTGCGGATGAGCCAGTTCTCGTCGATGCCGACCGGGCTCGGCGCCTCGGCCTGACCCTCGGTCATCTGGCCGGGGGCAGAGGTGGGCGCCGGCGCCTGAGACGGCGCTTGGGCCGACGCCGTTCCGGGCGCGAGCAGCGTCGCGAGCCCGAGGCCGAGCCACAGCGCGATGCTCGCGACGCCGGGCGCGCGCGGCGTCGTCGGTCCCGCGACGGCGGCCCCCACGCGGGACGTCATCCGCTCGAGCACGCTGTCGGGCATGAGCGCGATGCCCGTGCCCATGGCGAGCATCATGAAGCCGAACCAGATCCAGTCGACGACGGGGTTGACGACGACCTTGATCATCGCCGTGCCCTCGGCGAGATCGTATCCGCCGAGCGTGATGTAGAGATCCTCGGCCGGGTTGCGGCGGATCGCGACCTCGGTCGTCGGCTCGGCCTCGTGGCCGTGGAAGAACCAGCGCGCCGGACGCAGGTGATCGATCACCTTGCCGTCGACGAGCGCCGTGACCTCGCCCGTGACCATCTCCTTTTGGCGATCCTCCTCGTGCGCGAGGCGGTCGAAGAGGATCGTGTACTTGCCGACCTTTTCGGTTTTCCCAGGCGTCATGCGGAGCTCGGCTTCCTTTTGATAGGCCGTGCCCGCGAAGCCGACGAACATGAGGACGATGCCGACGTGCACGATGTAGCCACCGTAGCGCCGCTTGCCGCGCAGGACGATGCCCAGCAGGGCCGAGAGCGCGTCGTTGCCCGTGTTCTTCTTGCGGATGGCGATGCCGCGCCAGAACTCCTGGGCGATCGTCGTCCCCGTGAACGCGCAGAACGAGAAGCACAACGTCGCCGACCACGACGACGTGAGCCCCACGAAGAAGCACACGGCGAGCGTCACCGTCATCGCCGCGAGCGGCAGCGCGAACTGGTAACGCAGGTGCGAGGCCGTCGCCTTGCGCCACGCGATGCCAGGGCCCACGCCCGTGAGGAACAGCAGCACGAGCCCGATCGGGACCATCCACTTGTTGAAGAAGGGCGGCCCGACGGTGATGCGCTCGCCGATGAACTGCTGCGACATCGTCGGGAACATCGTCGCGAACATGATGAAGAACGCGACGAACAGCAGGATCCAGTTGTTGACGGTGAAGGCCGCCTCACGCGAGAGCCACGAATCGAAGGTGCCGCGCGACCTCAGCTCGGGCAGGCGTTTGATGACGAAGCCGAAGCTGACGATCATGATGATCGCCATGAACCCGGTGAAGATCCACGCGAGCGTGTTGTCCTGACCGAACGCGTGGACCGACTGGACGATCCCGGAGCGGGTCATGAACGTGCCGAAGATCGTCAGGAAGAACGTCAGGATGATGAGCGTGACGTTCCAGATCTTCATCATCCCGCGGCGCTCTTGGATCATGATCGAGTGCAGGAACGCCGTCGCCGTGCACCACGGGAGGAAGCCGGCGTTCTCGACGGGATCCCAGCCCCAAAAGCCGCCCCAGCCTAGCTCTTCGTAGGCCCACAGCATGCCGAGCGTGAGGCCCATCGACAGGAAGAACCACGCGCCGAGCGTCCACTTGCGCACCGACGCGATCCACGCGTCGTCGAGCTGCCCGGAGATAAGCGCCGCGAGGCCGAACGCGAACGGGATGCTCATGCCGACGAAGCCCGTGTACAGCGATGGTGGGTGCGTCACCATGTACGCGTTCTGCAGCAGCGGGTTCAGCCCCTTGCCCGTCGTCGGGATGTCCGTGAGGAACGTGTCGAAGGGGTTCTTGTGGAAGATGATGACGTAGAGGAAGAAGTCGGCGATCGCCATGAGGACGACGACGACGTACGGGAGCAGCTCTGGGTGGCGGTGGCGGTTCGTGTACACGGCGACGGCCGAGAACACCGACAGCAGGAACACCCACCACAGGATCGAGCCGTCGAGGCCGCCCCAGTACGCGGTGATTTGGTAGAAGAGCGGCGACGACGCGTCCGAGTAGTGCTGGACGTACTTGATCGAGTAGTCGTGCGTCACGAAGGCGTAGACGAGCGCGACCGAGGCGAGCCCGAGCACGCCCGCGAGCGCGTAGACGCCGGCGCGCCCCGACTCGACGAAGCGTCGATTTCCCCGGCGCGCGCCGATGAGCGAGATGACGCCCGAGTACGTCGCGACGACGAGGGCGATGAGCAGCGTGAGTGTTCCGAATGCGGCCATGACGACCCTCCAGCCAAGCGGTTCCGCGCGCGGTGTTGCAGGCGGAAACGGCTCGGAAGTTCCCGCAACCTAACACAGATGCCCGACCGGGGCCGCGCAGCCGCGTGAGCAGAACCACACCGCGGGGCCGCCTATTCCTGCCGGGGCTGCTCTCGTGCAAATTTTCCCAGACGCGCCGCGAAGAAATCAGGATTCGGACGTTCGATAGTTGGGGGGAACGGACGAAGGAGGCACGGGATGGCGACGCTGAAGGTGCGCAGGATCAAGAGATACGGCTGGATTCCGGACCTCCCCGACAACCGCGACTGGGCGTATGCCGCTCCGCGCGCCATCTTGAAGACGCTGCCCACGAAGATCGATCTTCGTCCCGGGTTTGCCCGCGTACCGGCGTACGACCAGGGCCAGCTCGGCAGCTGCACGGCGAACGCCATCGCGGGCGCGCTGCAATACGATCAGCGCGCCCAGAAAAAACCGCGCGTGATGCCGTCGCGCCTCTTCATCTACTACAACGAGCGCTTCATCGAAGGGACCGTGCAGAGTGACGCGGGCGCGATGATCCGCGACGGTGTCAAGAGCGTCGCCAAGGTCGGCGTCTGCACGGAGAAGGTCTGGCCGTACAGCGACGACACGCGGTCGACCCCGGCGCCCTTTCAGAAGAAGCCGTCGGCCGCCGCCTTCGCCGAGGCGCTCGAGAACCAGGTCCTGTCCTACCAGCGCGTCGCCCACAACCTGACGGCGATGAAGGCGTGCCTCGCCGAGAAGTTCCCGTTCGTCTTGGGCTTCACGGTCTACGACAGCTTCGAAGAGGAAGGCTGGTGGTCGACAGGCAAGATGCCGATCCCCGCCCGCGGCGAGAGCGCCCTCGGTGGCCACGCCGTGCTCGCCGTCGGCTACGACGACGCGTCGAGCGCGTTCATCGTGCGGAACTCGTGGGGCCCGCAGTGGGGCCAGCGCGGCTACTTCTTCATGCCGTACTTGTTCGCGATGAGCACGGACCCCCAGGGCCGGTCCAACACGAACGACTTTTGGACGATCCGTCACATCGAGTAACGACGAGGCCTGACGGCTTCGCGTCAGGCCGAATCGGGCGGCGCGGTCGGGTAGGGGAACGTCGCCGTCGGGACCGTGGGCGCCGTGTCGTGGAACTTGCGTAGGTCGAGGACGATGTCGCCGTCCTCGGCCTCCGAGACGATGTCGACGAGCCGGCGGCCCCACAGGAGTTGGTGCGTGAAGTAGCGGTGGCTCGCGTGGACAGTCTGCATCGAGATGTCGTCGAGGCCGACGACAAGAACCTGGATCTCGATCTCTTTCGTGATGACGGATGCGGGGGTTTCTGCAAAAAGCGGGCTCGTCTCGTCGATCGAGTGGAGCGCGACCCACGAACGAGACAGCGACAGCAGGTGGTCGCGCTGCAATTTGAGGTCGAGCGTTCGATAGAAGATCTCGCCCTCGGCGGTCCTCTCGGTGCGCCCCAGCGCGACGCGGATCTCGGCGCCGACGATCTGGTTGCCGCGTTGGTTGCTCATGCGGAACATGAGCGTGGGCACGCCGTCGCGCGGACAGATGACGGCCTCGTTCGAGAAGATCACGCGCGCCCGCGAGAGTGAGACCTTCGCGAACACGAGGCCGGTTGCGAGCGCCGTGAGCGTCAGTCCTGTGATCGATTCGACGACGACGACGGCGTTCGCGCCGCTCGACTCGGGAGACAGCGCGCCATACCCGATCGTCCCCATGGTCTGGACGCTGAAGAAAAACGCGTCGAAGAACGACCCGGGCCGCGCGTGCGCGATGCCGCCGACGAGCACGAACACCGTCGCAAAGAAGGTGTTCGCGAGGAGAAAAACGGCCGCGATGACGGAAAACGTGGCCCACCACGGAAGGCGCAGGAGCGCGTGATAAAAATCGCGCAGCGGCGTGTGCTTCTCGCCGAGCACGCGGAAGCCGTACGTGGCGCCCTTGGGGACATAGCGGCGGGGTTTTCGGTCGCGGTTCACGCGCCGGGATGTTAGCCGAACGGGCCCGCGCCGCGGCGCGCGGTTATTTTCGGGGCGCGTTGATCGATCCGAGACGTCTCAGGCGACAGGGAAGAGGAGGAACGACGATGCGAGCTCAAGTCGGCGTGCTGCGGGCGACACTCTTCGTGGCGGCGTTCGCCACTGGATGTAGCGGTGGCGCGAGCGGTGGTCCGAAGACGGGCAGCGCGGGCGCGACGGGCAGCGCGGGCGCGACGGGCGCGACGGGCGCGGCGGGGAAGACAGGGGCCGCAGGCGCGACCGGTACCGCGGGCGCGACGGGTACGGCGGGCGCGACTGGCGCGGCGGGGGCGACGGGCGCGGCTGGGGCGAAGGGAAGCGCCGGCGCGGGCGGCGGGACGGGGGGTGGGTGCGACGCGCCGGGGCTCGTGTGGAAGACGGGTGCGAAGACGAACTTCACCTCGTACCCGGAGCCGGGCAGCGACGAGTGCATCAAGTACAGCGGGTGTCTCTACGAGGGGCAGTTCGCGGGCTGCAACAAGACCGAGACGCTGTCGTGGGTCATGTCGCACAACATCGTCGCCGCGTTCCCCGACTTCACGGCGCTCAAGCTCCACGACCTGTGCCTCAAGTCGTCCGGCGGCAAGACGATCGTCGTGACCGTGCTCGACACCTGCGGCGACAACGACTGCAACGGCTGTTGCACGCAGAACAAGGGCTCGGCCGACGAGCTCATCGACGTCGAGAGCTTCACCGACGCGCGCTGGGGCGTGTCCGACGGCCGCATCCAGTGGGCCGACCTCGGCCCCACGAGACGCCCGGCTGTCAGTAGCTCAAGTGACGGCGCGCGCGAGGCTGTCGTCGAGCGCGCGCAGGAGGTCGGCGTTGCCGTCCTGCGTGTAGCCGGCGAGGTTGCGCTCGAAGTCGGGAAGCCGCTCGAGGAAGCGGCCGAGCGCGTCCTCGTCGAGCACGTCGACGCCCAGACCGTAGCCTTCTTTTTCCAAGTAGCGCGCGTTGATGATCTGCTCGAACTGCTTTTCGACGGGGACCGCGAGCATGGGCCGGCGCAGGTAGACGGCCTCGCCCATGAGCGTGAAGCCCGCGCTCGCGACGACGCCCGCGGAGGTGCGTAGATCGTCGATGAAGCCCGCTTCTGAAAACGGTCGGTAGCGCAGGTTTCCGTCGACGACGTCTTCCTTGAGGTCGCGGCGAAGCCCGTAGATGCGGCACTCGCGGCCGCTGCGCTTGAGCAGCTCGGGCAGCGCCGCGTTCGACGTCGACGTCTGATAGACGAGCAGGTGCGCGCCCGGCTCGGGGCGCGCCGCGAGGATCTCCGGGCGCAGGATGGGCGGGTGCAGCGTCGTCCGCTCTTTGCGCACGGGCGGATAGAAGAACGTCGTGACGTGGTAGTGAAACGCGTTCGCGACCTTCGCCTTGACGATCGCGTTCGTGAGGCGGAACTCGTTCTCGACGCCGGCTGAGATCTCGGGCGCGTGCGCGCAGCGGTTGATGATCTGCATGTTGTCGACGGAGATCACCGGGAGGCCGTGGCGCTTGGCGAACAGGTAGCTCCAGCTCTCGAAGTCGGAGATCACGACGTCGGGCGCGAACGTCTCGGCGATTTCGACGTAGGCGCGGACGTTCTCGGGCCAGCCTGTCACGGCCCCCTCGAGGTTCTCTTTGAACGTGCGCCACTTGCGGACTTCGTTGTCCTCGTAGACGAGCGTGTAGCCCCAGATCTTTCGGACGGCGAGGTGCTCGCTCGCGCGCTTCTGCAGGTAGTCGTACGCGCGCCCCGACACGACGACCTGCACGTCATGCGTCTTCGTGAGGTGATCGAGGACGACGCGCGAGCGCATCGCGTGCCCCATGCCTTCCCCGACGACGCCATAGAGGATCTTCATGGGGCGCGATTGTAACGGAGTCCGCGGAGGGGCGCGGCCGCGCCGGCGCTAGAAAGACGCGCTGTTCGACGTGCGGTAGCTCAGGACCTTGCCGTCGCCGTCGTCGGGGTTGTTCTTCATCGCGCAGGTCAGGGCGACGCTGGTCTTGAACACCAAGTTCTTGAAGGCCCACTCGCTCTCGCCCTGGGCGCGGTGCACGTAGCTCCACGAGCCACCTGCCTTGCATCCCATCTCGTAGTTTCCAAGGGCCGGCCCGAGGCCGACCTGCGTGTACGCGCCCGCCCCCGCGGGGAGGGGACAGCTCATCTTGAAGCCCAGGCTGCCGCCTGGCGCCTCGACGAACCCACCGGGTTGGCCGGGGTCGGGGACCGCGTACGGGACGTGCGGCGCGCCGAGGTAGTAGCTGTACGAGTCGCTCTCCGGTGTCTGCTTGCAGGCAGCCGCCGAGACGATGCGGCGGTTGGCCTGGACCGAGCCTGCCTCGTTGACCGTGTAGCCCGTCAAAGTCGCGAGCTGCGAGAGCGTGCAATGGAGCTCCGCGTACGTCCAGGTCGTCGAGTTGCCCCAGTAGTTCGTCGCATTCCCGTACAGCGACATCGTGTAGTAGTAGCCGGAGCCATCGCCCTCGAACTGGGAAACGACGTTGCTGTTTCCATTGAACGTCGTCTGATACTCACTGAGGGTGCAGGTCGCCCAGCCCGAGTACCCCGCGACCGTCACGCTGAGGCTGTCGTTGACGATCCCCGGGCCGCTCGTCGTCTTGACGATCGGGCAGACGAGGTGGACCTCGTCGGGATATTGCGATCCGGACGGCAGGTACTGGATCGTGTTGCTGTAGCGAGACAGATACTTTTCGTCGCCGTGCGTGGCGCCGTGGCACCCCGAGGCTTGGTACGTCGTGCTGGCGGCGTGCGCCGCCGTCGACAAGAGCGTCATCACCCCGAGCGTCGCCGCGGCGAGCGTGGGGGGGAGCCATCGCGTGCGTTCGTTCTGGGGCCGGCTCGTCATGGGATCCTCCAGCTCCTGGAACACCCCAGCGGCGCGGTTGGGCAACGCGACGGCGTCGTCGCTCCGCGACGCTACTTCGCGAGCGAGGCGTCGGCGGCCGGCACGCCGCCGGCGCGCTCGAGGAGCGTCGCGAGGGGCGCCGACGAGGCGCTCGTGAGGCGCACGCCGAACAGATCCTTCGGACCCCCCGCGCGCGCGAGGTCGCACGGGCCGCCGAAGACCTGCTTTCCGAAGGCCTCGAGCTCGCCGCGAACGGCGGCTAGCGTCGCGTCCGTGTTGGGCGCCGCGAGGCGATCGTTGACGCGGAAGAGCAGCTCGTTCGTCGCGAACTTCAGCTTGCCGGCGAGCGTGGCGTCCTTTTCGAGCAGGCTCGCGACGTGGAGCGTGCGGCGCGCCAGATCAGCCAGGCGCTCGCCCGTGGCGGGCCCCGAGCGCTTGCGGTTGTGCAGCAGGCCCAGACGTCCCTCGCCCTCGTCGATGAAGTAGTCCGAGCCGTGGCCGATGAGCACGACGCCCGGGCCCTTGGGCACGTGGTCGTAGTTGGCGACGTCGATGACGAGCTCGGGCAGCACCTTGTCTTTGATGAAGCGGTGGAACACGGGCACGAAGGCCTCGGCGTGCACGGCGCGCGCCGATTCGGGCGTCAGAAAGAGCTTCAGTTGCAGCTTGTGGGCGTCCATGGCGTGAGCGGTTCCTTCTTCAGACGGTGGGGGCCCGCAGCGTCGGTCCGAGCCGCACGTAGCACTGGTGGGCGGCGTCGACGAACAGCGTCGCTTCTTCGATGAGCTGGTGCACGGCGTCCTGCGTGGCCGCGCCGCGCCCCTCCTTGATCGCCTCGTGGGCGCGGATGAAGTAGAGCGAGAACTTCGCGGCGACGATCGGATCGAACAGCTGCGTGTCGACGTAGTGCGTGCGGAACTCGGCGACGACCTCGTCGGCCGCGGCGCTCACGTTGGCGTTCTTCTCTTTGACGAGAGCGCGCGCCGCGATGAGCATCGCGGAAAAGGCGCGCGTGCCCGCGTCGCCCTGCTTCTTCTCGTCCATGAGGATCTGCGCCTCGAAGAGCTCGCGCTCGGCCGAGGCGAGCTCGACCTCGACGTACGGGACAATCTCGCCCGCGCACTCGCCCTCGCCCATGTCCGAGATCGTGTACTCGCGCGGGTCGCCCCAGTCGCTGTAGTTGCTGGGATCCTGCTCGTAGGACGGCAGCTGCTGCAGCTCCTCGACCATGGCGCGGATCGTCTTCTTCCCGATGCGCGTCGCGAAGGCGGCGAAGGTCTCCTCGCCCTGTCGCTCGGCGGCGTAGCGCTCGGTGAGGCGCTTGACGATCTCGGGCACGCGCTTGCTGGGCACGGCGCCGATCGCGAGGCCGTATGAAGCCGCGTTGTTCGTCCACTGCCCGCCCACGACGAGCTGGAAGTGGGGCACGCGCCGGCCGCTCACCGTGCGCGAGACGCCCAGGAAGCCGATGTCCGCGACGTGGTGCTGGCCGCACGAGTTGAAGCAACCGCTCGCCTTGATGTGCAGGTGCTTGGCGTTCGGGTTCTGATCGATGCCCGATTTGCGGATCTGCTTCGTGAGCTCGACCGCGAGCGAACGCGACGACGAGATGCCCAGCTTGCACGTGTCCGTGCCCGGGCAGGCCGTGATGTCGCTGATCGTGCCGGCGCCGCCCGTGGCGAGGCCGATCTCGACGAGCGCGTCGTAGACGGCCGGCAGGTCGGCCTCGCTCACCCAGCGCATGAGCATGTTCTGCTCGACGGTCGTGCGCAGGGCGTCGCCCGTGTACTTGCGCGCGACGTCCGCGAGCGCGCGCGCCTGCTCGGACGTCAGATCTCCGAGCGGCAACATGAGCGTCGCCATGACGTAGCCGGGCTGGCGCTGCGGGACGACGTTCGTCTCGCGCCACGCGGCGAAGCCGGCGGCATGGGGACCGGCGGGCAGTTGGCCCGCGGGGCGCAGCGGCTTTTCGTCGGTCGCGTGGAGGTCGGCGAGGAACGACGTCCACCGCGGATCCGTCCGCAGCTTGGCGCGCTCTTCTTTGATGAGGCGCTTCGTCTCCTCGATGCCGAGCTTCCTGACGACGAATTTGAAGCGCGCGCGCGCGCGGTTGGCGCGCTCGCCGAGCCGCGCAAAGACGCGCGAGATCGCCTGCGAGATCGGCAGCAGCTCCTCTTCGGGAAGGAACTCGTCGAAGACCTGGGCGTCCGCCGGCACGGCGCCGAGGCCGCCGCCGATGACGAGCTCGAAGCCGCGCTTGACCTCGCCGTCGATCGTGCGCGTGCGCGCGATCGCGCCGATGTCGTGGAAGTTCGTGACGCCGCAGGCCTCTGCCTTGCAGCCCGAGAACGCGACCTTGAGCTTGCGTCCGAAGTCCTGCGTGTCGTCGTGACCGAGCAGGAAGAACGTGAGCGCGTGCGAGTACGGCGTGACGTCGAACGCCTCGGTGTTGCAGACGCCCGCGTAAGGGCACTGGGTCACGTTGCGAACGGTGTTGCCGCACGCCTCGCGCGTCGTGACGCCGACGGCGGCGAGCCGGCGGTGCATGTCCGGCGTGTCTTCGATGTGGACGAAGTGGAGCTGGAAATCCTGGCGCGTCGTCACGTGCAGGATGCGGTCCGAGTACTCTTCGGCGCAGTCGGCGAGCGCGTCGAGCTGATCGCACGTGACGCGTCCGTAAGGGATCTTGATCCGCTGCATGCCGGGCGCGTCCCAGAACGTCGTCGGGCCCTTCGTGATGTCGCCCGCCGGATACACGATCAGCTGCGTCTTCTCGCCGTCGTGGCGCTGGCCATTGTCGTAGCGCTGGCCGTAGGCCCCGCGCCGCAGCCGCGTCTCGGCGAACAGCTTCTCTTCGATTTTGTTTTTCTTCCGCAGCTCGATCTGCGTCTCGAAGATGTCGATCTCGCGTCCCCACGCCTCGGGAATCTGCGCGCCGAGGGCTTCTTTCCAGGTCTTGTGCGGGGTCTTGCCGTTGCTGCTCGTGTCGCTCATCTCATCTCCGGTTGGGCCGACTTTATGCCACGAATCGAGGCCGTCTCTCGGTGCCTTCGGGCGCGTCTTCGGGCGCGGTCGTGTCTCTTATACTAGACACATCTCCAGGGCGCCAGAACGCCCTTTCGGAGGCCTCGGGGCGGGGCAACGAGCGTTCAGGGCGCGAGCAGCCCCCACTCGACGAGCTGGGTGCGCGCGGGCGCGGAGGACGGTTCGTCCGTCGACGCGTCGGTCGTCAGCAACGCGGCGAGGACGGGCGTGAGCGGCCCGCGGAGGTAGCGGCCCCGAAGCGCCGCGTGAAGGATCGGGGGCTCGGCTGACGACACGGCGAACCACCCGCCGGGCGCGCGCCGGATTTCGGGCGGCGGCGCGAAGGCCGGCTCAGGCACGACCGTCAGCGTGCGCAGCAGGACGGACAGCAGCTCTTCCTCGCAGATTAACGGCGGCGCGAGGCGCTCGGCGCGGGCGAACGCGGCGAAGCACGCCTCGAGGCACGCGCCGCCGATGAGGCCCGGCTGCTCGCGCCAAGCGATCACGTGGGGCGACCCGAGGAAGCGCGCGAAGAGGGCGTCGAAAGTGACGTCGTCGGGGTGCGCGGCGCGCCAGCCCGCGAAGCAGTGCGGGAACGCGTCGGCGAGCCGCCCCGTGCCCCGTTGGACGCGGTCGCGCACGAGCGCGATCGTGCTGGCGTCGATGCGCGACTCCGCTGCTGGCGCGTCGGTCGAAGGCGGCGCGTCGGTGACGGCGTTCGGCGCGCGCAACCACGGCTCGACGACGGCGCGCAGGCGCTCGAGGCTGGCGCGGCTGCCGGCGTCGAGCGCGCCGTCGGCTTTCAGGCGTGGGTCTTCGAACGTCACGCGCCTCAGGTTCGGACACACCACCAACAACCGCTCGAGCAGCGCGAGCTGCTCGTCGAGCAGGCGCCCGTGGTGGGCGTCGAAGAAGCGATCGCCGATGATCTCGCAGCCCGACAGGTGAACCTCGACGGTTTGCGCGAGCGGGAGGCGCTCGAGCCCGTCGAGGAGCGCGGCGCCGCGTTTGCCGAGGCGCCACCGCCACGACAGCAGGTGCGCGACGTCGAGGGTGAGCGGCGCGCCCGTCTCGTCGGCGAGCGCGCGGAAGAAATCGTAGGCGTCCCACGCGCCGTCGACGTGGACCCCGTGCTCGAAGCCCGGAAATTCGAGGACGAGAGGCCGCGTGAGCGCGCGCTGGCACTCACGCACGTTGCGCACGCACGTGCGCAGTCCCGCGTCGTCGAGCGCGGGCGGCAGCGGGTAGGGTACGGGACGCCCCCCGACCGACCAGTGCCCGACGTCTTCGTTGATCCATGCGAGGTCGTAGCGCTCGCACAGCGCGTTCGTGAAGTCGAAGAGCGCCGCGCGCTCCGCGGACGCGCCCGTCGCGAGGTTGAGCGCCGTGTGATGAAGCCCGACGAGCACGCCGGCAGGCAGCGCCGCCGCGAGCGCGTCCCACGCGGGCGCATAGTCGGCGAGGCGAAGACGCGCCCGATCGCGTGGTTGCCACGAGAAGAAGGCGTGCGTGAAAATTGCCGATGCCGCGGCGAGAAAGGCGCCCAGCGCGGGCGCGAGCGCATCGGCGCCCGTGGGCGCGACGCCGAAGCCGGCGGCGTCGCCCCACCGGAGGTCCAGGCCCACACCGAGGCTCCGGCGCGGCGGGGCCGGGCGGTCCACGCCCTACAGCTTTCCCCTGTCGTGCGCCCGCGAGGCCCACGTGCGCAGGTAAAAGGCCCGCAGCCCCGTGTTTTTGGCGGCCTTCTGGACGTCCTCGGGACAGGGTGTGTTGTAACAGAGGGGATTGTTGGCTGGCTGGGCAACGAGCAGCGCGCCGAGGTTCACGATCGCGAGCTCGTTCAGCGTCGCGACGTCCTTCGGGGCGGCCGTCGTGGTTATGGGGACCGGGTACGAGCCGTTGATCGCGCCGTCGGCGAGCCCCGACAGCGCGCGAAGCCGCGGCACCTGGCGCCGATACTCGTCGGTGACGATCAGGTCCCAAGCGTCGGCCGAGCACGGGCCGTAGCAAATGGACGACGCGTCCGGCAGGTGGAGCACGAGGTCGCGGACCTCGACGATCTGGAGCGCGCGTAGGTGCGCCAGCAGGGCGTCGGCCTCGGCCTCCAGGGTGGCGAGGGCCGGCGAGGGTGCGGCGGGCGGGGGCGTCGTTGGAGCCGGGTCGCTCGCGGGTGGAGGCGTCGGCGCGACAGGCGGGGGCGTCGGCGCGACAGGCGGGGCCGTCTCGGAGGGTGGAGACGTCTCCATCGCGGTGTTGGGGCCCGTCTGCGTGGCTGGGGCGGGGGCGGCCACCGCGGGCGGGTCGTTCGACAGAGGGCCGTTCGCCCCGCAGGCGACCGTGCCCGCGCCGAGCCCCAGGACCAGCATCAACCGCCTCGCGAGCGCTTCGTATCGTGACATCGCCATGTTTGTCCTCCTTAGACCTTCCAAGCTAGCGGCGCCTGGCTCGTCTGCATAACGGAAGTATCGGAACACGAGTGTTCATGTTTTACGTACAATCATCCGGGTCATGGATCTCGACTCCTTCCGCTGTTTCGACGCCGCCGCGACGACGCTCAGCTTCCGCGCGGCGGCGGCGCGCGTGCACCTGTCGCCCGCGGCCTTCTCGGATCGCATTCGGCGCCTCGAGGAGGATCTCGGCGTCGCCGTGCTCGCCCGCACGACGCGCCAGGTGACGCTCACCGAGGCGGGGCAGCGCTTGCTGCCGCTCGTGCGCGAGACGCTCGCGGGAGAGGCGCGCGTGCGCGCCGCGGCCCGCGACAAAGGCAGCCCGGCGCCCTACGAGCTCGTCGTCGGTACGCGCTACGAGCTGGGGATCTCCTGGTTGTGCCCGGCGCTCGGCCCGCTGTCCCGTCATCGCCCCGAGCGGACGCTCCACCTGTTCAACGCCGACAGCCCCGATCTGCTGCGGCGCCTCGAGCGCGGGGATCTCGACGCGATCGTCGCCAGCGTGCGGCTGACGTCGCAGCGGCTCGCCTACGCCGCGCTCCACGCCGAGGCCTACGCGTTCGTGTCGACGACGCGCTGCCTGCGCGGCCGCGCCGACGCCTCGCGCGTGACGCTCGTCGACGTCACGCCGGACCTGCCGCTCTTTCGCTATCTCCTCGACGCGCTTCCCGACGCCGAGCCGTGGCCCTTCGCGCGCACCGAGTTCATGGGTGGCATCGGCAACATCCGCCACCGCGTTCTCGACGGCAGCGGGCGCGTCGGCGTCCTGCCGCGCTACTTCATCGCCCGCGATCTCGCGGCGGGGCGGCTCGTCGAGCTCATGCCGCGCGTGCGGCCGCGTTCGGACAGTTTTCGCCTCGTTTGGCGCGCGGGCCACCCCCGCGAGGCGGAGCTCGTGGCGCTGGCCGCCGAGCTGCGCGCGCGACCGCTCCGCTGACGGCGCGCTCGTCGTGGTAGACGAGCCCCTGAAAGCGCATGTCGATCAACTGGTTTCCCGGGCACATGGTCACGGCGCGCACGAAGGAGGCCGAGACGATGCGCAAGACCGACCTCGTCATCGAGGTGCTGGACGCGCGCGCGCCGCTGTCGAGCTGCAACCCGATCTTCGAGAAGCTGCGCCGCGCGGGCAGCCGCCCCGCGCTCAAGCTGCTCAACAAGTCGGACATGGCGGATCCCGAGCAGACGAAGCTTTGGCTGCGCCACTACAACGAGCAGCCGGGCACGCAGGGCCTGGCTCTGTCGGCGAAGACGTCGAGCGACGTCGCGCGCATCGTCCCCGCTTGCCGCGCGCTGCGCCCCGATCGCGGCGCGGCCGACAAGCCGCTGCGCATGATGATTCTCGGCATCCCGAACGTGGGAAAATCCACGCTCATGAACGCGCTGCTCAAGCGCCACGTCGCGCACGTCGGCGATGAACCCGCCATCACGAAGATCCAGATGCTGCATCACCTGGGCCCGGGGCTGATCCTCGTCGACACGCCCGGCATGACGTGGCCGGGGATGACGCAGGACACGGCGTACAAGCTCGCCGTCGCGCACAGCATCGGGCGCGGCGCCTACGACGACGAGGACGTCGCGCTCACGCTCGGGCGGATCCTGCTGCGAAAGTATCGGGAGCTGCTCGTGCGCCGCTACGGCGCGCTGCCCGCGCCGTGCGACGAGCACGTCCTGCTCGCCTTCATCGCGACGAGCCGAAATCTCGTGAAGAAGGTCGGCGAGCCCGATCTCGCGCGCGCCGCGACGGCGTTCCTCCACGACTTTCGCAGCGGCACGCTCGGGCGCGTCACCCTCGAGACGGTGGACTAGCGTGTCGGGCCTGAGCTCCGCGCTGCTCGCGATGATGTTCACGTCGGTGACGTGGCTCGCGAAGAGCGGCGTCGTCGTGGGGACCTTGCTCGGCGCCGGGCTCGCGTACTTGATGATCGCGCGCGTGCTGCGCGCGCAGGGCAGCGCGCCGCAGCGGCCGGCCGTGAGGCGGTTCGCCGCCGCGTGTTGCCTGCTGTGGGCGTTGGTGCTGCCGCTCAGTTTCGGCGCCGCCGGGCTGCTGTGGGGACTCGCCCACGGCCTGGGCGAGGTCGTCGAAGGGCCCGTGTCGACGACGGTCCGCGCGACGACCGAGTCTTGGGTCGCGCGGGCGAATGGTCTGCGCGCGGGGGTGCTGGGCCGCTTCCCGCTCGCGAAGCGCTTGTCCGACGGCGAGCTCGCGGCCGTCGTGGGCGAGGCGCCCGAGTGGCTCGCCGAGGCGCTCGACCACCACGACGCGGCGGACGCCTGGAAGAAGGCGAGCAGCGTGCCGATGCCGCCGCAGGTGTTGTCGTTCGTGAGCTCCGAGTTTCACGCGCTCACGGGCGAGCGCGCGTCGCGCCTGCGCGCGGAGCTCGACCGGCTGCGGACCCGCGCGCAAGGCGCGCTCGCCGAGCGTCCCACGCTCGAGGAGACCATCAAGACGTTGGTGGCTCCGTCCGTGTTCGAGGACGCCGCCGGTCAGATTCGCGCGATGGCGGGGCACTTCGTGCGCCTGCTCGTGCTCGGCGCCCTTGCGCTGTCGGCGGCGCTGGCCGGCATGCTTCGCCTGCTGTGGAAGCGACCCGCGTCGGCGGCGACCGGAGCGCCGACGGGGGAGGGCGCCCGTGGCTGACGACGCTCCCGCGTCGGGCTTCTCCGTGGGCGCGGCGGCCGCGACGCTCGCGAAGCCCGTCACGCTCCTGCGCGCGTTCGTGAGCCAGTACGCGCCGTGGCTCTCGCTCGGCCTCGGCATCCTCGCGCGCATCCTGTTCAAGCACGAGATCGACTTCGCGCCGAAGGCGGTCGCGCTGCTGCTGCTGGCGTGGACGTTCCCGGCGATCATGGCGCGCGTCCTGCCCGACCCGCAGCCGGGCGTCGCCGAGCACGGCTGGCGCCGCGCCGTTCGCACGACGGGCGCGCCGTTCTTCGTCGTCGTGCTGTACAAGAACGTCCTGTTTTTCTTGGTGCCGATCTGGTTCGGCGCGGCGCACTTCCCGTCGCTCAACATGGGCGCGCCGCTCATCCTGGCGGCCATGGCGCTCGCGACCTGCTTCGCGACGCCGTACCAGCACCAGATCATCGACCACCCGGTGCGCCGCGTGCTGTGGTCGGCGGTCGTGCTGTTCGCCGCGCTCGTGCCCGCATTGTCCGTGCTCGCGTTCACGTCGCCGCGCGTATCGCTTTTCCTGGCGGCGCTCCTGTCGACGGCCATCGCGACGGCGGCGCTCAAGGGCGGCGAGTTCGTGCTGAGCCGCCGCGCCGTCGCGAGCATCCTCGTCGGCGCGCTGCCGGTCGCCGTTCTTGTTGTTTGGGCGGCGCCGCTGCTGCCACCCGTGCCCGCCGATTGCCTCGACACGGGCGCGGGCACGGCGATCGTCGGCCGCGAGCTCGCGGGGCGCGCCGATGAGTTTTCGCGCGGCACCCACCGCGTGTACGCCTGGTTCGCGGTCTCGCTGCCGGCGCGCTATCGCCAGGAGATCGTCTTCGAGTGGTTCCACGACGGCACGCAGGTCGGCGGCGCCACGACGACGACGATCGAGGGCGGCCGCGCCGGCGGCTACCGAACGGCGACGTCGAAGACCGCGCCCGCGCCCGGCCGCTGGCGCGCCGACATGCTCAACGGGGCGGGCCAGCTGATCGGCCGCGTGAAGTTCGACGTGCTGCCGTAAAGGCTCGAGGAGTCACCCATTGGAGGGCGCAAGATGAAGTCACTTTCGAAAGTGTGCCTGTTGGCTCTCGCGGCATTCTGGACGGGATGCCACCACTACACTTGCAACTACGGCGGAAGGGAATACGGCGAGGGCGAGACGTGGACGGACGCCTGCAAGTCGTGTCGCTGCCCTGGTGAAGGAACGAAGTCCGTGTGGTGCTTCCCCTTGTCGTGTGATGGCGGCGTAGATTCCGAGACTGGGGACGACGCAACAGACTCGGGAGCTGGCGAATAGGGAGGAACGGTCGCCGACGAAGCCGAACGATCGCCGGATCTTGATTGAGCACTGATGGGGGCGTCCACGGCTTTCGTGTTCCGTTTGTCATGGACGTTCTTTTCAGGTGGAGGCGCGCCTGGGATAGAAGCGTTGCCATACCGCTAGGCGCAATGACTCGCCCAGGTTCGCGGGTGGAGCGCCGTCGCTTTTGGTGCCGGCAAGGGGGGCGGCCCGACGCCAGGTCGCCTCCGGTCGGGCCGACGCCGCCGTCGCGTGGCCCATGCGCTCGAGCTCGAAGTCCACGGCGTCGACGGCCTCTTCGAACCGCGAGAAGCGCTCCATGGGCGCGTCGTCGATGACGACCTCCCACACTTTGCCGCGGCCGGGGCGTCGCAGGACGAGCACCTCGCTGGCGCGTCCGGGCCGACGCTGGAAGTGGAGCCCCAACCCGTGGCGGCCGAGCGAGAACCACGCGTTGGCCGAGATCGCCCGCACGTCGTCGTCGGGGCGCAACGTCAGCGGATCGAAGCTGGCCGCGCGATCTTGAATTTCCGCCAACGTGACGGCGCCGGCCTCGAGCTCGAAGCCCGGCCGATCGAACTCGATGCGCTGCCACGCGCGTCGCGCCTCGTTGGCGTCGCCGCCGCGCAGATCGAGGTCGCGCGGCGCCCCGAACAGCGACGGCAGCGTGCACAGGCTCAGCGTCGTGAGGTCGACGAAGTCGAGGATGAGGCAGTCGTTCTTGCCGGGGTGCAGGCGCGTGCCGCGGCCGACGCACTGGGCGTACAGGCCCTCCGAGCGCGTGGGCCGCGCCATCGCGACGCACGAGACGCCGGGATCGTCGAAGCCCTCCGTCAACACGCCGACGTTCGTGAGCACCTGGACGCGCCCCTCGCGAAAATCGCGCAGCGCCTGCGCGCGCACATCACCCGGCATCGCGCCATGGACGATGCCCGCGGGCACGCCCAGCGCGTTGCACGCGTGCGCGAGGTGCCGCGCGTGCTCGACCGTCACGCAGAACGCGATCGTGCGCCGATCGCGCGCGAGCTCCTGGATCGACCTCGCGACCAGCGCATTGCGCTCTTCGATGTCGACGGCCTCGGCGAGCTCCTCCTCGTCGAAGTCGAGGCCCGTCGCCGACAGACCGCGCAGGTCGGCCGTCGTCGAGATGCGAAAGCCCCGTAGGGGAGCCAGGTAGCCGTCTTCGATCAGCTCGGGCAGCCCGCGCGAATAGACGATCTCCTCGAAGACCTCGTCGAGCCCCTGGCCGTCGCCGCGGGAGGTCGTCGCCGTGAAGCCGAGCAGCGTGCCCGTGAAGGTGGCGTCGAACACGCCGAGTTGCCGCAGCACGCGCAGGTTGTCGTCGGCCGCCGCGTGATGGCACTCGTCGTAGACGATGAGCCCCACGTCGCGCCCGCGCAGCACGCGCGCGAGGCGCTCTTCGTGCAGCGACCGGATCGAGCAGACGAGCACCTTCGCGTCCGCCGCCGCCCGCACGGCGCCGCGCTCGATCGCGACGACGGCGCTGCCCTGCAGCGCGCGCTCGAGCTTCTCGCGCGCCTGCGTGAGCAGTTCTTCTCTGTGAGCGAGCACGAGCACCTGTCGCTTCGCGAGCTGGGCCAGGTGCGAGAAGATCACCGTCTTGCCCGCGCCCGTCGGCAGGTGGACGAGCAAGCGGCGCTTGCCCGCGCGGCGCGCCGCGAGCACGGCGTCGATCGCGGCGCGCTGGTACGCGCGAAGCTCGGTGGGCGCTAGGGTGCCGGGCGGGGTCAACGCGAGTGTCATACGCTGACATCGGCTTGGTCGCCGAACGATTGCGTCCGCTCTAAAGGTGCTGCTTGAGAATGGGCACGAGCGCGGCTGTCGCCTTTTGGTGCCCCACGATGTTGGGGTGCAGGCCCTCGGTGAAGTCGGCGGCCAGGAGCCAGCCCGTCGTGTCGACGTAGAACATCTGCGTGTCGCCGGCGGTGACGCGCGCGGCGACCTCGACGGCGATGTCGGCCTCGCGGTAGCCGCCAAACGTGCGCAGCACGAAGATCTTCGCCTGCGGGTAGCCCTTGCGCAGGATGCCCAGGTAGCGCGCGAACTCGGGGCGGAACGCCGTCGACGACGCGTCGCGATCGTTCGTGCCTTGGTTGAGCACGACCATGTCGGCGACCCACGCGTCGCGCGGCACCGTCGCGTAGACCCAGTCGAAGCTGTCGGCGGCCTTCGGCACGTTGCCGTGGCCCGTCTGCAGGAGGCCCTGGTGTCCGAAGCCGACCTGCCGCCACTCGGCGCCCATCGCGTTCGCCGTGAGGCACGGGTACGCGAGGCGGCCGTTCGTGTGCTGCGGATCGGTGCCGTCGGCGATGACGCGCACGCCTTCGGTGAGGCTGTCGCCGATGAACTCGATCTTGAGGCGCACGGGCCGCGCCGTCGGCAGGAGCGCGCCACCCACGACGTCGAAGCCGCTGAAGTTCAGTGAGGCGACGACGGGAGGATTCCAGCGGTTGAAGAGCTCCTCCATGCCGCGCGCCATGAAGACGACGTCGTGCATCCCGGCCGTCAGGCCGGTCGCGAGGACCATCGTCGCCTTGACGTCGCCCTCGAGCCACGCGCCGCCGTCGATCTGCCAGGTCACCGTCGTGACGGGCGCTTGGCTGTGGCTGAGGTCGAGGCGCGCGCTGATGCCCGTGCCCTGGAAGCGCGCCGTCACGTGGCTGCCGCTGTAGACGGTGATGGCCTGGCCGCCCGTGAAATCCCAGCGTCCATAAAATTGCACGGGCGCGACCTCGCCTGCGTCGGGGCTGGGCGGCGTCGAGACGTCGGTCGCGCCCGCGTCGGGCTTGGGCGCCGGCGCCTCTGCGGCGGCGTCACTGCCAGCGGTTCCTCCCGACGCGTCGAGGGACCCGGCGGCGCCGGTCGTCCCCCCCGCGCCCGCGCTGGCGGTGTCTGGCGCCCCGGCGTCGGTCGCGCCCCCGGCGTCGGGCGTGCCCCCGGCGCCCGCAGCGCCATCAGAGGCTGAGCCCGCGTGGGCTCCGCAACCGGCGGCGGTTGCGAACAGCCACAACAACGGCCCCAAAGACGAAGTCCGGCGCCTCATGAGCCCACTCATCCTACGCTCGTTGGGAACGTGGGCGTTGCAGCGCGGCCGCCTCGGCTGCGCCCCACGTGCGGATCAGCTCCCGAAGGTGCCGATGACGACGTCGCCGTCGCCGCTGACGCGCCTCGCGAGGCTGTCGGGCGCGGGGGCGTCGAGCCAGTCGAGCGCCGCGGTCGTGACGGCGCCGTCGGGCGCGCTCGCGCCGTCGCACGCCGAGAGCGAGACCGCCGCGAGCGCGAGCCACGACCTCCGCGACACGATTACGCGGACGGGGCGGGCACCGCCGGCGGGGGCAACGTGCGGAGCTTGCCCTTGAGCAGCGCCTGAAAATCCTTCGCGCCCGTGCCCTCGAACGGCACGTCGACCCAGATGAGCGTGGGCGAGCCGTGCGCGAGCTTGCGCGCCTTCTGCGCGACGGGCGACAGGCCTTCCCATACGATCGCCGTCTGCGCCGCCGTGTCGAGCGCGACGATGCCCATGAGCCGCTCGTCGTGAATGACGATCGAACAGATCGACTGCGTGCCCCGCAGGTAGCGGTACGCCCAGCCGGTCTTGGGGCCGTAGTAGTAAAGATCCTCGCGGAGGTCGGGTTGCTTCTTGAGGAACGCGCGCACCGCCTCGAAGCGCTTGCCGAGCGCGAGCGGCAGCCGCGCGCTGAACTCGGCCTCGCTCTGCGGCAGGTTCTTCTTGGGAAACGGCGCGCGCGCCTGAGCCTTCGCCGCCGCCTTGGCGGCGACGGGCTTGGCGGCAACGGGCTTGGCGGCGGGCGCCGGGGCGACGGGCTTCGGCGCGGGCTTGGCGACGGGCGTCTTGCCGGGCAGCGGCTTGGCGACGTGCTTCGCGACCGGCTTCGCGACCGGCTTCGTGACCGGCTTGGCGGGCGGCTTGGCCGCGGGCGGCTTGGCCTTCGCCTTGACCGCCGGCTTCGCCGGCTTCTTCGTCGCGGGGGCCATCAAGCCGCGGCCGAGGGGCTCTCGCCCTTTTTGCGATTCGACAACCAGCCGACCATGGCGGGCAGCAGCGACACGAAAATGATCACGATGATGACCTTGTCGATCTGCTTCGTGATGGGCGGGTAGATCTTGCCCATCGTGAAGCCGAGCATCGTCATGCTGAAGACCCAGCCGATGCCGCCGAAGATGTTGAAAGACAGGAAGCGCCGGTACTCCATCTTCCCGATGCCGGCGACGACGGGCGCGAACGTGCGCGCGAACGGCATGAAGCGCGCGATGATGATCGTCTTGCCGCCGTGCCGCTCATAGAAGTCCTGCGTGCGCAGCAGGTGCTTCTTCGAGAACAACAGCGATTGCTCGCGCGTGAACAGCTTCGGCCCCGACTTCGCGCCGATCCAATAGCCGACGGTGTCACCGACGATCGCGGCCAGCATCGCGACGAGGTTCAGCGACACGATGTTGAGGAGCGGCGCCTGGTCGGCGATCGCGCTCGTGCAAAACAAACCAGCCGTCACGAGCAGCGAATCGCCCGGCAGGAAGAACCCGACGAGCAGCCCCGTCTCCGAGAAGATGATGACGGCGAGCAGCGCGAGCCCGCCGACGCGGATGACCCCCTGGACGTCGTAAATTTTATGGAACAGGTCGACGAGCGAGTTCATGAGGGCGCCCACTTTCCGCGAAAAGACCGCGGAAGTCCACGCGCGAGCCGCGGCATCAGAACGCCGCGCTGCCCGGCGCGCGCGGGAAGGGGATGACGTCGCGGATGTTGGCCATGCCCGTCGCGTAGATGATCGTGCGCTCGAGGCCGAGGCCGAAGCCCGCGTGCGGGACGGTGCCGTAGCGGCGCAGGTCGCGGTACCACCAGTAGGCCTTCGGATCGAGATGATGCGCGGCGAGGCGCTGATCGAGGACGTCGAGGCGCTCTTCGCGCTGTGAGCCGCCGATGATCTCACCGATGCCGGGCGCGAGCACGTCCATGGCCGCGACGGTGCGGCCGTCCTCGTTCTGCCGCATGTAGAAGGCCTTGATGTCGCGCGGGTAGTTGAGCACCGCGACCGGGCCCTTGATGACCTGCTCGGTGAGGTACTTCTCGTGCTCGGACTGCAGGTCGATGCCCCACGACACCGGGAACTCGAACTTCACGCTGCTCGGGACCTTCTGCAGCTCCTTGATGGCGTCGCCGTAGTCCATGCGCGCGAACCTGGCGTCGACCAGC
>JBBQJG010000030.1:0-28755 GCA_038325725.1 Polyangia bacterium | reverse complement strand
CGAGGCGCTCGTCGATCATGCGATGCGCGAGGCCGCGGCGGGCGGCAAGCAGCTCGTGACGTTGGGCCTCGCGCCGCTCGCCGGCGCGGTCGCGACGCCGCTGCGGTTCGCGCGCGCCGCCGCCGCGGGCCTGTACAACTTCGAAGGACTGCGCGCCTTCAAGGCCAAGCTGCGGCCGACGCGTTGGGATCGCGTCTTCGTGTCGTTCCCCTCCGAGACGGGCGCCGCGCGCGCTCTCGTCGACGTGCTGGCCGCCTTCGCCCGCGGCGGCTTTCTCCGCTTTGGCCTGCGCACGCTCCTGCGCGGCCCGGCGCTCGTCGTGAGCCTGTTGACGATGCTGCTCGTGCCGTGGACGGCGCTGCTCGCGAGCGTCGACGCGCGTGCGTGGTTCCCGACCGCGTCGATCAAGTGGGCGTGGGTGGGCTTCGACGCGCTGTTGGCGGTTGGGCTCTTTTCGTTGCGCGCGCGTTGGCGAGACGGCCTCGCGCGGGTGATCACGTTCGCCGTCGGCGCCGATGCGCTCGTGACGACGCTCGAGGGCGTCACGTGGAACCTTCCGCGCACCGCGACCGCCGGGGCTCGGCTCGCGCTCGCGGTCGCCGCGGCCGCGCCGCTGCTCGCCTTCTTCGTTCTGCGCGGCGCCACCGCGCGGCGCTCAGCCTAGGCCCGCGAGCCGCGCCAACACGCCCGGCTCGAAGCGGCTGTCGATGAAGTCGGCCAAGCCGTCGAAAACACTGTCCAGCGTTCGCGGCTCGATGCCGAAGAGCGCGCGCATCACCGACGGCGCTTCGAAGAGGCCGTGGGCATAGAGCCCCAGGACGCTCCCGCGTTGCCACCCGAGCGCGGCGCCCGCTTCGTTCCGCAGCGCGATCGCGGCTTGGCCTCCGTCGGCCACGTCGGAGCGACCATGCCGAATTTCGTAGCCCTCGAACGCCACGTCGGCGAGCGCGCTCCACGGGCCTGCGACCGCCTGAAACTGCGCGCGCGTGTGGCACAGCAGCTTGTCGCGCTCGAACCGCGTCTCGACGGGCAGCAGGTCGAGCCCGTGCTCGTCCCCTTCGACGCCGTCGGGATCCACCATGCGCCCGCCCAACATCTGCAGGCCTCCGCACAGGCCGAGCACGCGGCGGCCCGCGGCCGCGTGCGCGAGGATCGCGCCGTCGAGGCCAACCGCGCGCATCCACGCCCTGTCACCGGAGGTGTTCTTCGACCCGGGCAAGATGATCCAGTCGACGTCGGCGAGCTGCGCTGGTGTCCGCGCCCAGCGGAGGCTCACGCCCGGGCACGCGCGCAGCGGTTGAAACTCGTCGAGGTTGGACAGGTGCGGGAACGCGACGATGGCGATGCGCACGCCGACGCCCGTCGCCCTCCCGTCGCCGAACACCCCGTCGCCGAACACCCCTTCGTCGAACACGCCATCTTCCTCGGGCAGTCCGTGGTCTCTCCACAGCGGGAGCACGGCGAGCGTGGGCACACCCGTGAGCGCGGCGAGCTGCTCGGGCCCCGGCGCGAGCAGCGCGGGATCGCCGCGAAATTTATTGAGCACGAAGCCGCGGATCAGCACGCGCTCGTCGACGGGCAAGAGCTGGTGCGTGCCAAACAGGTGCGCGAAGGCGCCGCCGCGATCGATGTCGGCGACGACGAGGCAGGCCGCCGCGGCCTCGCGCGCCGTGCGCATGTTCACGTAGTCGCTCGCGTGCAAATTGATCTCGGCGGGCGAGCCGGCGCCCTCGATGACGACCAGGTCGTTCTCGTTCAACAGCGCGCGCAGCGCGTCCCGCGCGAACGGCCACAGCCGCTCGCTGCGCTCGCGCCACGGGACCGCCGCGAGGTCGGCGCGCACCTGACCGAGCACGACGACCTGGCTCGAGGTGTCGCGCTCGGGTTTGAGCAGCACGGGGTTCATGCGCACCTCGGGACGCGCGCGCGCCGCGAGCGCCTGGAAGTACTGCGCGCTGCCGATCTCGCCGAGCCGTCCGCCCGGGCCGGGCACGACGCGCGCGTTGTTACTCATGTTCTGCGCCTTGAACGGCGCCACCTTCAACCCGCGGCGCGCGTACCAGCGACACAGCGCCGTCGCGAGCCAGCTCTTGCCGGCGCCGCTCGTCGTGCCCAGGACCATGACAGCGCGTGCCGGCACTCAGAGGCCTCAGAGCTCTTGGTGGGGGATCGCGATCCAGCGAGACTCGAACCGCTCGACGCGAATCGCGCCTTGAAACACGTCGACGAGCGCGGCGCGCAACGCCGGGTCGCCGCCCGCGCCTTCGGCGCGGATGCGCCCGCGGTCCATGACGACCAGGCGATCGGCGAGCAGCGCCAGCGATAGATCATGAAGCACGCTCACGACCGTCTGTCCCGCGCGCACCTGCTGGCGGATGAGGCGCACCAACACGACCTGATGGGGTGGATCGAGGTGGGTCGTCGGCTCGTCGAGCAGGAGCACGGGCGCCTCGACGGCCAAGGCGCGCGCGAGGAGCACGCGCTGCCGCTCGCCGCCCGACAGCTCGTGCAGCCGGCGCTCTCGCCACGCCGCGCACTCGGCGGCGGTCAGGGCACGCTCGATGGCGGCTTCGTCCTCCGGCGTCGGCGACGTGAACAGGCCGAGCCGCGGCAACCGCCCGAGGGCGACGATCTCGCGGACGGTCAGCTCGCCGGTCGATTCGCCCTGCTGCGCGAGCCACGCCGTCTGCATCGCGCGCGTGCGCGCGGGCCACCCGGCGAGCGGCGCGCCGTTCAGATGCACCTCGCCCGTGTCCGGCGCGTGCAGGCCCGCGAGCACGCGCAGCAGCGTCGACTTGCCGGCGCCGTTGGGGCCGACGATCGCGGTCCACCCGGGCTGCACGTCGAACGTGACGTCGTCGAGCGCCTGCGTCGCGCCGAGCTTGACGCGCACCTGATTCGCCCGCAGCGCCGTCACGTCGTCTGCCTCTTCTTGCGCAGCAGCCAGATCAGGTAGCCGCCGCCGAGCAGCGCCGTGAGCGCCCCGACCGGGACCTCCTGCGGCGCGATCAACGTGCGCGCGAGGACATCGGCCGCGAGCAACAGCACGCCGCCCGTCGCGGCGCTCGCGACGACGGTGAAGCCGTGCGTCGCCGGCGCGAAGCGACGCACCAAGTGCGGCGACACGAGCCCGACGAAGGCGACGAGGCCCGCCTGCGAGACGGCGACGCCCGTCGCGAGCGCGAGCGCGGAGACGAGCGCGACGCGGATGCGCGGCAACGCGAGGCCGAGGCTCAACGCGCTGTCGGCGCCCAGCGTGAGCGCGTCGAGCGCGCGCGACAGCCGCCAGCTCGGCGGCAAGGTCACCGCGAGACCGAGCGCGAGCAACAGACAGCTGTTCCACCCGAGGAAGCCGGTGCTCCCGAGGAGAAACGCCTGCTTGCCGCGAAGCGCGTCGGGGGCCGCGCTCGTCACGAGATCGCTCACGGCCGAGAGGACGACGCCGACGACGACGCCCGCGAGCAGCAAGCGCGTCGTCTCTTGCGCGCCGCGCGCGAGCGACAACGTGAGCAGCACGCCGAAGAGCGCGCCCACGAACGCGGCGGCGACGAGGCCGAAGCGCGCGAGGAGGTCGGCCGTCTCGACGTCGATGACGTACCCACCCAGCGCCCCCGCCGCGAGCACGAGCACGACGCCCAGGATCGCGCCCGACGCCGAGCCGAGCAGATACGGATCGGCGAGCGGGTTGCGAAAGAGACCTTGCGCCGTCGCGCCCGACAGGCCGAGCAACGCGCCCGTGAGCCACGCGCCCAGCGTTCGCGGCGCGCGAATCTGAAAGATGATGAGCGCGCCCTCGGACGTCTTCCAAGCTCGGAGCAAGCCGGCGAGCGACCACCCGTCGCTGCCCGCGGCCAGGCCCGCGACGAGCAAAACGAGCGTGCCGAGCGCGAGGCCGAGCGCGAGCCGACGCCGACGGCGCCCGTCGTTCGTTTCGCTTCCCGACATCACCGCGCCTTCGGCAGGGCGGCGAGGCACTCCGCGATCACGGCGGCGGCCTCGCCCATGCGCGGCCCTGGACGGATGAGGAGCTCGTAGCGCTCGGCGACGAAGCCGCAGGTCTGATGCCCCGCGAGCGCCCGCAGGGACGTCCACCCGGGACGCTTCGCCATCTCGGCGAGGCTCGGCTTGGCGGCCATGACGATGTCGGGCTGCGCCCGCACGACGTACTCTGGGTTCAGCTTCGGGAACGGTCCCAGCGCGGCGGGCAACGCGTTCGCGAGCCCGAGTTGCTGCAGCGTCTCTCCGATGAACGAGCCCGGCCCGGCCGCGTAGGGCGCGACGTCGATCTCGAAGTACACGCGCTTGCCGCGCAGGCCCGCCGGCACGCGCGCGATCGCCGCCTGGGTGTCTCGCTCGATGCCGGCCCAGACGCGCGCGGCTTCATTGGGGAGGCCCACCAGCTGCGCGAGCAGCGTCAGCGTGCGCTTCACATCGGCGTGGGCCTTCGACTCGAGCGCGAGCACCTTGAGCCCGAGCCCCTCGAGCCGATCGCTGACCCGCGCCGACACCGAGACGAGCACGACGTCCGGCTTGAGCGCGACGACACGCTCGACCTGCGCGTCCTCGATCCCGCCGAGCTTGGGCAGCGTCGCGACGCTCGCTGGCCAGTTCGAAAAACGATCCGTGCCGACGACGCGGTCGCAGGCGCCGAGCGCGCACACGCTCTCCGTGAGCGACGGAAGCAGGCTGACGATGCGCGCCGGTGGGCGCGCGAACGTCACGGTGACACCGCGATCGTCCCGCACCGCCAGCTCGGCGTGGAGTGTTCTTGAAGCCCCCACCAGCAGAATCAGGGCGCCGAGGCAGGAGCCGCGCAGGGCCAACCGATTCACGAGGCCACGTCTACGGGCGTTGGACGTGGGTGTCAAGGTGGCGCGGCCTGGAGCCGCGCGCGACGGCCTGACGAGGGCGAAGGAAGGCGTTCAGCCGGCGTAGCGCTCCGGCTCCACGTCAAACTTGTCACGACACTTCGTCGAGCAGAAATAGTACGGCGCGCCCAGATGCTCACGGCTCGCCGCCGCGGTTTCGGGCGTCACCTCCATCCCGCAGACGGGGTCCCGAAGCAGCATCTTGATGGGTGGCTCCCCTCTCTCGAAGGTGATCCGCCCGTCGTCCAGGGACGTCTCTTCCAGGCTCATGGAGCAACCATGGTGTCGCGGTTCATGCACGCAAGGGTCCACCCCACGACGGCGGACCGGGCGTCAGGCTCCCCCGAGCGCGAATGCCGACGCCGGTCCGCGGCAGTGAAACGTTTGCCGATCTTGCGGTGGCGAGACGGGACCCCATGTTGCTCCGGATAACGACATGCTTAAGCAACATCGACTCGTCCTGGTCTACGGTCTCTGCGCGGCCGCGGGCCTTCTTGGTTGCGGAACGATTGTCCCCAACGACGCGAGCCTCGACGCCTCGACGAGGCTGCCCGTGGCGTTGCCGTCTGATGACGCCACCGTCGGTGACGTTTCCGTCGTCGCCTGCTCGATAGGCACGACAGACTGCGCCGGCGTGTGCGTCGCGACAGAGAGCGACGGCGACCACTGCGGGGCCTGCGGCGTGGCGTGCCCAACGGGCCGCATCTGCAGGGCCGGCGCATGCGTCTGTGGCATCGGGGAAACGTCCTGCGCCGGCGCCTGTGTCAATCTCAGGTCGAGCCTGGGCAACTGCGGGGCCTGCGGGGCGGCGTGTCCCGCCGGGAACGTGTGCGACTTCGGGGTCTGCGCCTCGTCATGCGGCGCCGGGCTGACCTCATGCGGGGGCGCCTGCGTTCAGCTCGCGTCGGATCCCAAGAACTGTGGCGCCTGCGGCACCGTCTGCAAAGGCGGCACGATCTGCAGCGGCAAGGCGTGCGTCTGTCCGCAGGGTCAAACGTCTTGCGGCAACGTTTGCTACGACCTCGCGAGCGCCGTCGCCGACTGCGGCGCGTGCGGGCACGCGTGCGGAGCCAATCAGGTCTGCAACGCAAGCGTGTGCACCACGACGTGCGGAAACGGACTCACGAACTGCAACGGCGCGTGCGTCGATACGACCGTCAACCCCACGAGCTGCGGCGCGTGCGGTCTCGCCTGCGCGGGAGACAGCCTTTGCGCTGCGGGCCGGTGCGTGTGCAGCGGGGGACGCACGCATTGCTCAGGCCAGTGCGTGGATCTCCACAGCGATCCGGCAAACTGCGGCGCCTGCGCAAAAGTGTGCACGGGCGTCCAGGTCTGCTCGCAGGGCGCGTGCGTCACGACGTGTCCAGCGGGCGAGACGCCTTGCGGCTCGGCGTGCGTCGCTGCCGCGGGCGATCCTGGAAACTGCGGCGCCTGCGGCGTCGTCTGCACGGGCGGCACGACCTGCACGGGCGGTAAGTGCGGCTGCCCCAACGGCGGCGTGCTCTGCGGCGGCGTCTGCGTTTCGACGGCGACCGATTCTCAGAACTGCGGCGGCTGCGGAAAGGTCTGCGCGGCGGGCCAGGCCTGCAAGAGCGGAGCGTGTCTGACCACCTGTGCCGCGCCGAAGACTGGGTGCGCAAACAGCTGCGTCGATTTGACGAGAGATCCCGCGAACTGCGGCGCCTGCGGCGTCGCCTGCGCGGGCGCGACGACGTGTACCAGCGGCGCGTGCGGGTGCGCGGACGGAGGAACGTCGTGCGGCAACGCGTGCGTCGACGTCCAGAAAGACGCGTCCAACTGCGGCGGTTGCGGCACAGTCTGCGGGCCGAACGAGGTGTGCAAGGCCGGCGCCTGCGCCTCCAACTGCGCCGCAGACAAAATTCCGTGCGGTGCTCAGTGCGTCATGCCGAACGACGATGCCGCGAACTGCGGAAGCTGCGGCAACGCGTGCATGTCGGCCAAGTGCATGAAGGGCAAGTGCGCGCCGGTTGCGCCCGGACCCTGAGTCACGCCCCTCATCAAGCATCCAAGGATTTCGGGGTGGGCTAGGTTCGGCGTCAGACGCAAAAAACCCGGAAGGTAGCCAAGCTGGCTCGCCCTCCGGGTGATGTGCGACGAACGTCCTGAAGCGCGGTCAGCGGCCGCCGGGACGAGCCTCGGCGCGGTTGACCTTGAGCACGCGGCCGTCCAATTCGACGCCGTTCATGCCCTTGATCGCCGCTTCCGCATTCGCCGAGCTGTCGTAGCTGACGAACCCGAACCCACGCGACTGACCCGTCGCGCGATCCAGGATGACAGCCACGTCGACCACTTCGCCGAACTTCACGAACGAGGTCCGCAGATCTTCAGTCGTCGTCTCGGAGCTCAGGCCTCCCACGAAGAGCTTCGTGGGCCCAAAGTCTCCCCGGCGTGGCGCACGCGCCACCCCGATGACGACGTCCTCGAGCTTCACCTCGGGGAGCGACGCGGTTCCGTCCGCCGGCCCGGTCACCTCTTCGGTGTCCGGGTCGATGCCACGCGCACGAAGGTCGCGATTTCGGACAAGGCGAGCTTCCTTCTCCTTCTTCTTGAGATCTCGGCTCGCCTCGCGGTTACGCTTCCCGCCTGAATATCCGCGGTTCATTGCACCTCTCGACTACCAGCGGCCTCGTCCACCGCCACCGCCGCCACCGCCACCGCCGCCGCCGCCGCGACCACCACCGCCGCCGCCGCCGCCACCGGTGCGCTCCTGCGCCTCGTTGACGTTGATGGCGCGACCGTCGACGTCGCGGCCGTTGAGCTGCGCGATCGCGTTCTGGGCTTCCTGATCCGAGCTCATCTCGACGAAGGCGAAGCCGCGCGGGCGACCCGTCTCGCGGTCCATGACGACCTTGGCGTCAGCCACGGTGCCGAGGGCGCCGAAGATCTCGCGCAGTCCCATTTCCGTCGTGCCGTAAGAAAGATTTCCAACATAAAGCCGTCTACCCATTTTTCGATCTCCTGTGTGTCGTATCCGACGGGAACTGCCATCGCTCAGAAGCCTCAAACATGCCGATCGTCGACCTCGAACGAACGGCAGCGAAGCTGCGACGCAGAGACGAAAACGGACGAGAAGAGACGCTTGCGGAGCCTTATACCAGAACAGGGGGGGGTTGAGTAGCCAGGCCCGCAACGGCGCTCCGGGGCCTAAAGAGGGGGTCAGTGGACGTGGCGATGATGAAGGTCCTCGCTGTGGTCGTGGTCGTGGGTGAGCGCTTCGTGGCGGTGTGGATGGGCGTGCGGGCCGACGGGCATGGGGTCGTGCGCGTGCGTGTGGTGTCCGTCGTCGTGGGTGTGGACGTGCGCGTGCGCGAGCGCCTCGTGGGAGTGACGGTGGCGATGCGTCTCGAGCAGGTGCAGCGCGACGCCAGCGACCATGAGCGCGCTCGCGACGGAGAGCTGCCACGTGGCCGACGCGACGCCCACGAGGATCGCGACGACGGCGCCGACGAAAGGCGCCGTCGCGAAGACCGACGCGGTCCGCGCCGCGCCGACGCGCGCCTGGGCGCGCAGATAGAAGTTCAAGCTGACGCCGTAGCCGACGGCGCCGAGCGTGAGGAGCGCCGCGACGCGCGCGCCGCTCGGCAGCGCTTCGCCCGAGACGACGGCGGTCAGCGCGGCCGCCGCGCCACCGAGCAGACCCTTGAGCGCGACGACGAGCCCCGGGTCGGCGCCGGCGAACGTGCGCGACACGAGGTTGTCGGCGGCCCACGCGAGGGCGGCCGCGGCGACGAGCGCGAGGCCGACCGCGCCCTGTCCGCGCGCGGCCCCGAGGGACAGCACCATCGCGCCGAACGAGATGAGCGCGAGCGCCGCGACGACACGGCGACCGAGATGCTCGCGTAAGAACACGACAGCGAGGAAGGCCGTCAGGGGGGCCTCGAGCACGAGGACGAGCGACGCCGACGCCCCGTCGGTGCGCGCGAGGCCCGCGATGAGCACCGCGGGCGCGACGACGGCGCCGAAGAGCGCCACCCGGGCCAGGCGCGCCAGGCCGCTCCCGGCGACGACGTCGCGCAGCGGGGGGCGCGGGCGCCGCGCCGCGAGCCACAGGCCCGCGCCCGCGGCGGCGCCGAGGTAAAGGAGCGAAGCGCCCGCGAACACGCCGACGCCCGCGCTCGCGAGCTTGAGGAACGGCGCCGTCACGCCGAACAACAACGCCGCGAGCGCCGCGAGCCCGATTCCGCGCGCGAGCCGCGCCGACGTCCGCATCAGAGGATGATGAGCCGACGCCCCGGGGCCGTCCAGGGCGCCGTGGGGCTCATTGACAGTCGGCCACTACTTGCATCATACAAATATATATTCATGACGAAGCCCGAGCAGTTCGCGACGCTCCTGTCGGCGGTCGCGCGCGCGGTGATGCGGCGGCGGGCGTCCGAGCCCTGCTGCGGTGACCTCACCCTCGAGCAGTTCGAGACGCTGCGGGCGGTGTCGGGCGCCGAACGGGCCACGATGACGATCGGCGCCCTGTCGGCCGCGCTTTCCGTCGACGTGTCGACGATGAGCCGGAACGTGTCGGTCCTCGAACGCAACGGCACCCTCGCCCGCGCCAAGAGCCCGAACGATGGACGCGTCGTCCACGTCTCGCTGACGGCGACGGGCCGCGCGGCGCTCGCGACGTTGAAGTGCGGCGAGCGCGATGTCCTCGGCGACCTGTACGACCGCATTCCCGCGGGCGCGCGCGCCGACGTCCTCGCGGCGCTCGAGGCGCTGCGCGCGGGCCTCGAACTACGTGGCTCAGACGACGAAGCCGCGTGCTGCGCGGCCTTGCCCGTGCGCTTGCCCGTGCGCCGGCGGGCCTCGTGACGCTCGGGCGGCGGCTCGCGGCGGAAGGCGTGGGCACCGCGCTGCTGCTCGCGACCATCGTCGGCTCGGGCATCATGGCGGAGCGCCTCGCGGGCGGGAACGTCGCCCTCGCGCTCCTGGCGAACACGCTCGCGACGGGCGCGGGGCTCGTCGCGCTCATCCTCACGTTCGGCGGCGTCTCGGGCGCGCACTTCAATCCGGCCGTCACGGTCGTGGAGGCCAGCCTGGGCGACCTGCCCTGGCGCGACGTCGGGCCGTACATTGGCGCGCAGCTCGGGGGCGCCTTCGCGGGCGTCGCGCTCGCGCACGTCATGTTCGACCTCCCGTTGTTCGCGGCCTCCCACCACGCGCGCGCGGGGACGGGCCCGCTCGTGGCCGAATTCACGGCGACGTTCGGCCTCGTCGGCGTGATTCGCGGCTGCGGGCACGCGCGTCCGTCCGCGACGCCCTTCGCCGTCGCCGCGTTCATCACGGCGGCCTACTGGTTCACGTCGTCGACGTCGTTCGCGAATCCAGCCGTGACGCTCGCGCGCGCCGCGACCGACACGTTCGCGGGGATCCGCCCCACCGACGCGCCTGGCTTCATCGCCGCCCAGATGTTGGGCGCCGGCGCGGCGACGACGTTCTTTCGCTGGCTGCTGCGCCCCGCAGAAAGCTCCCCGTGAACACGATCATCTTCGCGTGCGTTCACAACGCCGGCCGCTCACAGATGGCCGCGGCGTGGTTCAACGAGCTCTGCGATCCGGCGCGCGCCCACGCCGTGTCGGCGGGCACGGCGCCCGGGCCCCGCGTCCACCCCGAGGTGGCCGTCGCCATGGCCGAGGTCGGCGTCGATCTCTCGAACGCGACGCCGCGCCTCCTCACCGATGAGCTCGCGCGCGCCGCGCGCCTGCTCGTGACGATGGGCTGCGGCGAAGCGTGCCCGCACGTGCCGGACCTGCGGCGCGACGATTGGCCGCTCGAGGACCCCAAGGGCAAGCCCGTCGCCCGCGTGCGCGAGATCCGCGACGACATTCGCGCGCGCGTCGTCGCCCTGCTCGCGCGCGAGGGTTGGGCACCGGGGGACGGCTTGATCCCGCCGGCAATCTGAGGCGTAGTTCCGGGAACGCTCGTGCACAAACAACTTATGGCTTCGGCGCTCGTCGCCGCGATTGGATTCCTCTCTTCTTGTGGTGGTCGCAGCCTCGTCGGGCTCGGGCCCGTGGAGGGGGACGCCGGCGCCGCTCCGAACGTGGTCGACGCGGCCTCGGGCGATGGCGGTGACGCGAGCGCACCGAAGAAGACGTGCATGCTCGGCGTCTCGCCCGTCACACGGTCGAGCCTGTGCGGCGCCCACCCCGAGGTCTGCGGCGTCGCGTGCGGCGTCCTGTGCGCCGATCTCGCGACGGACAGCGAGAACTGCGGCGGCTGCGGCATCGCGTGCAAGCCGAGCGCGACTTGCAACGCCGGCGTCTGCGGCGTCGAGCCGACCCAGCTCGTCGCGCCCGCGCCCGGCTGCTCGGCGCTCCGGCTCGTGCACGAGGCTGACTCGATCTACTGGACCGATCTCGGCCACGGCACCATCAATCGAGTGTCGTCGACAGGCGGCGTCGCGACGACGTTGGCGTCCGGCGTCCTGCCCGCGGTGATTCACCTCACCGATGATCAACCGCTGCTCGTCAACGACCGGCCCGTGCCGGCGGCGTTCTTCGTCCGCGACGGCGTCGTCTACTGGATCAACGCGCCCGAGCTCGTGACCGTCGATCCCGCCGGCTTCGCGCACGGGGGCGGCGGCACGGAGATCCGCTCGGTGACCGCGGGCGGCGCGCCCAAGACGTTGCTGCCGGCGACGCTCGCCCCCGACGCGTCGCCGATCTCGTCGGTGGGCACGCCCAGCCGCCCCGCGATCGAGACGGCCGGGCAGAAGCCGCCTATCTCGGCGATCACGCTGTCGCCCGACGGCACGACGCTGTACTTCGGCGCGGGCTCGCGCCTGTATTCGATCCCCAGCGCGGGCGCGACGACCGCCGCCGACGTCAAGATGGTCGGCTTCACGCTCGGCCCCGAGCACGGCTTCGCGACGGCGCTCGCCACCGACGGCAAGCGGCTCTTCTTCCCCTCGAGCGACAACCGCGGCATCAACATGTACGACCTCACGAAGCCGTGCGACCCGTCGACGTCGGTCCAGTACTCGTGCCCGTCGTTCGTCTTGGGCTCGTTCCCGATCCCGCTGCTCGACACGATCACCGTGAACGCGGGCGTGCTCAACTGGGCAAAGGAGAACAACGTGTGGCAGGCCGATCTGTCGACCGCCGATCCGTCGATGAAAGGCCACCAGATCTACTCCGACACGATCAAGAACTTCGGCGTGACCGGCTTCGCCGTCGGCGGCAGGCACGCCTACTTCGGCGAGAACACGCTCGTCGAACGCGGCGGCCCCGTCTCCGTCGACGTCGGCGGCCCACCGGTCGCGCAGGTCATCGCCCGCGCGCAGCCGTGGCCGACGTCGTTCGCCATCGACGGCACGCGCGTCTACTGGACGACGACCAACTGCGACATCTCGTATTTGGCCGATTCGCCGCAGTAGCGGGAGGGAATCACAGTTCGCCAACCGATCGTGCAGCCGCGCCGAGACCCTGACGCCCGCATCGGCCTGCTCGCAGCGCGATGCGAACGGCCACGTCACGGGCGACCTCCTGCCGGACGTTCACTACACGCCGGGCAACCCGTTCAACGTCACGCTGACCGGCCGGCTGTATTTCTTCTGAGCGCCTACCGATCGTCGAGCACGAGATCGAGGCCCGTGACCGTGATGCGGTAAGTGCCCGTCCACGTGCCCGACGCCATCAGCTCGACGGTGTTGTCGCCGTCATGCAGCCCGGCGAGGTCGAGGTCGATCACTTCGTTGAGCAGACCCGCGCTCGCGCCCGCGCCGCCCAATGCCGGGTTGAAGTCCATAAAGGCGTTCGCCTCGACGGCGGTCACGAAGCGATCGTGCCACGCGCCGCCGTTCTCGCGGTGGCGCAAGTTCAAGTGCGTCGGCGGTGGGAACATCATGTTCCACTCGAACCACGGGTACGTGACGCCGAGGACGAGGCGCGCGCGCGTCGCGCCCGCGAGCGTGACGCCTTTGAAGGGGAACGCGACGCCGGGTCTGTTCTCGTCGACGTTGGGGATCGCGTAGCCGACGTTGCGGCCCTCGGCGTCGTAGGTGCACGTCGTCTGCGCGCACATGACCCGGCCCGCGTCCGTCGGGAACGCCGGGATGACGTCGCCCTCCCACTGGCACGTCGTGCCCGCCATCTTGCAGCCGGGCAGGCCCTTGAACGTCGTCAGCGAATCGGGCGCGCTGTACTCGCGCCACCCTGCCACGACGGGGCCGTCGAAGCCGACGTTGTCGAAGCGGACCTGGGCCGCCGAGCCGAGCCAGTACTTCATCGTCGCGTGGTTGCGCAGCGCGAGCGTCAGATAGCCGCGCGAGAACGGCAGCGCGAGGTCGCCCTCCCACAGCTTGTGCAGGTCCGGGAACGTCACGCCGTCGGGCGACGCGTTCGACGTCCACACCTCGAGGTGCGTCTGCGTGAGGTAAATCTCGACGTGGTTGAGCGCGTCGGGCGCCGTCGTCGCGTGGGGGACCGCGGGGTCGAAAGACGGGATGTGCGACGTCTGCAGGTAGTCCTTGAACGTGTAGACGATGGCCTCGAGCGTGTGCGCCGTGTTGTTCCAGCCCGTGCCGAACTCGATCTCGACGCCGTTGCGCGGGCCCGAGCCGCGCTCTTGCCAATCGAAGCTGGGCGTGGCCGCCGGATCCTCGGCGATCACGAGCGCGGGCCAGCCGCCGAGGCCGTTGTTCGACAAATCCATGTCGAGCTTGATCGTCCCCGTGCGGCCCGCGAAGTCGAACGGCTGGCGGATGCGGTAGGTCGCGAGGCCGTAGTTCTGCTCGGCGGCCGTCGCGAGCACGTGGCGGCTGGGAATCGTCGGGATCGGATCGCACACGAACACGTCGGAGTCGGGCAGGACGCGCGTGTTCGAAAGGCCCGCGCGGCACTGACCGATGAGCGCGGGTCCGACGCGGATGATGTCGTCGTCGTAGGCTGCGCTTTGAGGCACGCCGCGCACCACGCTCCAATGGGTCGGATCGAGCTCGCCCGAACGGACGCCGGCCGTCGCCGATGCCGGGCCCGTCTCGAACGTGTCGCAGAACGCGGGCGTCTCGAAGCCGCAGCTGCCCACCTTCGGCACGTACGTTTCGATCGGGCCGTCGGGCCCCGCGAAAGGAACCTCCGGCAACGCGGGACCATCGGTGACGGCGGCGGCGTCCGGCCCGCTGCCGGCGGCGCCCGTCGTGCCGGCGGCGCCCGTCGCGCCCGCGACGCCGCCTTGCTCCTTGGCCCCGCCGCACGCCGCGAACGCGAGCGCGAAAACGAACGCGAGCGCACAAGCGAAAGCGAGCCGTTTCACGGCGCCACCTTGAGCGCGGCCGCCGGCCCCGGCCCCGTGAGCGTATCCATGAACGCGACGAGATCCGCGCGCTCGCGATCGGACAGGCCCAGCGCCGCGAGCTCGCTCGTGCCCGGGTACCCGCCCGCGCGATCGCCACCACGATCGAAGAACGCCATGACCTGATCGAGGCCCCTCATTTGTCCGGTGTGCATGAAGCTGGGGTGCCCGGCGACGCAGCGGAGGGTCGGCGTGCGGAACGCGCCCTCCATCGTCGCCGTGACCGCCGCGGGCAGCGCGTGGCGATCGCCGTCGCTGAGCGCGCCCGCCGTGCTCGTCGGATCGGCGAGCGCGGCGGCGACGCCCGTCGCGGCGCCGCGATCGTTCAGGTCTTGGATCGCGACGGCGACGACGGCGGGCGACAGGCCCACGTTGTGGAACGCGCCGTCGGTCAGGCGCGGCCCGCCGTGACAAGACACGCAGTTGGCGCGGCTGTTGACGAAAAGCGCGGCGCCGCGCTGCTCGGCGCGTGACAGAGCCGCGTCGTCGCCGTCGAGCCACTTGTCGAAACGCCCCGCGCCGCAGCGAAGCTGGCGGACATAGGCGGCGAGCGCCTTGGTCGCGTTCGCGGCGACCCGTCCCACGAGCGCCTGGTCGGCCGGCTTCATGCCGTCGTAGTCGGCGCCGTCGCCGGGCATGCCGCGGCAGGTGAACTTCGAGCCCGTCGTCGACGCGACCTCGATGCACCCGGTCGTCTCGGCCGTGAGCGCGGGGAAGCGGGTCGCGTCGTCGAGCGCCGGCATCGCGCCGAAGATCGTCTCGTACTCGGCGCGGTGCTTCGTAAAAATTTGCTCGGCGACGAAGAGCCGCCCCGAGTTGAACTCGCGGTTGCTCTCCATGACGCCGAGCGCCTGGTTCCAGATCGAATCGCGGCGACCGTCCCAATTGAAGAGCGGCGCGAACGCGACCTCGAGCAGCGTCGGCGTGCGGCGCAGCGTCCACTGCGCACCCAGCGACACTTGTTGGTGCGGGCTGCGCGTGTCGACGAAGCCGGCGCTCGGCACGTGGCAACCCGCGCAGCTCACCCGGCCCGCTTGGCCCTGAGTGCCCAAGCTGGAGATCGTGCCGTCGTTGTCGCCCTCGAGCAGGCGCCCCGAGAAGGACGGATCGAAGAACAGCCGCTGCCCGAACGCGCGCGCCGCCGGATCGTCGGCGACGTGGTTGCTGGGGTCAGCCGGCGGCGCGCCGTCGTCGTAACGCAGCGCCTCGAGCGCCGCGCGGTCGGCCGTCGTGAACACGGGCGCCGGATCGTCGACGCTGGTCTCGCCGACCGCGCTGTCTATTCCAGCCGCTCCCGCGGCCCCATCGGGACTCGACGTCGCGCCGCTCCCGCCGCACGCGCCCGCGAAGGCGAAGGCCAAGGCGATCGCGAGCGACGACGCGCTACGTCCCGCCATACCACTTCGTCCCGCACGGGAGCTTCGTCTCGTCCCAGGCGGGGGCGGCGACCGACAGGTCGATGCCGAAGTCGTCCATGTGCCGATCGCTGTGGCAGATGCTGTGGTCGTGCTCGTACTTGTGGCCCGTGTCGACGGGCGTGACGGTCTCGTCGATGCCGCAGTGGTAGAGCACGGCGCGGTACGCGACGGTCACGTCGCCCGTCGTCATGCGGCCCGCGGGCAGCACGGCGCACGCGGACGGCTTGCCGTCCATGAACACGTACACGCGCGACGTCGACGTGTAGACGTCCCACTGCACGGGACGGTCGTAGCCCGCGAGATCGCCCTGCACGGGCACGGGCGTCCACGCCTGCTTCCAAGTGTCTTGATAGTCGCCCGCGTGGAAGCCGTACACGTTGGCGCGGTTGCACTGCTGGCTCACGCCCCACCCGCGCGTGTCGCAGAACTCGATCTGCGTCTCTTGATAGCCGCCGAACGGCTGCACGACGATCGACTGCCCGCCCTGCGCCGGCACGTCGTCGGCCGTGCCGAGCATCATGTCGGCGCCGGCGACCTGGTACGGGAAGTTGCCGAGGCGCGCGTGCACGGGCACGTCGTCGATGTTGCCCGTCATCGGATCGGGGTCGGCCTTGAGCGGCACGTTCGTCACCATGAGCTGCGGGTAGCGCCGGCCCGTCGACGGGATGTCCGTCTTCATCGTCACGTGCAGGTACTTGTCGGCCGTCAGCTTCGTCGCCACCTTCTTCGGCGTGATGCTGACGTTGCAGCTGGAGCCGCCGTCGGCCATGCCGAGCACGAGCTGACCGAGCACCGGACCGACGGTGAAGTTCTCCGTGCAGCCGCTCGTGTCGATGGCCCAATCGGCGTTGCGGAAGATGAACGCGTTGTTGTCCTGGAACTTCGTGAGCGCCGCCCAAGGCGCTCCGTCGTCGAACGTCGCGAGGAAGTCCATCGTCGGCTGCGCCTGCGGCGTGAGGTCGACGTAGGCGCGCGCGACGGGCTTCGGCCGGTTCGCCGGATCGTGCTGGCCGTTGACGAACACCTCGCCCGAAGAGAGCCGCGCCTCGTCGACGGTGATCGACGGTGAGTTGAAAGGTTGCAGGCTCGTGCGGTCGACGTCGGCGGCGTGGTGCGACGACGCGATGTAACCGTTCGGGAAGGGGCACCCGGTGTCGAGCGCTTCGACAATGAAACGCGTGGCCTTCTTGATCCCGGGCCACGTCACCGACGCGAGGGGACGACCGCCCTGGTGCAGCACCTGCTGGAAGCGCGCCTCGCCCGCGGCGAGCACGTCGAAGCTGCCGGGGTACTGCACGCGGCGAAGCGCGACGCTCCCCGCCTCCTGCGTCGCGAGGACCTTGAAGCGCGGCCCCAGGTCGGCGATCTCCTTCGCGGGCTGCGCGGCGCGCGCGTCGTGCTCGGGGCCGTCTGAGAAGAAAAAGACGACGTTGTCGCCCTGCCAGTCGACGCCGGGCGCGTACTTGATCCGGTAGACCGTCTTCGTCGTCGACGTCGACGTCGGATCGATCGTGTAAAAGGCGATGCCGTCGTCGCGCCAGCCCTTCGCGAGGAGCGCGTCGCGCGCCGCCGGGTCGGTGACGTACTCCGCGCTGTTGGCCTCCGAGTACAGCGGCACGACCCAATCGGAGTTGCGGAAGCCGCCCCCCCCGTTCGGATCGGCGACGCGGTAGACGGGCACGCGACCGGCCGCGGGCGAGACGAAGACGTAGCCCAGCGTCGAGTCCGCCTCGGTGCGCACGTAGTTGTGCTGCGTGTTCGCGCACCCAGCGATCGAACAGGCGAAGAGGTTCGCCGTGTCGCTCGCGCGATCTTGAAAGACGCGATCGCCCGCGCACCGATAGATCGCGTTCTTCGCGCCGACCTCGCCGTTCGCGCCGATGAGCCAATCGGCGGCGGCCGGCTCGGGGTAGATGCGGTAGTCGAGCGCGCCCGCGACAGGCTCGAAGTCGATCGTCGCGGTGTCCCCGCGCGTCGTCACCTTGACGTTCTGGAGAAGCGGCAGCTCGGGCACGCAGTCCGTCGCGCCCGCGGCGCAGGGCTTGCGGCACGCGCCGCCCGCGCACGTGAGGCCATCGCCGCACGGCTTGCCGTCGCACTCGGAGTCGAGGCAATCGACGAAGCCGTCGCAGTCGTCGTCGACGCCGCCCGAGCAGGTCGTCTCGGTCGTCGCGACGGCCTTGCACATCGGACCCGACGCGCCGGCCGCGCCCGTCGTGCCCGCGGCACCCGACGCGCCCGCGCCACCGCCGTCGGGAACTTGTCCGATGACGTTGTGGGCGCTGCACCCGGTCCCCACGAGGAGCGCGGCCAGGGCCACCTTCAAAAGAGTCCGCTTCGTCGGCATCGTTGTCATGGCAGCCGCTTGGTGTCGCGACGTCGGAAAACGTTACGGACGATTCGCCGCGCCCTCCGTCTTCAGGAGGCGCGAGACCTCGACCGCGAACTTCCCGTCGGGAAACCGCTTTTGATAGGCGAGCAGATCGGCGCGCGCGCGCTCGTCCTGGCCGAGGTGCCCGAGGGTGATCGCGCGGCCGTACAGGGCGCGGCCAGCCGTTTCAACCGGCAGCGTCGTCGCCAACAGCTTGTCGAAGTCGGCGCGCGCGTCGCCGTAGCGGCCCGCCGAGGCGCGCAGCTCGGCGCGCGTCAGCAGCAGATCCGACCCGAGCCGGCCCGCGAAGGCGCCGCGCCCGTCGAGCAGCGCGAGCGCCGTCTTGCGATCGTCCATCTGAATGACGGCCTCGAGCCGCGCGCGCAGCGCCTCGGGCGCCATGATGCCGCGCGGGAATGTGCGCGCGTACTCGTCGAGCAGCGCGAGCGCGCCCGCGGGGTCGTGGTCCTGGCGCAAGCGCGAGAGCGCGCGGCCGAGGAGCTGCGCCTCGTCCCTCGTCGACAGCGCGGGCACGGGTGCGACGGGACGCACCGCCGCTTCCTTACGGACGTGAACGACGGGCGCGCGAAACGGCGCGACCTCGACCAGGGGCTCGACAGCTGCGACCGGCTCAATCTTCTCGACGACGACGCTCGCGTGCGGCGTCCGCTTCGGCGCGAAGGTCGCCTCGCGCGGCGCCGGTGCCGCCGGCGCGACGTAGCGGCGCCACAACATCATCCCCCCCCGCGCCGTCGCCACCGACGCGAGCACGAAGCCCGTCAACAGCGCGAACCGCAGCGCGAGCGGCAACCCGACGCGCGCGCTCCGCCGCGCGAGCACGTCGTGCTTGATGCGCGCGAGCGCCTCGGGCGGCAGCGGCGGCACGTCGCGAACGGCGTCGACCAAATCCGCCGCGCGCGCCGACAGCGCCCGCCGATCGACGGAGGCTTCGCGGAAGCGCCAGATGTCTTCGTCTCGAACGCTCATGGTTTGTTCCCCAGGTCCGTGTTCAGCTCGCACGCCACCATCGCCTTCAGAAACGCGGCGCGGGCTCTGTGCAGCAGCACGCGCACGTTGCCCGGGCGCAGCTCCATGAGCTCGGCGATCTCGTCGATCGACAGCTCCTCGAGCTCGAACAGCACGAGCGCGCGCCGGTGCCGCTCGGCGAGCCCATCGAGCACGCGGTGGAACAGCACGCGGCGCTCGCGCCTCTCGAGCTGCTCGAGCGCGCCGTCCCCAGGCGCGGGCGCGCGGTCGACGGCGGCGGGCACGAAGCGAAACCACAGGTGGCGCAGCTTGCGACGGCGGCGCTCGTTGGCGGCGACCTTCGCCGTGATGCCGAACAGCCACGTCGAGACCCGGCTCTCGCCGCGGTAGTCGGACAGGCGGCGGTTCACGACGAGGAAGACCTCCTGCGTGATGTCCTCGGCGTCCGCGGCCGGGCCGCCGAGGCGCGCCGCCCACCGCGCGACGGTCTGCGCGTGCTCTGCATAGATCGACGCGAAGGTCAGGGGCGCCGACGCCTCGGGCGCCGGGTCCTGCCCCGCCCGCAATCGTCGGTCGCGCGCCGCCATCGACGTCATGGTGCGCCCTTCAGTGTCGCCGGGCCGAGAAAGGTTTCAACTCACCAGAAAAGATCCGCGCCCAGGGCCGCCATCGGCTCCCAGCGCGGCAGCGCCGATGACGAAGCAACCCCTTGCAGCTCCAGCTGTTGTCGACGGGCCCACCCGACGACTGACACACCCAGCCACGGATGAACGCGGCCCTTTGCGAACGCGACGCGCGCCGAGGCCTCGCCGCCGACCTCCAGGCTCGTCGTGCCCCGGTCGACCGCGTAGCCCGCGCCCGAGATCACCGCGACGCCACCGACGGCGCTCGCGCCGACGCCGAACGACCAACGCCGCCCCCGCGCGAGCGCCCGCTCGACGCCCAACGCGAAGAAGGCGCGCGCCCACGTCGCGCGCCCGGGTGGCAGCTCGAGCGTGTGCCCGCCGACGCCGACGACGGCGAGGCGCGCGCGCCACGGACTGTCGGCGCGCGCCCACGACAGCTCGAGCCGCCCCGCGGGCGCCGCCGCGCCCTGCTGCCAATCCCCCGCGACGGCCGCGCCGAGCGCCCAAACCGACGCGGACGGAGGCGACGGCGGGGCCGCGGGCGCCACGCGCGCGACGACCGGCGGCGCCACGGACAAGCGATCGAGCCGCAGCGAGATCTCCGGGTGAATCTGCGCCTCCCAGATCGCGAGCGTGACGGCGACGGTCTCCGCCTGATCGCGGCACGAGCCCGCGGGCGGCAACCGACGCTCTTCGATCGAAGCGCCCTGCGCGTCGTGCAACGCCACCGTGAGCGCGCCGTCGGGGCCGCGCTTGATCGTCGCGACGTCGGACGTGTGCGCCTCGGGCCCCGGGCCGAGCAGCGGCGTCAGCTGGCGCTCGATGTCGGCGGCGCCCGGACACCCACCGGCGGCGTGGATCTCCATCGCCGCGAGCAGCGTGACGAGGAGGCCCCCCATCCATTCCTTGTGCCATCGAATCCACCCGAAGGCGAGCGCGGCTCAGCGCGCGGGGCAGGCTTCGTCGGTCGTGAGCTCGACGTCGTCGATCGCGAACATCTCTGTCGCGAACGTGTCGGTGCACGTGCCGCCGGCTTGGCTCACGATCGAGAAGCGCAAGAGGTCCGGTCGCCCCGCGAGGTGCGGATCGAGGCACGCCCGCGCGCGCGTCCACGTCTGGGGCCGCGCCGCGGGGAGCTTCACCAGTCCTGCGAGCGCGCTCAGCGAGACCTCGAGTCCCGTGTTGATCCCCGGGCCGCCCTTGTACCAAAAGACCACTGCGGGCCCCGCGTCGCCGACGGGCGTCGCGATCGTGACGTCGGCCGCGACGCTCGCACGCGGGCATGGCGTCGTCGTCGACAACACGACGGCGACCTGGCCACCGTGGGCAAAGCTCGGATCGACCTTCATCGTGACGAGCGAGCCGGGCACGTCGTCGTAGCGCTCGACCGACCAGCTCGAGGCCGGCGCGTGCGCGAGCGCCGCCTGCTCGAAGCCGGGATCGAGCACGTTGGCGTCCGCGCACGCGGGCTCCGAGACGAGCTCGAAGTCATCGAACGCGAAGTCGCGCACGCTGGCGGTCGCGCAGTGCTGCGTGTACTGCCCGTCGACGAGCGCGAGCTCGAGCGGCTGCACGGTCCCCTGCGCCCAACGCGGCACGCAGACGCTCGTGCGCACCGGCGCGTTCGTGCCCACGACCGTCGTCACGCCCGTCGACACGGCGGGCAACGGCGCGCCGATGCGCACGGACGCGATCGCGTTGTCGGTGCCGCGCATCCAAAAGCGCAACGCGGGGTGCGGCACGATCGTCGACGTCGGCAGCGCCGCCGCGCCGAGGATCGTCGGCGTCTCGCACAGATGCTCCGTGTGCAGGTGCGCGGCGAACGAGCCGCCCGCGCCCGCCTCCACCTGGATCGTCGCCTCGCCCCCGCGGTTGATGAGCGTCCACCCGGTGGCGCCCGCTTCGAAGTCCGAGTTGCGAACGCGGCCCGGCGTCGGGCACAGGCCCGCCGCGTCGACGTCGATCGAGACGTGCTGGAGCACGAGCGCCAACCCCTCGCCGCCGTGCGCGGGGCAGAGCGCGGGGTTCGGCCCAGCGCCGAGGAACAGCGTCGCGGCGCCGCCGTCGAACAGGCGCGTGCCCAGACAGATCTGCGACGTGCGTGAGCCCGACCCGCTGAACGAGAGCAGCGGCGCGTTCCATCCCCCCTCGACGCCGAGCGCGAAGTTGAGGCGATCGCCATCCTTGAGCGCGTAGCCCAGCGTGAGCACGAGCGGCTGCGCGCACGCGACAGGCGTCGTCGCGAAGCGCTGCTGGACGCCGCCGTGATCGCACATGGTCGCCGTCGTGAAGGTCGCGGCGCCCGTCGTGAGCGCGGCGCTGCCGGTCGCCGTCCAGCCCCCCCTCAGCAAATCGGGATCGCGCAGCGTCGGCGGGGAACAGTCGACCACCACGGGCGCGTCGACGACGGGCCGCCCGCACGCGCTCAACGTCAACCAGCAGGTCAACGCGGCCGACACGCGCGCGAGGCTTCGAAACAAGGCTGCGACGCTAACACGACGACTCGCGCGCGGCGGGTCGTCGTCGCTTACAACAGCGCGAAGCCCAGCGTGAGAGACACTTCACCGCCCCAGCGCGGCAGGGACGACGCCGTCGTCAACCAGGCGAGCCCGCCCGCGCGCGCGCCGATGAAGCCGCGGCCCACGGGCACGACGAAGCCGAGGGCCGTATCGAAAGACAAATCCGTCATGCGGGCGACGAGGCCGACGTCGTCGGAGAGAAAATGAATCGAAGAGCCGATGTCGAGCTCGAGCCAGCTCGAGAGCAGGCGCTGACGTCCGCGCGCGAACACGGAGAGCGCGAGGTCGTTGATCTTCGACGCGCCCACAGCGAGCGCCGGTCCCGCGCCGAGGCCCGCGCCGACGCCGAGACGGTGATCGAACACCGACGGCGCGAAGACGGACCGGAGGCCGAGGCGCAGCCCCGCGTGCTGCGCCGCCACGGGCTGAAGCCGCGCGCCCACGGCGAGCTCGACGGCGACCTCGGGCGCGATCGGCTCGACCGCCACCTCCGTCGTGGCCGGGGGGAGCCCGGGCGGCACAGGCGCGGGCGGCGGCGGCGGCGGCACGGGCGCGGGCGCGGGCGCGAGCGGCGCGGGCAACATCCCCCACAACAGGATCTTCACCGACAGCGCGAGGGCCGCAGCATCGGACGGCGCGAGCGGAGGCGTCACCGAGACGTGTCGGATGACCATGCGCCCGCCCCGATCGCAGAAGCAGAGCGCGTGGGCGCCGTGGTCGTCGCAGAGCCAGACGATCGCGACGGCCTCTTGCGACGCGATCTCCCGATGGGCGGCGGCGACGTCCTCGGCGCTCGTGAGCGGCTCGGTCGGCTCGACGATCGTGAGCCCCCGCGACGACACGGCGACCGACAGCGCCGAGACGAGCGCCGGATCGGCCGTCCCGACGACGAGGCGATGGAAGCGATCGGGCGCGCCGTGCGCCGGACAGGCGAACGAGAACGCTACGGCGAGGACCGCGGCGCGGATGGCGAAAAGTCGCGGCACCGGCCGCTAGCGTAGCGCATCGAGCAGCGCGCGCGCGTCGTCGGCGTTCGGCCCGCGCGGGAAACGCCGGAGGTACGCCTGCGACAGCTCGCGCGCGTTGCCCGCGCTGTGGCGCTCGGCCTCGAGGCGCGCCGCCGCGAACAGGGCGCCCGCCGCCCACGCGCCATCCCCCGCCGCGAGCTGGCCGTAGATGCTGAGCGCCGTCGTGGGATCGCGCACCTCGAGCTGCGCCGCGAGCTCGAACAAGACCTGGGTCGACGCGCGCCGCGCGTCCGACTCCGATGGAGCCGCGGGCGCTTCGACGACGGGCGCGTCGTTCGTGGGCGCGGCCGGCGCCTCGCTCACCGCGGGCGTCGGCGGCGCGACGACATCGGCGACGGCAACGCGCCGCTCGTGCACGCGAGGGGTCCGCGGCGCCACCTCCTCGCGAGCGACGACGGACGCGACGGCCTTCGCGGCCACAACCGGCGTCGCCGGCGCGACCGGAGCCGGCGTAGGGGGCGTAACAGCGACAGGCGCTGGCGCTTCCGTCGCGAGGGGCGCGCCGATGATGGGCTCGCCCGGACGGAAGCTCTCTCCCGCGTGCACGAGCTCGGTCATGTTCGTGTCGGCGACCTCGACGAGGCCGTGCTCGACCGACACCGACGCGTGCTCCCCGAGACGACGAACCGTAAAGCGCGTGCCGATGACGGTGACGCGCGTGACCCCCGCCTCGACGATGAACGGCGCGCGGTTCGTGCGCGGCGCGACCTCGCAGGTCACGGCGCCGCGATCGAGGACGACGACCATGGCGCCGTCCTTCCCGGCGCCAAAGCTCACGGCGGACTCGGGCGCGATCTCGAGGGCCGCGCCCGCGATCGCGATGCGCGAGCCGCTCGTCGTCGTCGTGATCCGCGCGCCACCCGGCGCCTCGCCGCGCCGACCTACGCGAATGCCCACGCCCCCTCCGACGACGATGACGACGGCCGCGAACGACAGCGCGACGAACCGCCGACGTCCGGACCGCGGGGGCACGGGAGAGACGAGGGGCCCGGGCGCGTCGAGCGCCGCGAACACGCCGCGCTCGATGCGGTGGAGCCCCGAATCGCTCAGCGTCGGTGTCGCTCCGGCGGCCTGCCGCCGGAGGCTCGAAGACGGAGGCGGCCGCTTCACGATGCGTCTCCCTCGCCCGAGGCTTCGGACCCGTCGTCGCCGCCACGTTCGGAGGGCTCACTGCCTTCGATGAACGTCAGCAGGAACGGATCCCGCTGGGCGCGCTTCGCGAGCTCGCGCCGCGCGCGCCACACGCGCGTCTTCGTCGCGACGAGCGACGAAGACGTGAGATCGGCGATCTCACGCATCGAGCGCCCGTCGATCACGTGCAGCGTGAAGGCGATGCGCAGCCGCGGGTCCATGCGATCGAGGATCTGATAGACGCGGCGAAGCCCGTGGCGCGCCTCGAGCTGCTGCTCGGCGTCCGGGCCGTCGTCGCGCACATCGGGCACGAGCTCGAGGCGCACGGTCGCCGGTGGCGTCGAGCGCAGGTGCCCGTAGGCGACGTGCAGAGCGATGCCCCCGATCCACGTCGACAGCTGCGACTCGCCGCGAAATGCCGGCAGCGCGCGGAACACGCGGATGAACGTCTCTTGGATCAGATCCTCGACCGCCCCGTTCGGACCGAGCACGCGGTACAGCAACCCGTGCACGCGGCGGACCTCGGCGCGGAACAGCTGCGTCTGCGCGACGCGCTCGCCCTCGGCGCAGCGGCGCAGCAGGTCGCGCTGGGCGTCGGGTTCCCTACGCGGTTGCACGGCCTGGATCATCTCAGCGTTGGTGGGACCGCGCCGGGAAAAAGTTGCAAGAAAAGCGTTGGCGCCGCTACGCGCTAATTCTCGTGTACGTGGCCACCCACACCCGGAACCTCCCGGAATCTTTCCCGCAACCTTTTCAGGGGCAACCGCCACTGACGCTCATGAAGTTGCTCCTCATCGACGATGACGTCCTGGTTTGCAGCGCGATCGCCCGACCGTTGATTCGCCTCGGTCACTCCTCGCGGACCGAGACCTCGGCCGCCAGCGCCCTCACCTTGTGCGACGCCGAGGCCCCGAACGCCGTCGTCACCGACCTGGACCTCGGTCCGGGGAGCGACGACGGCATCGCGCTCATCATCGAGCTGCGCCGGCGCGGCTACACGCGGCCGATCGTCCTCATGACGGGCAGCGATCTCGTCGAGGCGCGCGCGCGCCTCGGCCGCGCCGGCCTCGACGATGTGCCCCTGCTCGCGAAGCCCTTCGAGCTCGACGAGCTCCTGCGCGCGCTCGGTGTCGCCGTCGCGCCACCGACCCCTTCGCGCGGCGTCCGCACGATCGCTCCGACGTTCTGACGGTCGGCCGCCAGCGCGGTGACACCACGAACGTTCGTACCCTAAGGCCGGCGTCGGCTGGCTTTGCGGATCGTTGCTCAGGTGTCCGTTTCTTCGCAGCGACGCCCGGGCGTTCGTCGCCGTTCCCGCGCGATCGCGGCGGCACGTCGCTTGCGCAGGGAACTCTCGTGGGATCCATCCGTCACCGCCGTGACGTCGCCATCGTTCTGATTTTGGCCTCCGGCGGTGCCGCGCTCGGTCTCGGGTGCAGAGGGGACCCACCCAGCGCAGAAGGTGTGCAGGTTCGCCGAGGCGCCGCCGTCCTCGACGATCACGGCGCGATGATGGCGGGCGACGATCTGCGCTCCGGCTGGTATCCAGATCAGCCCGCCCTCGATCCGACGACGGTCGGCAGCCCGTACTTCGGGCAAATCTTCAACGCCAAGGTCGATGGGCAGATCTACGCACAGCCGCTCTACGCGAACGGGACGCTGTTCGTCGCGACGGAGTCGAACTGGGTCTACGCCCTCGACCCGGCGACCGGCACGCCCCTGTGGAGCCGCCGCCTCGCAACGCCGTGGTACGCCACCGACGTCAACTGCGGCGACCTCCTCCCGACGATCGGCGTGACGGGCACGCCCGCGATCGACGTCGCGACAGGAACCGCCTACATGATCTCGAAGACCTACGCGACGGGCCTCAGCGGCCCCGCGGCTTGGTACGCGCACGCGATCGCGCTCGCCACGGGTGACGAGCGCCCCGGCTTCCCCGTCGAGATCGCCGGCAGCGCGAGCAACCAACCCGACCAGGTCTTCGATCCGACGCGCCAAATGCAGCGACCCGGGCTGCTCCTCATGAACGGAACGATCTACGCCGCGTTCGGCGCCCACTGCGACGCGGGGACTTACTACGGTTGGATCGCCGCGATCTCGACCGACGGCATTCTCAAGACGATGTGGACGACGGAGGCGGGCCCGGGCCACACGAAGGGTGGCGGCATCTGGCAAGCGGGCGGCGCCCTCATCTCCGACGGCGCGGGACAGATCCTCTTCGCGACGGGCAACGACTGGACGGCCCCGACGACGCCCGTGCCAGGACACACGCCGCCGGGCGCGCTCGGCGAATCCATCGTCCGCGTCTCCGTGCAAGAGGACGAAACGCTCGCGGCCTCGGACTTCTTCACGCCGACGGAGATCCTCGACCTCAACAACAGCGACGGCGACATCGGCTCGGGCGCGCCCGTCGGGCTGCCGTCGACGATGGGCACGAAGACGCACCCCAACCTGCTCGTCCAGGTGGGAAAGATGGGCATTGTCTACGTCCTCGATCGGGACGACCTCGGCGGCTTCCGCACGGGCGCGAACGCCGGCGACCGCGTGCTGCAGCGGCTCGGACCGTACGGCGGCGCGTGGTCGAAGCCGTCGGTGTGGCCCGGTGATGGCGGCTACCTCTACGTTCCCGTCGTCAACGGCTGCACGGATTCGACCGACACGAACGGATGCTTGCGCGCGTTCCAGGTGGGCGCGTCGGGCGACGGCACGCCGACCCTCGCGGCCGTCGGAACGTCGAAGGACGCCTTCGGGTACGGCTCGAGCGCCGTCGTCGTGACCTCCGACGGCACGCGCTCGGGCTCGGCGCTCTTGTGGTCGACTTGGTCGTCGGGGTGGGACGGCACGGGCTCGCAGCTGCGCGCCTACGACGCCGTGCCCACGAACGGCAAGCTCGCGCCGCGCTTCGTGGCCGGCATCGGTCAGGCGGCGAAGTTCACGGCGCCCGCCGTCGGCGACGGACGCATCTACGTCGGCACGCGCGATGGCCACCTGCTCGGCTTCGGCATCAACGGAGCGCCGCCGCTGCACGCCGAAGGCGTCGCCTTCGCGCCCACGCTCGTCGACACGGATGCCTCTTCCGAGGTCCACCTCACGGCATCGACGGCCGTGCAGATCCTCGGGCTCGGGCTGTCGGGCGATTTCGCGCTCGCGCCAACGGCGCCCGCCGAGACCACGCGGCTCGAGACCGGCGACCTCCTCGTCCTGCCGATCGTCTTCCATCCGCCGGTCGAAGGACCGATCGCCGGCTCGCTGCAGATCACGACCGATCGCGGGACGTTCTCGATTCCGTTGTCGGGCGTCGGCCTCTCGGCGACGCCGAAGCTCGTCGCGTCGCCCGCGACGCTGAGCTTCCCTCCCGCCGTCATGGGCACGACGTCGACGCGCACGATCACGTTCACCAACGTGAGCGCGACGCCGGTCGTGATCTCGGGCGTCATGGAGCCCGTCGCGCCGTTCGCGGCGGCCGGCGTGCCCGTCGCGGGGACCGTCGTCGCGTCCCAGGGCACCTTCAGCGTCACGATCTCCTTCGCGCCGACGACGTCGGGCAGCTCGGCGGGATTCTTCAGCCTCGTCGCGAGCGGCGCCGTCGCGGCCATCGCGATCGAAGGCGCCGGCCTCGTCGGCGGACGGCTCGTGCTCGCGCCCGCGGCGCTCGACTTCGGCCCCGTCATGATCGGCGACGCCGCGACGGCGACCCTGGAGCTCCGCAACGACGGCGACGCGCCCGTCATCATCGAAAAGTCGAAGCCACCGACGAACGCGGCCTTCGCCGTCGCCGTGCCCTTCGGCGAGGGCACCGTGATCCCGCCGCATGGATCCATCACGCAGACGATCGTCGCCGCGCCCACGTCCATCGACGCGAGCGAAGACGTCTGGCAGATCAACGCCGACGACGGCCTGGGGCTGCGCCTCTTCACGATGAGGGTCTCGGGACAGCAACGGCCCACGGCGACGCCCGTCGTCAACGCCGCCGCGGCCCCGAGCGGCGCCGACGACACCTCGTTCGTCGAGCCGCTCCCTCCCTCGGGCTGCAGCGCGGCGGGCGGGTCCGCGCCCCGGCCGGGCGCGCCGTTCGGTCTCCTGCTCGCCGCGGCGGTCATTCTGCGAACGTCGCGACGCCCACGCCGCTGAGCGGGCCCGGGACGCGGGCGAGCCTGTTGCAGTGAGCGGGCCCGACATGCACGAAGGGCCGCCTTTCATTGACGGCGCCGCACGCCTCGGGCAGCGTCGACCGACAAAGGAGAACGACGCGAATGCGCCACCTTCTGGTCGTCACACTGACCGCGACCTTCGCGGTCACCGCTTGCAGCTCGGGATCTCCCGGCACCTCGGGCAACGCCGGCTCGACCGGAAATGCGGGAGCGAACGCGGGGCAAACCGGCAGCGCCGGCACCGGCACGGCGGGCGCCAACGCGGGCGCGACGGGCGCGGCCGGCACGGGCGCCGCGGGCACGAGCGCCGCGGGCACGACGGGCGGCGGTGGCGCCGGCGCGACGGGCAC
>JBBQJG010000029.1:0-28913 GCA_038325725.1 Polyangia bacterium | reverse complement strand
GATCTGCCCCGCCCCGGGCGCGCGCACCTTCCCCGCGCCGATGGCCGCCTCGGCGAGCTCGCGCAGAGGCGTCGCCCCATAGAGATCGAGGATGGGTGGCGCGCTCGCGAGCTCGGGGCAGAAGGTCTGCGCGCGCATCGTCCACAGCGCGTCCTTGGCGAGACCCTGCTCGCCGAGCGAGTGGTTGATGGCGCGCAGGGCGGCGTCGACGCGCGCGCGCGGGACAAGGCCCGGCACGAGAAGGTACCCTTCGTCGACGAGGGCGCGGCCTTGGGCAGAGGTCAGGATCACGTCGGGAAAAGATAGCAAAGGCGCGGCCTGCCAATGGTGGCAAGGAGAGACGAGACATGAAAGTAAAGCTGAGCTGGGGCGTCATCGGCACGGGCGCGATCGCGGGCGATCTCGCGCTGTCGCTGCGCAAGTCGACGCGATGTAGCATCGCGAGCGTCGCGGGCTCGTCGCCCGAAAAAGCCCGCGCGTTCGCCGCGAAGTGGGAGGTGCCCGACGCGGCGTCGTCGATCGACGACCTGCTGGGCGATCCCGCCGTCGAGGCCGTCTACGTCGCGACGCCTCACCCGGCGCACGAGGCGCACGCGCTCGCGTGCATCGCCGCCGGCAAACCCGTGCTCGTCGAGAAGCCGTTCACGATGGACGCCGCGGCGGCGGCGCGTGTGCTCGCGGCGGCGCGCGCGCGCGGCGTGTTCGTCATGGAGGCGTTCATGTACCGCTGCCACCCGCTCACGCGCGCGCTCGTCGCGCGGCTCGGCGACGGCGTCCTCGGCCGCGTGCTGCACGTGCGCGCCGACTTCGGTTTCCGCAAGGCGCGTGAGCCCGAGGGGCGCCTGTACAACCCGGCGCTCGGGGGCGGTGCGATCCTCGACGTCGGGTGCTATCCGGCGTCGTTCGCGCGGCTCGTCGCGGGCGTCGCCGTCGGGCGGCCGTTCGCCGACCCCGTGCGCGTGCAGGCGACCGGCTTGCGCGGCCCGACAGGCGTCGACGAACAGGCGTCCGCGCTGCTGACGTTCGCGTCGGGCGTCACGGCGACGATCTCGACCGCGATCCACCACGCGCTCGGCCGCAGCGCGATGATCTTCGGCGAAGAGGGCCACATCGTCGTGTCCGATCCGTGGGCGCCCGAGAGCCACCGGCACGGCACGAAGACGAGCTTTACAATCCACCGCGACGGCCGCGACCCCGAGCTCGTTGCGTTCGACACCGAGCGCGATTCGTACGCGCTGCAGGCCGAGCTCATTGCCGATGCGTTGCCGGCGAACGAGGCGCCGTGGCCCGCGATGACCTGGGACGACACGCTCGGCAACATGAAGGTGCTCGACGCGTGGGCCGCGGCGTTGCCCGTTGCGTCGTGATCGCGGGGCGGCTGGGTTGCGACCCGGCTTGGCTCTCACGATAATTGCGGGATGATGTCTCCTGGCCTCCGGATCTTGGGGTGTGCGTTGGGCCTCGCGCTCGCTGGAGCGTTCATCGCGTGCGGCAGCATCACGCCGGCCACCAATGACGGCGGCGCCGGCTCGACGGGCCAGGCGGGCAAGACCGGCGGCGCGGGTACGACCGGTGACGGCGGCGCGACGGGCGCGGCCGGCGCGACGGGCAACGCGGGCATGACGGGCAGCGCGGGTGCGACGGGCAGCGCGGGCATGACGGGCAGCGCGGGTGCGACGGGCAACGCGGGTGCGACGGGCAGCGCGGGTGCGACGGGGCACGCCGGCATGACGGGCAGCGCCGGTATGACGGGCAGCGCCGGCGCGGGCGGCATGACGGGCAGCGCGGGCATGACGGGCACGGGCGGCATGGCCGGCGGGGGCGGGCTCACCTGCCCGGCCACCAAGGGGTGCTGCGCCAAGGATGCGGACTGCCCCGCGACGGACGAGTGCGTGGGCGCCGTTTGCAGCGTGAACGTCAAGAGGAGCGGCCGGTGCAAGCCGCGTCCGAACCTTCGAAACACGTGCTGGAGAAATTCCGACTGCCCTGTCCTCCTGCCGGTTTGCGGCGGCGCGTCCGTGTGCGCGTGCGGTGTGCAGTGTTTGGTCGCCGACATGATCGGTACTTGCCAGAAGCTCCTCACCCCGACGGAGCCGCCGGCGACGACGAACTGAGCTACGCTCGCGCGCGATGAAGCTCAGCAAGCCGAGCGCGGGCGCCGTCGCCGAGTTCAAGGCCGCCGTCGCCGGGATCCGCGACGCCACGCCGCGCATGATGTTCGGCTACGACTGCATCTTCGTGAACGGCCACTTCGCGACGGGCGTCTGGAAGAGCTCGGTCGTGTTCAAGCTGTCCGACGAGGACGGCGCGCGCTTCGTCGCGACGACGGGCGCGATCCCGTTCGCGCCCATGAAGGGCCGCCCCATGAAGAACTGGTGGGAGGCGCCCGAGGAGGTCGCGTACGACGGCGAGCAGCTCACGCAGTGGTGCGCACGCGCCGCGGCGTACGCGCGGGCGCAGCCGCCCAAGGCCGCGAAGCAGACCGCCGCGAAGAAGCCGGACCCGAAGAAGGCGCTCGCGAAGAAAGCGCCCGCGAAGAAGCCGGACCCGAAGAAGCCGACCGCGAAGAAGCCGGCCGCGAAGAATTCGGCCGCGCGCAAGTAGTCGCTACATCTGCTCGGGCGCCGAGATGCCGAGGAGCTCGAGGCCGAGCGCGAGCGTGCGCGCCGTGAGCTCGCACAGCGCGAGGCGCGACGCGCGCGTGGCGCCCTCGGACTTGAGCACGGGGCACGCTTCGTAGAACGATGTGAAGGCGCTCGCGACGTCGTAGAGGAACGCGCAGATGCGGTTCGGGTGACAGCCCTCGGCCGCGCGGTCGAGCGCGCTTTCGAGCTGGACGAGGGCGAGGGCGAGCGCGCGCTCTTGGGGAGCCTCAAGGACGATGGCGCCGCCGGCCTCGCCGTCGCCCGCCTTGCGCACGATCGACCGGATGCGCGCGTGCGCGTACATGAGGTACGGCGCCGTGTTGCCGTCGAAGGCCAGCATGCGGTTCCAGTCGAAGACGTAGTCCTTGATGCGATCGTTCGACAGGTCGGCGTACTTCACGGCGCCGACGCCCACGGCCTTCGCGATGCGCGCCTGCTCCTCGGCCGACAGCTCGGCCGCCTTCTCGGCGACGGCCGCCGCGGCGCGCGCGACGGCCTCCTCGACGAGCGCGGCGAGGCTCACCGAATCGCCGGCGCGCGTCTTCAACATCTTCGTGTCGGTGCCCAGCACCGAGCCGAACGCGACGTGCTCGAGGCGCACGCGCTCGTCGGCCCAGCCCGCGAGCCGCGCCGTCGCGAAGACCATCGCGAGGTGCTGCGCCTGCGGGGAGCCCACGACGTACAGCAGGCGCGTCGCGCCCAGCTCGGTCACGCGGTTGCGGATCGCCGCGAGGTCCGTCGTCGCGTACCCGTAGCCGCCCTCCTGCTTTCGAATGATGAGCGGCACGGGCTCGCCTTCGCGCCCCGCGAAGCCCGGCGGGAAGACGCAGATCGCGCCCTGGCTCTCGACGGCGAGGCCCTTCTTCGTGAGCTCGTCCACGACGCCCGCGAGCACGGGGTTGTAGGTGCTCTCGCCGACGACGTCGTTCGGCTTCAGCGTCACGTCGAGCGCGGCGTACAACGCCGAAAAATGTTGGACCGATACATCGATGAGCCGCCGCCAGTGCGCGAGCGTGTCGGCGTCGCCCGATTGCAGGAGCACGACGCGCTGGCGCGCGCGATCGGCGAACGCGGGGTCGCCGTCGAACTTGGCGCGCGCCGCGCGATAGAACGCGCCGAGCTCGCGCACGCCCGCGTCGGTGCCGGCGTTGCTCTCGTCGAGCAGGTGCTCGATGAGCATGCCGAACGGCGTGCCCCAATCGCCGACGTGGTTGCGGCGGATGACCTTGTGCCCCTGCCACTCGAGCAGGCGCACGATCGAATCGCCGATGATCGTGCTGCGCAGGTGGCCGACGTGCATCTCCTTGGCGACGTTCGGCGCCGAGTAGTCGACGACGATCGTCTCGGGCGTCTCGACGCGCGCGACGCCGAGCCGCGCGTCCGCGCGCATCGTCGCGAGCAGCCCCGCGAGGTATTCGGCGCGCAGGGTGACGTTGATGAACCCCGGTCCCGACACCTCGATCGACGCGACGACATCGTCGGGCGTCAGCTGCGCCGCGATCGCCGTCGCGACCTCGCGCGGGTTCTTCTTGAGCTTGCGCGCGAGCGCGAGCGCGAGGTCCGCCTGGTAGTCGGCGTGCTGGGAACGGTGCAGCGCCGGCTCGGCGTCGCCCGCGTCGTCGCCGAGCGCGGCGCGCGTCGCCTTCTGCAAGAGGGCGCGCAACGAAATGAAAGGATCAATCGAAGACATGGGGGCCCCGTAGACTACACGGCCCTACGCCCCTGGAAAGAATCGCCGCAACCATCCGTCGATTGACGCCGACAATGGTACCTATCATGATAGCTACCATGACCGCGAAGCGCGCCAAGATCTTCACGACGGGGCGGAGTCAGGCCGTCCGGCTGCCCAAGGAGTTCCGGTTCGAGGGCGACACGGTCCTCGTGCGGCGCGAAGGGACGGCCGTGATCCTCGAGCCCGACGGCTGGCCCGAGGGCTACGTCGCATCCTTCGCGGGAATTTCGTCGGATTTCGCCCGACCGGAGCAAGGCGTGACCGATAAGCGCGACAAGCTCTGATGAAGTACCTCCTCGACACGAACATCTGCATCTATGCCTTGAAGCAGCATCCGGTCGTCCTCGAGCGCCTGCTTTCCAAAGCGCGCCCCGACGTCGTTCTGAGCGTCGTCACCGAGGCGGAGCTTCGTTCGGGCGCCGCGAAGAGCACGACGCCGTCGAAGACGCACCGGTTGCTAGAGAACTTTCTCGCGCCTCTGACCGCGATCGAGTTCACGTCTCACGATGCCGTCGCTTATGCGCACATTCGGGCCAAGCTCGAACGCGCGGGCACGCCGATTGGACCGCTCGACACGTTGATCGCCGCTCAGGCCGTGGCCCGCGATCTCACCCTCGTATCGAACAACGAAAGGGAGCTCCGTAGAGTCTCGGGTCTGAGGGTCGAGAACTGGGCAGCCTGATCATGATGCGGCGATCGTCGGTGAGAAGGGAGGCGCTGCTCGCGGAGGTGCGCGCAGCGTTCGGCGATTGTGCGGCCAACGCTGATATTTGCTTGGGACGACGCCTTCAGCGAAGGCCAACTTCCGTTGGTCGCGGTAGGCGCTGCGTGCGCGCTTGGAGGTGCGTCGACGAAAGCGCGTCTTTAAACGCGCGTCGACGAAGACGTGACGGGCACCGCGGCGCGGATCGTCTGGGCGACGACGCAGTAGCGCTCGGTGAGTGAGACGAGCTTGGCGACTTGCTCGTCTGTTGCGTCGATGTCGAGCTCGAAGCGGAGGCGCACCGCCGAGAAGCCGACGGGGACCTCCTTCGAGACGCCGAGCGTGCCGCGCCAGTCGAGGTCGCCCTCGGCGAGCACGACGCCCGAGCGGAGCGGCAGTCCCATCACGGTCGAGACGGAGCGCAGCGTGACACCCGCGCAGCCGACGAGCGCCTGCAGCAACATGTCGCCCGAGCACGCCTGGCCGCCCAACCCGCCCGTCGCCGGGTGAAGGCCGACGATTGTCTCGCCGCCGCCGGGGGCGGCCTTCGTCTCGACCGTCACGGCGATGTCGGTCGTCGAAACCGTCGCGCGTGCGCGCAGCACGTCCAGCGCCGACGCCGGGTCAGCCTTGTACTTCTCCTTGAGCGGCGCCTGACGCGCGCGGAGCTCGTCCGCCGTCATCGGAACGCCCGGTGCGCTCATCGGAACGCCTCCTGCAACTCGGCGAGCGTCTTGTTGCCCGGGCACAGCTTCTCGAACGGCACCTGGTTGAGCGGCTGCTCGACGGTGCCGGCGATCTCGTGCATCTCGGGCGCCGCCTCGTCGACGAACAGCAGGCCCGTCCGGACCTTGCCGCTCTTCTGGTGGTCCATGAGGTAGGCCATCGCCTTCTCGCGGTTGCGCGGGTCGTAGCCCTCGGCGACCTTCGAGAAGTGCACGGTGCTGCCGTCGTGCATCGTCACCATCGTGCCGCCCTCGGCGACGTTGGCCGTGATCTCCGACGCGAAGGGCACGAAGTCCGTGTGCACGATCTCGACGTCGCGCTCGCGCGTGTACTTGTAGCTCTTCGTCGAGCCTTCGTGATCATTGAAGGTCACGCACGGCGAGATGACGTCGATGATCGCGAAGCCTTTGTGGCGCAGCCCCGCCTTGAGCAGCGGTACGAGCTGCTTCTTGTCGCCCGAGAAGCTGCGCGCGACGAACGTCGCGCCGAGGCTCATGGCGTACAGCGCGGGGTCGATGGGCGCAAAGGCGTTCGCCTCGCCCTTCTTGCTCTTCGTGCCGACGTCCGCCGACGCCGAGAACTGGCCCTTCGTCAAACCGTAGACGCCGTTGTTCTCGATGACGTACAGCATGTTGAGGTTGCGGCGAATCGCGTGCGACAGGTGGCCTAACCCTATGGAGAGCGAGTCGCCGTCGCCCGAGATGCCGATGTACGTGAGGCTGCGGTTCGCGGCGTTCGCGCCCGTCGCGATCGTCGGCATGCGGCCGTGGGCGCTGTTGAAGCCGTGCGCCGCGTTCAGGAAGTACGTCGGCGTCTTCGACGAGCAGCCGATCCCTGACAGCTTGACGACCCGGTGCGGCTCCGTGTCGAGCTCGTGAAAGGCCGTGATGATGCCCGCCGTGACGGAATCGTGCCCGCAGCCCGCGCACAAGGTGGACATCGTCCCCTCGTAGTCGCGGATCGTGAGGCCGAGCTTGTTCTTCGGCAGCGCCGGATGGACGACGAGCGGCTTGGGAATGAACGTCATAGGGCCTCTCCCGTCTGCTGCGTGATCTGTCGTTTGACGCCGTCGACGACGTGGTGGGCCGACAGCGGGAACCCGCCGTAGACGAGCACCGACTTGAGGCGCTCCTTGTCGATGCCGGTCTCGTTGACGAGCAGCGAGCGAAGCTGCGCGTCGCGGTTCTGCTCGATGACGAACACCGTCTCGTGCGCTCTGAGAAACTCTTCGACGGTGCCGCCGAACGGGAAGCCGCGCACGCGCATGAAGCTCGCCTTGATGCCGTCGCGCGCGAGCAGCTCGATGCCCTCGCGCACGGCCTGGTCGCAGCCGCCGACGGTGACGATGCCGATCTTCGTGCCCGGCTGCGCCTTGATGATGGGCGCGGGCACGTGCTTGGCCGAGCTCTTGTGCTTGTGCGTGAGCCGGTCGACGACCTCTTGGTACTCGTCGGGGATCTCGGTGTACTTGCCAAGCTTGTTGTGGCCCGAGCCGCGCGTGAAGTATGCGGCCTTCGGGTGCACGCCCGGCAGCGTCCTCGACGTCACGCCCTCGGCGTCGGAGTCCGAGTAGCGCTGAAAGCGCTCGCCCGCGACCTCGGCCGCCGTGAGCACGCGCCCCTTGTCGGGCTTGTACGTGTCGTCCCACACGAGCCGAGGACACATCCAGTCGTTCATGCCGATGTCGAGATCGGTCAGCACGAAGACGGGCGTCTGAAAGCGATCCGCGAGGTCGAACGCCTTGGGCGCGAAGTGGAAGCACTCCTCGGGATTGCCCGGGAAGAGCACGATGTGCTTCGTGTCGCCGTGCGACGCGTACGCGCACGTCATGATGTCGCCCTGCTGCGTGCGCGTCGGCATGCCCGTCGAGGGGCCCGTGCGCTGCACGTCGACGATGACGGCCGGGATCTCGGCGTAGTAGGCCAGGCCGATGAGCTCGCCCATGAGCGAGATGCCGGGGCCCGACGTCGACGTGAACGCGCGCGCGCCCGACCAGTTCGCGCCCAAGACCATGCCGATCGCCGACAGCTCGTCCTCGGCTTGTAAGATCGCAAAGTTGTTCTTGCCGGTGTCGGGATCCTTGCGCAGCGCCGAGCAGAACCCGCGGAACGCGTCCATGAGCGACGTCGACGGCGTGATCGGGTACCACGCGGCGACGGTCGCGCCGGCGTACACGCACCCGAGCGCGAGCGCCGTGTTGCCGTCGATCATGATGGAGTCTTTCGTGGCGTCCATCGTCTCGAGGTGGAACGGCAGCGGGCAGGGGAAGTTCTGCTTGGCGTACTGGAAGCCGAGCTGGATGGCCTTGTGGTTCATCGCCATCATCGACTTCTTCTTGCCGTATTTCTCCTCGAGCAGCGTGTCGATGACCTTGCCGTCCATGTCGAGCAGCGCCGCCAGCGCGCCCGCGTACATGATGTTCTTCATCAAGACCTGCTCGCGCGGCTTGTCGAAGTTCTCGCGGCACATCTTCGCGAGCGGGATGCCGAGCAGGTGGATGTCGGTGCGCTTGATGGCTTCGGCGAGCGGCCACGTCGAATCGTGCAGCAGGTAGCCGCCCGGCCGCAGCTCCTTGATGTCGCGCGCGTAGGTCTCGGCGTTCATCGCGACGATGAGGTCGAACACGGGCGTGCGCGACAGGTGCCCGTCGCCGTTGACGCGGATCTCGTACCAGGTGGGGAGGCCCTGGATGTTCGAAGGGAAGAGGTTCTTGCCCGACACGGGCACGCCCATGCGGAAGATCGCCTGCATGATGAGACCGTTGGCGCTCGCCGATCCGGTCCCGTTCGTGTTGGCGATCTTGAAGGCGAAGTCGTTGACGCGATCTACTTTTGCTGGGTCCACGAAGTACTTCCGTTCACGGCGACGCCGCCGGCCTTGGGAATCACGAGCTCGAGCTTCTGCATGTCCCACGCGCCCGTGGGGCAGCGCTCTGCGCACAGGCCGCAGTGCACGCAGAGGTCTTCATCCTTCACCATGATCCGGCGCGTTTGCGGCAGCGGGCCCGACGCATACAAGCTCTGGTCCTTGTTGAGCGCTGGGACCGTCAGCTGCTTGCGCAGGTCGGGCTCGTCGGCGTTCGGCGTGATGGTCAGGCACAACACCGGGCACACGTCGATGCACGCGTCGCACTCGATGCACTGGTTGTCGGTGAACTTCGTCTGCACGTCGCAGTTCAGGCAGCGCTGCGCCTCGCGCGCCGTCTGCTCGACGTCGAAGCCCAGCTCGACCTCCTTGGTGAGGCTCTTGAAGCGCTCGACGAGGTCGACGTGCTTCATGGGCGTGCGCTTCGCCGTGTTGTAGTCGTTGCTGTAGCTCCACTCGTGCAGCCCCATCTTCTGCGAGATGAGGTTCATGCCGGCCTTGGGCCGCTCGGTGAGCGCCGCGCCCTGGCAGTGGTTGTGGATCGAGATCGCCGCCTCGTGCCCGTGGTTGACGGCCCAGATGATGTTCTGCGGGCCGAACGCGGCGTCGCCGCCGAAGAACACGCCCGCGCGCGTCGACTGGAACGTCGCCTTGTCGACGACGGGCATGTCCCACTTGTCGAACTCGATGCCGACCGTCGACTTGCCGTCGGCGCCCGCGTCGCGCTCGATGAACGGGAAGGCGTTCTCCTGCCCGATCGCGAGGATGACGGTGTCGCAGGGAATCAGGATCGTCCCCGTCACGGTCGAGACGGCCTTGCCCTTGGCGTCTTCGCTCCACGCGAGCTGCTCGAACTCCATGCCGACGAGCGTGCCCTGGTCGAGGACGAAGCGCTTCGGCGCGTGGTTGATGATGATCTGGACCTGCTCTTCTTCGGCGTCCTCGAGCTCCCACGGCGACGCCTTGAAGAACTTGCGCGGCCGGCGGGCCATGACCTTGACGTCGGTCGCGCCGAGGCGCTTCGCCGTCCGGCAGCAGTCCATCGCCGTGTTGCCGACGCCGATGATGACGACGCGTTTTTCGACCTGCGTGACGTGTCCGAACGCCACCGACTCGAGCCACTCGATGCCGATGTGAACGTTCTTCGAAGCTTCCTTGCGGCCGGGGATATCGAGCTCTTTGCCGCGCGGCGCGCCGGTTCCGACGAACACGGCATCCCACCCGTCAGAGAGCAGCGACTTCATGCTCGCGACGGGCGTGCCGTAGCGAATGTCGGCCCCCATGTTGATGATCTGCGCGCACTCGTCGTCGAGGACGTGCTCGGGCAGTCGAAACGACGGGATGTTCGTGCGCATGAGGCCGCCGGGCTTCGTTTGCTTCTCGAAGATCGTGACCTCGTAGCCGAGCGGCATCAGATCGTTCGCGACGGTGAGCGACGCGGGCCCCGCGCCGATGAGCGCGATGCGTTTGCCGTTCTTCGTCTGCGGCGCCTTCGGCAGCAGATCCGTGATGTCGTCGCGGTTGTCGGCGGCGACGCGCTTGAGGCGGCAGATCGCGACGGCCTTGCCATCGATGCGCGTGCGGCGACACGCCGGCTCGCACGGTCGATCGCACGTGCGCCCGAGAATTCCGGGGAACACGTTCGACTCGCGGTTGAGCATGTACGCGTCCGTGTACCTCCCCTGCGCGATGAGGCGGATGTACTCGGGCACGTTCGTGTGAGCCGGACAGGCCCACTGGCAATCAACGACCTTGTGAAAGTAATTCGGGTCTTGGATGTCGGTGGGGTTCACGGCACGTTCCTATGTGAGGCGACGCGAGCGGCGGGGGTCCGGCGCGTGGGTGACGCTTAATGGCGCGTAGGATAATCGCGGGTTTCCGCGCGGTAAAGTGCTGGGAAGGGGAGTTTTTGGGTCGGCCCTTCGACGGAATGGGAACCCAAGGACCGCCGCTCCAAGTCATCAGCCGCGGGCGTCGCTCGATAGACAGCCTCTAGACCTTGGGCTATCAATGCCCTGAACCCCTAGCTTTAGCTCTCTGGAGGTCCCCCATGCGGAAGTCCCTGGCGTCGATTGGCACCCTTGGTTTCGTCGCAGCAGCGTTGTTCCTGAACGCGTGCTCGACTAGCGACAGCACGGGCACCGCGGGGAGCACGGGCTCGGCCGGCAGCACGGCGACCGCCGGCACGGGCGGGACCGTGACAAGCAGCGAGGGCGGGACGACCGGCACGGCGGGCGCGGCGGGCACGGGCGCGGCGGGCACGGGCGCGGCGGGCACCGGCACGGCGGGCACCGGCACGGCGGGCACCGGCACAGCCGGCACGGGCACGGCGGGCACGGGCGGCTCCGCTACGGCGGGCACGGGTGGCTTCGCGACGGCCGGCAGCGGCGGCACGGCGGCCGGCGGCACCGGCGGCACGGCCGCGGGTGGCGCGGGCGGCTCGAAGCCACCGAAGATGAGCGCGGGCTGTAACCAGGCTCCGCCGACGACGGACAAGGAAAACGCCTTCATCAAGCACGACCTCATGGTGACCGGTGTGTCCGCGTCGTACATCGCCGCGCACCCGCTTCCCGCGAGTGACGCGCCTTACACGTTCACGATGCGCAACTACTACGTGAAGCTGCCCGTCGGCTACATGCCGTCGAAGCCCTATCGTGTTCAGTTTGGCGGCGGTGGTTGCGGCGGACCCGCTACGGTCGGCAGCGAGGGTGGCTATCTCCCGTCGGCTCACACCGACGTGCTCGAGGTTGCTCCGAGCTATGTGCCCACGACGGGCGGAACGACAGGGACCAACCCTGGTGGCTGCTACGCCGACAGCGCGACCGACACGCCCGATTTGCCCTACTTCGACGCCATGCTCGCGCAGGTCGAGAAGGACTATTGCGTCGATACGGCGAAGGTCGGCGTCAGCGGCTACAGCAGCGGCGCGTGGTTTGCCATCATGCTGGGTTGGGCACGCGCGGGCGTCGTTCGCGGCATCGCGACTGAGGCGGGTGGTCTCCGCCACAACCGCCCCGCGGGTTCGAACAAGCCCGTCGCGGCCCTCATGATCGCCACCAACGGCGATACCGAGAACCCGATCAACCTGGTGCCGACTGATCAGAAGGCGAAGGATTTGGGCGCCGACGGCGGCTCTGCTCAGGCTCGTGACGAAATTCTCATGCGCAATGGCTGCACGGGCACGGCGACGGCGCCGTGGGACGCGACGTATCCGCTCTGCCAGAAATACACGGGCTGCCCGGCCGCGTACCCGGTGGTCTGGTGTCTCATGACGACGGGCGGCCACTATCCGGCCCACACGCCGTACACGCCTGACGCGATGGCCAAATTTCTCGGCTCGCTCCCAGACGTTCCGTAGTCACGACCCAATTACATCTGAGAACGCGCGAGGCGACGGTCCTCGCGCGTTTCGTTTCGGAACCTGATTCGTCCTAGACTGAACTTCACAGGAGGCCCCATGAGGAAGTACCTGACGTCGATTGGCACCCTTGGTTTCGTCGCATCGGCCGTGCTTTTGGCTGCGTGCGCTGGCTCGGGCAGCGGGGGCGAAGCTGGCTCGACCGGCACCGCGGGGACCGGCACGGCCGGAACGACCGGCGCTGCGGGCTCGACCGCCGCCGCGGGAACCACGGGCGCCGCTGGGACGACGGGTGCTGCCGGGACGACGGGCACCGCCGGGATCGGCGCCGCCGGGACGACGGGCACCGCCGGCGCGACGGGAACGGCTGGAGTGGGAGCGGCTGGCGCGACGGGAACGGCTGGCGCGACGGGGACCGCTGGCGCGACGGGTGCGGCTGGCGCGACGGGTACGGCCGGTAGCACGGGCGCCGCGATGAGCGCGGGCTGTGGCATGCCGCCGGGGTCCGGTGACTCGTCGACGAAGTTCATCAAGCACGACATCATGGTCGCGGGCGTCGACCCCGCGTTCGTCAGCGCGCACTCCGTGAAGACGGGCGGCACGGGCTACACCTGGACGAAGCGCAACTACTACCTGCGCCTTCCCGCGGGCTACAGCCCCGACAAGCCGTTCGCGATCGACATGGCGGGCGTCGGCTGCGGTGGCAACGACACCGCCGGCGCGAACGGCGACTACACCGTTCCGCCCCCTCCTCCGGGGGGCGCCGGCCAGACGACGACCCTTCAGGTCGGGCTGAGCTATGTGCCGTCGGATTCGATCAATCCCGGCTGCCCGACCTACGCCGACAACTTCACCAACAGTCCCGAGCCGGCCTACCTGAACGGCATCATCGACGACATCTCGGCGAAGTACTGCGTCAACAAGAACAAGATTTTCGTCAATGGCTACAGCAGCGGTGCTTGGGAAGCGATCATGTCTGGGTACACCAACCAGTCCAAGATCCGCGCCTACGGCGTCCAGATCGGCGGCGGCATCCGGATGACCCATCCTCCGATCATGACCAAGCCGACGGCCGCGATGTTCATCGTCGGGACCGCCGATACGGGCAATCCCATCGGACCGCTGCCGTCCCTGCTGCACGACAGCTACGGGTCGGTGCCCGCGCGCGACGCGCAGCTCAAGCGCAACGGCTGCGTCGCCGCGGACTTCCAGATCGTCGACACGTGCGCCGCGGGCGCAATCGCCGGGGGCGCGCCCTGCGCAGCGGGCATCGCCACGGGCGACACGTTCGGAAACGCGCCGCACGCGATGTGGAACGCGAAGTACCCGAAGTGCCAGATGTACACGGGCTGCCCCGCGAAGTATCCGGTCGTGTGGTGCCCGCTCGACGTCAACCACGGCAACGGACCGCACCCCACGGGCGGCGACGGCGCCGTGCTCGAGAGCTACCGGCTCCAGGGCCTCTGGGACTTCTACGACTCGCTCCCGCCCGAATAAATCGAACACACTCATAGTTCGCGCAAAGACGCGCGGGGTTGGCTGACGCCGCCTCGCGCGTTTTTCTTTTCACCGCGGGCGGTGCGGTGTCACCGTTCGAAGCGTGAAGTCGCCTCGGGTGCAGAGCGTGCGCGCGCTCAATCGGGCGCTGCTCGAGCGGCAGTGGTTGTCGGGACGCGTGCGCAAGACGGTGCCGGCCGCGGTCGAGCATCTCTTGGGTTGCAGGCGCAGACACGATGCCGCCCTACGTGGCGATATGGTCGCGGCTCGAAGATTTTCGCGGGGAGGATGCTCTGGGGCCCGTGCTCCAGGTTGTGCCAGAGCGCAGACTCAGCGGTCGCCAGCCCGCACAACGCCCGACTCGCGAAGATCGATCTCGCGGCGTTGGCCGCAGCGGAGCGAGCGCTCGTTTCACGGGACGGTCGAACTCGGCGCCGGACTCGCGTCGCGATTTCCTCGCGCCTTCGCGCAGAGCCCGCGGCGCCTTCGCCGACTCCTTGGCGGATGCCGGCCGAAATGGGATAGAGGTGCCGAGGACCTTCGAGTTGCAGATCGTGCAGAAGCGCCTGCGGGCTCGAAGGGCCTCGGCATGCACGCGCGCGGGATGATCGCGTGAACGTTCGAGTCCGTCTTCGGTACATAAACCGCGTCGCCCACCTGATTTGGCGCCGTATGGCGCTCTTCCAACCTGCTAGCGTGACGAGGTTCTGAACGTCCTAGACACAATATGTTTAGTGTGTACGAGCGCTCACGATCTTGCCATCACCAGTAAGCACGTGGGACGAGGCAGTGGTCGTTTGAACGCAATCGACGCCGATATCCATTTGATCGGTCCAAACAAAATCGACAAACGGTGTCTCGTTTGAGTTGTTGCCAATGGATTGGACACTGCTGGTCGTGTCATTTGTGCACTGAACGGTATTGAGAGAATTGAACGCGGGCCCGATTGCGAAATCGACCGCACCCCACGATTGTATCGGGCAGTACCAACTGAATACGTCGTTGGCAACAGAGGAATCGGCGCACTCGATGTAGCCGCTCGAACCTGAGTGGTACTTTTGATTGTTAGTCCAATTCGGCGTGCACCACGACGATGGATAGATGATGGCAGCTTGCGCGGTGCCTGCTTCGGTCACGTGGTACGTATCCAGAGTCGTTCCAGGACTCAGCGTGCATGTCATCTCAGCGTAGTACCATTCGGGATGGCTACCAGAGCGGCTAAAATATCCATGGGCACCGGAGACATTCGTGACCGATAGGGACGCCGACGAATTTGATGGGGAAGATGCATTTGAAAATGGAGTTGACTCATCAGACGCCACGTTGGCCGGAAAACTTCCGTTGGATGCCAGGCTGATGTCCCAAACATGCACAGTGCAAGTGACTGTTGTGGATGAACCTCCGGTCACGTTTACGCTCACGGCAGTAATTTGATCACCGGACGTGATCGACGTGTTGCTGGTGGTCTTTAGAATCGGACACGTGATGTTCAATGAAACGCTTCCGCTCGTATTTTGCACGCCTTGCCCCATCGTGTTCTGCATGCGCGTGTCATCCGCGTTGGCGAAGTTTCCGGAGGCAGGAATGCAGTAGGCACCCCAGTAATCTTTCGTTTCAGAGGCGTGCGCCGGCGTGGCGCGACTGAGCAGCGTGCCAACGATGGCCCCACAAAGTACTGCTTTCGTGATGTGTGCTCCGATGTGCATGTGTCGAGACATGGGTTCCTCCAATCCCCAACGGAGGACCTTCATGTTGCCGAAAGCCGGCCTTCATTTCAAGATTGATCAAAATAGAGTCTAGCGATTTCCCAAGGCACCGGGGATATTCAGTAGATCCGAAGCGGCTCTTTTCTCGTTTTCGTAGCTGTCGCCTATTCGTTCTGAAATCGAATCGAATGGGCCACGTTGTTCGTGCTGTCGCCCCCTGTCGCCCCCGGGTGCACACCTTATGCTTAGTGCAGTCATTCGAATCTCTGCGATGCGCGGTCATTGTTCCCTCCAGAGGCTTTGGGTTGGCGATTCCAAATACCCTGTGGACCGGCGGCCGCCCGTTATGTGTTCGCATCGGCCTGTCGAAAAGTATTCGGCTCCTTCAATACAGGCTGCCCGGGAAGTATCCGATCGTGTGGTGCGTTCGAGGTGAACCACGGCAATGGAACTCGTCCGAGTGGCGGCGACGGCGCCGTGCTCGAGAACTATCGTCTCCAGGGTCTCCAGGGCCTCTGGGACTTCTACGACTCGCTCCCGCCCGAATAAATCGAACGCACTCATAGTTCGCGCAAAGACGCGCGGGGCTGGCTGACGCCACCTCGCGCGTTTTTCTTTTGCGCGCTTTGCTTTTCACCTCGGGCGGCGCGGTGTCACGGTTCGGAGGGTGAAGTCGCCTCGGGTGCTGAGCGTGCGCGCGCTCAATCGGGCGCTGCTCGAGCGGCAGTGGTTGTCGGGGCGCGTGCGTAAGGCGGTGCCGGAGTACGACAACGCGTTCATCGCGCACGCCGATCGCGCGCGCATCGTCGCGCCCGCCGACTTGCCGGCCATGCGCGCCGAGAACGGGTTCCTGAGCCCGTTTCTCGTCGACGGCTTCGTTCGCGGCACGTGGCGGGTCGCGCGCCGGCGCGAGGCTGTGACGCTCGAGCTGCGGCCGACGCGAAGGCTCGCGGCGCCGGAGCGCGTGGCGCTCGAGGAGGAGGGGCTGCGGCTGCTCGCGTTCCTGTCGCCCGAGTCGCGCGCGCGCGACGTGCGCGTCGTGCGCGCGTAGGCGCTCAGGGCTTCGTCGGCGGGACCGAGGGCGGGGGCGCTGGCGGCACGTGGCTGAGGCACTCGACGACCTTTCCGCGCTCGGGCTGGCAGTACAGGGGGCCGAGCGCGGGGATGTCTTCCTCGTCGCAGATCCAGTGTGCGGGAGGCTCCTTGAGGAAGCAGACTTCGAAGGCCTTCATCTGTTCGAGGCAGACCGGGCTCGTGAGCAGGCTCTTGCACTGGTCCTTGCAATGGTCGGTGTGCCTGCACCCGAGCGCCTTCGCGTTCTTCTCGCAGGTAGGGACGCACTGGTCGCGGTGGCAGCCGACCGAGGCGGCGACGAGGAGAATCGCGAGCGCGGCGAAGACGGTTTTCACGACCGGAAAGTGTCTGAAGGAGCGCGGCGAGTCAACCCAGAGACGCCGGTCTCGCCGCACGGGCGGGCGCGCTCTGGTAGTCTCGCGCGCCCATGGGCCCACGCACACCGGGAAAACCGCCTTTCAATCGTGCGCCGCGCCCTCCGCACGAGTCGCGTCCACAGCGCGCGTCGCAGGGGCCGCGGCCGCCGCAGGCGTCACGAGATCCTCGCCCCGAGGCCCCCGCGGCCCCGCGCGTCGGGTCCGCGCCGCGCGACGCGCGCGCGCCGCAGTCGGCACCCCCGCCGCGGGCGAGCGGATTTTTCGATGCGCTCGCGTCACGAGATCCGCGCCGCGCGCCGCCGCCTCGTCCGCGGGACGCCCACGGTGCAAAGGACTCGCGATCCGAGCGACCCGAGCGACCCGAGCGTTCTGCGCGCTCCGAGGGCTCCGAGCGCCCCGCGCGCTTGGAGCCTCACGCGCGCCCCGAGCGCCCCGCTGGCTTCGACCGCGCCGCGGGCTCTGCGCGCCCTCAGCGACCCGGGCGCGCGGGCGGAGCGCCGTCACCGTCGGGTCGCGCTGGCTTCGAGCGCGCCGCGGGCTCCGCGCGCCCCGAGCGACCCGCGCGCTTCGAGCGCCCCGGGGGCTCCGAGCGTCCTGCGCGTCCTGCGCGCTCCCCCGCGCCCCGCGGACCGCACGCGCAGAACGACGCGCGCGAGCCGAATCCCGTTCATCCGCCGCGCGGGTCGACGCGCGGCCCCGAGGTCAAGGTTTGCGGACGCCACGCGGCGCGCGCGCTCTTCGAGCGTCGGCCGAACGAGATCGTGCGCGTGTACCTCACGGAGGAGCTGACGAAGCCGTTCGGCGATCTGCTGAGCGCGTGCGCGAAGATGCATCGGCCGTATCGCGTCGTCGGGCCCGAGGAGCTCGAGAAGATCACCGAGAGCCGTCACCACGAAGGCATCTGCGTCGTCGTGAACACGCGCCCGCAGCCTTCGCTCGCCGAGATCCTCGCGGCGCCCGGGCCCGCGTGGGTCGTCGCGCTCGCGGGCGTCGCCAATCCGCACAACACCGGCGCGATCGTGCGGACGGCGGCGCACTTCGGCGCGCGCGCCGTGCTCGCCGAGGGCGAGAGCAGGCGCCTGCCGCCTGCCGTGTACCGCACGGCGCAGGGCGGTGCCGAGTTCCTCGAGGTGCTCTCGGCGCCCGACCTCGTGCCGCTGCTGACCGAGGCGCGGCGCGCGGGGTTTTCAATCTGCGCGACCTCGAGCCACGCGGGCGCCGAGCTGTACGCCGCCGAGCTCGGGCCGCGCGTCGTGTTCGTGCTCGGCGCTGAAGATGAAGGCTTGTCGCCGGCCCTCGCGCGCGCCGCCGACGTGACCTTGCGAATCCCCGGCAGCGGTCAGGTCGAGAGCCTGAACGTCGCCTCGGCGACGGCGGTGCTGCTCGCGGAGGTGTGGCGGCGGCACGCGCCGGGATCCTCGCCCGCGCGGTCGTGACTTTGGGGCGAGAGTGCGCGAGATTGGCGGCCTCTGTCGTTCCTCTTTCCAGGAGATCCCCGATGAAGCTCTTCTCTCGCGCGGTGTTCACGTTCCTCACCACGGTGACCCTCGGCGCGACGCTGCTCGCGTCGCCGGCGTTCGCAGACGACCACTCGTACCAGGTCACGGGCCCCGTCCTCGAGGTGTCCGATACGTCGATCACCGTGCAGAAGGGCAAAGAGAAGTGGACGATCACGCGCGACAAGAGCACGAAGGTCACGGGCGACCTGAAGGTCGGCGCGAAGGTCACGATCATGTACTCGATGACCGCGGCCTCGGTCGAAGTGAAGGGCGACGCGAAGGCGAAGAAGTAGCGCGCCCGTCCGTCTAGACCGCTGGTGGCGTTCGCGCGCCGGCGTAAGCGTCGCCAATTTTGACGACGAAGCGCGGCGGGCCTACGGTTCCGCCGTGCTGTTTCGCGGGTCGCGTTGGTCGGTCGCGGGTGTGGTGGTGGGGCTCCTCGTCGGTCGAGCCGCGCGCGCGACGGCGCCGACCGCCGATGAGAGAGCGGCCCTCGCCGTGGTCGCCGATCGCCATGCCCCCAAGGGCGCCGTCGTGCGCGACCGGGCGTGGAACGCGCAGACGGTGAGCCACCTCGCCGCGTGGGTGCGGGGCGACGCGAGCGCCGCCAGCGCCGCCGAGATCGCCTTGCTCAACGAGGAGCTGTCGCGGCCGCTCGCGCTCAGCGTCTCGGGCGCCGTCAGCCTCGGCAACTACCAGGGCGGCTTCCTCTACTATCTGCTCGCGGCGTTCGGCGAGCTGCGGGCTCTCGACAAGGTCGCGGCCACGCGCGCGGGCGCCACGTGGAAGCCGGCCGAGAGCCTGTCGCCGCTCGGGTTGGTCACGGGTGCCTCGTCGGGGTCAATCAACGCCTTCGTCGCGGCGATCTCCGCGTGCCAGGAGCTCGAGGCGAGCCCCCGCAAGAGCTTGTTCTGGAACGTCTGGGTCCCCGTGGGCGGCAAGGAGCTGACGTCCTCGGACGAGGTGAGCCCCGACGGCCTCCTGTCGATCAAGCCGATTCGAAAAGCGGCCGAGACGATCCAGACGGCGTGGCGTCAGGGCAAGTGGCGGAAGGAGCCGTGTGTCGTCGACGTCGGCCTGCTCGCGACCCGCCTGCGCGCGCGCCAGATCCGGCCACTCGATGGCGTGAACCTCGCGCTGCCGTTACAGAATGAAAAGCTCGTCTTCACGCTGAGCGTCGACGGCAGCGGCGCGCCGACGCTCGTCCCGCTCGAGCCGCCGGCCGACGATCCGCGCGTGGGCCTCTTGCACAAGCTGCTGCGTCGGCCGCCCAGCTACGACGTCGAGACGATCACGGAGGCGCTGCGCGCGTCGTCGGCCTTCTCGTTCGCGTTCCCGCCGCGCTGGCTCAACCTCGTCGCCGACGACACCGGACATCATGACGACGGCTGGTTCACCGACGGGGGCGTCTTCGACGATCGCCCCGTCGGGCTCGCCGTCGAGCTGCGCCGCTGGCGGCTCGCGCGCGAGCACAAGGATCCCAAGACGCACACGCATTACATCATTCAAGATCCCGACGTCACCGTCCCGAGCGTCATCGCCGACGTCGCGCCGGGGCTCGCGGGCGCGCCGCCGCGACAGACGTTCGTCGACACGTGGATCCCGTTCGCGGGCGACTTCATCAACACGGCGTTCGAGATCGAGCTCCTCGACGCGCTCGAGCGCGAGCCCACGCTCGTCGAGGACATCGAGATCCCGCCCCGCCAGGGGCCCGTCGCCGGCGCCTACCTCATGGAGTTCCTCGCGTTCGCGGAGAACGACTTCCGCGTTTACGATTTCTACACGGGCATGGTCGACGCGTGGCAACACCTCGCCGAGACGTCGCTCGCGTTCCAGGTCATTCGTGGCATGGGCGACGGCCCGACGTTCGTCGACGCGCCCGAGCTGACCTGCCTCACGGCCTATCGGACGCGCCAGCTCGCAGGGGGGCCGCAGGGCGTGCCCGCCGCGTGCGCGGCCGTCGGCGCGAACCTGACGCCGCCGGACCCGACGCTGCGGCGCAACCTCGAGGCGCTCGCCCACGCGAGCGCCGTCACGAAGGCGTGGCGAGACAGGCAGCCGCCCGCGCTGTCGTCGACGATCTCGGGCGAGCAAGAAAAGTTCTTGGGCGCCCTCGGCACGGCCCCGGGCGACACGCCCGACGGCCAAGCGCCGTATGTCTATCGCGATCTCGCGTACCGCGGCGATCCGGCCGACGCCGACACCGTCGACCTCGCGATCCGAGACGAGCTGCAGCTCATTATTGACCGCACGACGTCCACCCAGCCGCTCGGCATGGGCCGCTTCGTCGTGGGCAGCGTCGGCAAGGCCCTCATCAACTATACGTACGTGTACCGACCGCCCAATTGGATCGCGGCCGTCGGCTTCGTGAGCGATCGCGGCATCGAGCTCGGCGGCGCACGGCGGTTGCCGTTCGACCACCTGCCGCGTCCTTTTGATTTGCGGCTCGATCTCGCGTTGCGCCTCACGGGCGTGCACGCGACGCAGGACTACTCGACGGTGCCCGACGACACGAAGTTGGCCTTCACGTACTCGGCGGCCGCGCACCTCACGAACGAGCTCCAGCTCCAGCGCTGGTGCAGCCGCGAGACGCAGTCGACCGTGCAGCTGCATGTGGGCGGTGGTTGGGCTGTCGAAGGCCTGCGGACGTGGAGTGGCCAGCTGCTGTGGCGACACGGACCCGAGGCGGTCGTCGGCGTCACGATCTTCCAGCGGCTGTACTTCGACATCATGGCGAACTGGTATCGCGACGACTGCGCGAACAACAACCAATGCAGCCACATCGCGGCCTCGCAACGGACGCTCGCGCACCCCGTCGTCGACGGCGACTGGGGCCTGCGGTTCTCGCTCGGCTACCGCTTCTACGTCGATTGACCGAGCGGTCAGATGATGCTGCGGACCATGCCGCCGTCGACGCGCAGCGCGGAGCCCGTCGTGCCGCTCGCGCGGTTGCTCGCCGTGTAGACGATGAGGTTCGCGACCTCGTCGGGCGTCTCGAAGCGTCCGATGAGCGAGGACGGGCGCGCCGTCGCGAAGAAGTCCTTCTCCGCGTCGGCCTCGGGGACGCCGCGTTCGCGGGCGCGCCCGCGAACGAAGGCGTCGAGGCCCTCCGAGCGCGTCGGGCCGGGCAGGATGCAGTTCACGGTGATGCCCGTGCCGCGCGCGCGCTCGGCGAGGCCGCGCGACACGGCGAGCTGCGCCGCCTTCGTCATGCCGTAATCGATCATCTCGGCGGGCACCTGGATCGCGGACTCGCTCGAGATGAAGATGATGCGTCCCCAGTTCTTGGCGAGCATGCCGGCGAGGTAGTGGCGCGACAAACGAATGCCGCTCATGACGTTCGTCTCGAAGTAGCGCATCCACTCGGCGTCGCTGATCTCTTCGAAGCTGCGCGGCGCGTAGACGCCGACGTTGTTGACGAGCACGTCGACGATCGGCTCTTGGGCGACGAGCGTCGCGACGCCCGCCGCCGTCCCGACGTCGGCCGTGACGCCGCGGACGTGCGCGCGCGGCACCTCCGCCTCGATCGCGGCGCGGGCCGCGTCGACGCGGGCCTGCGTTCGCCCGCTCACGATGACCGTCGCGCCCTCTCGCGCGAAGAGCTTCGCCGCCGCGTGGCCGAGGCCCCCGGTCGACCCCGTCACGAGAACCGTCTTTCCCCCCAACTCGAGATCCATGCTGGCTCCTTTCAGCCTGTCAGCCTTGCGACGGCTCGACGAACGGAAGCTCGACCGAGAAGGTCGAGCCGTCGCCGAGCTTGCTCGCGACGCCGATCTTTCCACCGTGCGCGTCGACGAAGCGACGGCAAATGTACAGGCCGAGCCCCAGGCCGCCGAAGTGCTCCGTCGAGACGCCGCGCTCGAACCGATCGAAGATCTTGTCGAGGTGCTCGGGGGCGATGCCCATGCCCGCGTCCTTGATGACGAGCAGGGCGACGTCGTCGCGCTGGTCGACGCGAATCGTGATGGGCCGCCCCGCGCCGAACTTGATGGCGTTCGCGAGGAGGTTCGTCATCACCTGGTCGAGCCGCGACGCGTCCCAGCTCCCCACGACGGCCGTCGACGACTCGACCGACACGGAGCAGCCCGAGCGCGAGGCGTCCTCTTCGAAGCGCGCCACGACCTCGCGCGCGAGCTCGCCGAGGTTCACCGCGGCGCGGGACAATGTCAGCTGCCCGGCCTCGAGCCGGGAGACGTCCAACAGATCGCTGATGAGACGATCGAGACGTTCCGCCTGCCGCGCCGATTGGGCGATGCGACGCGTGTCGAGCAGCGAGGCGAGGGGCTGCGCGCCCCACGGTCGACGTTCGAGGGCCTGCAGCGACAGGATCAGCGACGTCAGCGGCGTTCGCAGCTCGTGCGACGCGACGCTCAGGAACTCGTCGCGCAGGCGAACCGCGTCCTGCGTCGCGCGGTACAGGCGTGCATTCGCGATCGCGATCGCGGCGCGGCTCGCCAGCTCGCGCGCGAGCGCGCGCTCGCCGTCGGTGAAGCGGCGCGCGTCGTCCGTCGACGCCAACGTGATGACACCCACCGACTGGCCGCCCGTCAGCAGCGGCAAGAACAGCGCCTCGCCCGCGGCGAGCGCGTGCGTCTGCGACGCCGTGAGCGCCGCCGGCACCGCCACGACAATCCGCGGCGGGAACTTCGCCGAGACCTCGGCCAGCTGGGCCTCGTTCTGGGGATCCCGGTGCGCCGCCGCGACCCGTCGGACGCTGTTCCCGTCGACGAGATCGATGAGGCACACGTCGGCGAGCGAGCGAACGGCGAGGCGCGCGAGCCGTGCGAGCTGGGCCTCGTGGTCGAGCGACTCGACGAGCAGAGCCGTCGCGTCCGACAGGAACGCCGCGCGCCGTCCCGCCTCTTCGGCCTCGGCGCGCGCCGTCCGCTCGGTGTCGACGAGCCGGGCGATCTCGAGAGAGATCGCCGCCTGCGCCGTCACGAGCTCGAGCGCCGCCATCCGATCCGACGTGAACGCGCCGGTGAGGGCGTTGTTCTCGAGGTAAAGGAGGCCCACGACCTCGGCGCGCCGCACGATGGGCAGACAGAGCACCGATCGGGGCGCCGCCTGAACGATGTAGTCGTCCTTCGAAAAAGGGTTGTGGGCCGTGGCGTCGTCGAGCAGGACGCGGCGCCCCGTGCGCAGCACGGTGGCGACGAGCGATGTCGGCAGCAGCTTCGACGACGCGAGGGGCGTCGACGGCAGGATGCGCGTGCGCACGCCGCTCTCGTCGACCCAGGCCTCGGCTTCGATTTCGATCGCCGGCGTGGTGCTCCTCGTCGTCAGCAGGTAGCCGCGCTGGGCGCCGCCTTGCTCGATGATGATGCGAAACAACGTCCCGACGAGCTTGTCGAGCGACACTTCGCTCGAGATCGACTGCGACGCTTTGACGACTGACGCGAGGTCGAGCCACTCGGCGCGGAGCGCCAGCGTGCCCATGGCGCCGGGCTTGTTTTCGTCGTCGAGGCGCTCCTCGAGCTGTTGGGCGAGGTGCACGTGTCGGCGATCGAGCTCGGCGACCTTCCCGAAGGCGCCCCACCGCGTGTACGCCGCGCGGGCCGCCCGCAGGTACGTGTCGGCGACGAGCTCGAGGCCGCGCGCGCGGTAGAAGTCGCCCGCGAGCTCGAGGCCGAGCGCTTCGTTCTGCACGAACCCCGACGCCTTGGCCGCGCGGATGGCCTGCTCGTAGAGTGACATCGCGTCCTCGACGCGGCCCTCGACGCGGGCGAGCTCCGCGGCGACGAGCGCCCACTTCGCCTCGAAGTTCTCGGGACACTCGGCCGACCACGCGCCGAGCTTCCGCTCGTGCTCGCGGAGCTGCTCGAGAGAGAGCGCGCGCTCGCTCGCCTGCGCCGCGTCGAGCTTGGTGACATCCGCCGCGAGCGTGAGGCCGAAGAAGTACCAGAACTCCGGCTCCTGGAGGTGCGCCATGCTCGTCCAGATGAGCTCGCGCGCCGCGCGGCCGGCCGCCATCGCCCCTTCGTGGTCGCCCAAGAAGTAGCGCGTCGACAGCTGCATGATGAAGTGCCAGCAGCGGATGATGGGCCACGGGTAGACGTCCATCTCGGCCACGAAGACCTTGTCGACGAAGACCTTGTCGTCGATGCGGCCCTGGTCGCGGAGCGCGTCGGCGGCGCCCATGCCCCGCAGCGCGAGGACATAAAGCTGAATGTCCTGGATGATGCGACAAGAGGCGTCGAAGTTCGCCTTGCGCGCGAACTCGTACCGCCGCAGCGACTCGCGGTGGACCTCGCCGAGCGATTCGCCGAGCAGCAGGCGATCGAAGACGATGTGGTTGCAGCAGTAGCAGGCGAAGGTCAGGTCGCCCGTCTCGACCGACGTGCGGAAGGCGACGTCGAGGTACTCGAGCGCCGTGAGGAGCGGCTTCGACCACGGGCCGATGCAGTCGCCGAAGATGAGCGCGAGCTTGGACTTGTAGGCGTGGAAGCCGTGCTTCTCGGCGAGGTCGTAGCCGAGCTTGCCGAACGCGAAGCCTTCTCGGTAGCGCCCGAACTTCGGGCCCAGCGCCATGCCGAAGTACGCGTAGCCGATCGCCGACGCGTCCGTGTTGCCGTGGCGCAGGCTGATCTCGACCATGTTCGCGTAGGCGACAAAGGGGAGATTCGGGTCGACGCTGTGCGACGGTCCGAACAGCACGGCGAGGATGCCCAGCGCCGCGCGCATGTGCGGGTCCGTGAGGCGCGGCAGCTCGAGGAGGTCATCCATCGAATGGCCTTCGAGGCTCTTCCACACGCGCGCCGCCGTGCGCGCCATCTCGTCGTTCGTCGGGTGGGCGTGCAGCTCGACGCCGAGCTCGGCGAGCCCGCGCACCGCCGTGTCGACGGCCTTGTCGAGCTTCGTCTGCGACGTGAACAGATCGACCTCGATGCAGAACACGGCGGCGCGATCGAGCGTGACGTCCGTGTGAGCGACGATCGTGTCGAACTGGGCCTCGGCCTCGTCGAACTGCCCCCGCAAGTAAAGACAGTCGGCGTGCTCGAAGTGCAGCCCGTAGGTGAGCGGGTACTGCGACGTCCACGCCGCGGGCGGCAGGAGCGCGCGCCCGGCTTCGAAGTAGCGGATCGCGGCGCCGTACGCCGTCGACGCCTTGGCCTTGCGTCCGGCCGCGAGGTTGAGCGTCGCGAGATCGCCGCGCTCGCCCACGTCCGTCATGAGGTGCGCGCCCAGGTTCAGGTGGTTCGCGATGTCGAAGATCGAGGCGCCTTCTTCATCGTCACGGTCATCGCGCCGGCTCGCGAACAAGAGCCGACCGATGCGCAGGTGCGCGTCGGCGCGCCCCTCCTCGGGGATGAGCGCGTACGCGGCCTGCTGGACGCGATCGTGTAGAAACCGGTAGGCGGCTTTGCGGCGGACGACCATGCCCTCGGCGACGGCGATCAGCAGGAGCGCGTCCGTGTCGGTCCGCCGCCCCCGCACGACCGACAGGGCCGACACGTCGATCGTGTTGCCGATGCAGGCGGCGAGCTTGAGGAGCTCGAGCACCTCGGGGGCGAGCCGCTCGAGCTTTCGCGTCATCAAGTCGACGACGTTGTCGGTGAAGCCGCGGTCGCGGATCGCGGAGATGTCCCACACGAGCCCGCCCGGCGGCATGGCGACGATGAGCCCCTCGTCGTGCAGCGCCGTCAGGAACTGGATCACGAAGAACGGGTTGCCGGCCGTCTTGGCATGAACGAGCGCGGCGAGCGGCCGCGCCGTCTCGGCGTCGGCGTGCACGGCGTCGCCCACGAGCGCCGCCGTGTCGTCGACGGACAGCGGTTGCAGGACGACGTTCGTCGCCGTCGTGCCCAGCTGGCGCAGCTCCTCGAGCGCGAGGACGAGCGGGTGCGACGCGAAGACCTCGTTGTCGCGGTAGGCGCCGATCGTGAGGACGTTGTGCGTGTCCGGGTGCGCGAGGACGCGCGTCAGCAGCCGCAGGCTCGCCGAGTCGGCCCACTGCAAGTCATCGAGGAAGAGCACGAGCGTGCGGCCCTCTCCGGCACCGTCGGTGAAGACCGACAGGAACTGACGAAACACGTGATGAAAGCGGGTCTCCTCTTCGCTGCGCGGCAGGCCGGGGACGGGCGGCCGCGGACCGAGGAGCCGCTCGACCTCGGGGAACATCTGCGCGATGAGATCGGCGTTGGATCCGAGCGCGGCGTCGAGGCGGTCGCGGAAGATCGCGACGGCCTCGTCGGTGTCGGCGAGGATGGTCACGACGTGGTCGCGAAAGGCGCGCACGATCGTCGAGTAAGGGATGTCGCGCTGGACCTGATCGAACTTGCCCGCGAGGAAGGCGCCCCCGCTCTTCGCGCTCGGCGTCTCGAGCTCGAGCACGAGCGACGATTTGCCGATGCCCGAGTACCCCGACACGAGCACGAGCGCGGCCTCTCCCGTGCTGGCGACGCGCTCGAACGCCGCGTGCAGCAGCGCCGTCTGCTGCTGCCGCCCGTAGAGCTTGTGCGGAATCTGAAAGGTGTCCGTCGCGTCCCGGCTGCCTAGATCAAAAGGCGCGATCGTTCCCGTGCGGGCGAAGGCGGCTTGGCTCGCCGTGAGGTCGTGCAGCAGGCCGGCCGCCGTCTGATAGCGATCCTCGGGGCGCTTCGCGAGGAGCTTGCCGACGATCGACGACAACGTCGCGGGCACCTGCGGCGCGACCCGCGCCAGCGGCGCTGGCTCGCGCGCGAGGTGGGAGTGGATCCACTCGAGCGGATCGGTGGCGTTGAAAGGAAGCTGCCCGCTCGCGAGCTCGTACAAGGTCACGCCGAGCGAATACAGATCGCTGCGCTCGTCGATGGTGCGATTCATGCGCCCCGTCTGTTCAGGCGAGATGTAGGGCAGCGAGCCTTCGACCAGCGGCGCGGCCTGAATCAGCGGCTGCGCGGCCTGAATCGACGCGCCCGCCGCGGCCTGCGTCGCTTCGTGCTCGTGGCCCGGCGCCGAGGCGATCCCGAGGTCGGCGATCTTGACCTCGCAGGCGCCGTCGCCGCTCGCCTCGCGAACGAGGAGGTTCGCGGGCTTGATGTCTCGGTGCACGATGCCGTGCCGATGCAGGTCGGCGAGCGCGCCCGTGATCGCGACGCCGAGGCGCAAGAACCGCGGCACGTCCATCGGCGCGCCGACGACGCGATCGAGCGACTCGCCCCCGAAGTCCTCGAGGACGAGCGTCGGCATCCCGTCGATGTTCTCGAGCGCGATGGGCCTGACGACGGCGCGGGCGTTCGAGCTGGCGCCGATCTCGTACTCGCGCTTGAGGCGCTCGAGCTCGTGCGTCCGCGGCGGCTTCCGCGTGAGCACCTTCAAGATGACGGGCTTGAGATCGACGACGCGGGTCGCGCGATACACGCCCGTCGTGCCGCTCTCATAAAGGGCGGCCTGAATCGTATACGCGGCGCCCGAAGAGCGTGACCCCGCAGCGTAGCCTTGTCGCGCAGGACGACTCACGACTCACGACCTCCCCCCCAAGGTGAGCGAGTGTGCTCGGACGCCATGCTTGGGCCGGGCGCGGCAAAGGTCAAGCCCGCTGCCGACGAATCAGGCGTTGTCTTTCAGCGGCGGCGCCGGCGGCCCAGCGTCCAAGCGCCCACGAGGCCGAGCACGATCCATGAGGCGCCAGGAAGCTGGCGGTCGGCCGGGCTCAAGCGACAGCCGCAGCCAGAGCCGCTCGAGGTCGTTCCGTGGGCTCCGCCCGCGCCGGTCGCGCCGGCGCTGCCCGCGGCGCCCGTCGTGCCGGCGGCGCCCGTCGTGCCCGCGGCGCCTGTCGTGCTCCCGCCCGCGCCCGTGGCGCCGGCACCGCCGGTCGTGCCCGCTTGTCCCGTCGTGCCGCCTGCCGCCCCCGCGCCGCCGGACGTGCCCGCGGCGCCGGTACCCGCGGCGCCGGCCGTGCCCGTCGCGCCCGCCCCGCCCGCATCCGCGGGCCCGGCGCCCGCCGTCCCGCCCGCGTCCGTCGCGCCGCCGTCGACGCCCATGACCGCGCTCGTGGCGATGCCCGTCGCGCCCCAGAACACCAAGTAGCCGGTGGCGCCGCGCTCGACCTTGATCATCGTCAGCGTCTTCCCCGCCATCGGGTCGACCTCGGCGCCGAAGATGTTGTGGTGATTGGCCTCGGCGATCGTCGCGGTCTTGGTCCACTTGGCGAGGTTCGGCGCCAGGTTGAAGACCATCGGATCGGTGGGGTCGTTGAAGAAGTCGGGGATCATCACGGTCGCCACCTGCGTCGTCGCGTCCGAGTACGTCAACGTGAGCGTCACCTTCGTTCCGCTGTTGGCGCCGTGGAAAAACAGGAAGACCTTCGAGTACGTCGCGGCCGGCATCGGGAAGGTGAAGCTGCCTGCCGTGGGCGGGACCAGGCGGCATTGCCCCGACGCCGGGTCGGCGTCGTTCGCGTAGTTGAGCACGACGTCGGGGTGGCGCGCGTTGCCCGGGAAGTGACCGTCGTCGGGGAGCGCGTTCGCGACATTGGCGGGCGACTTGAGCTTGGCGACGGCCTGAGTCGCGAAGCCGTTTTGAGCGCCGTTGCCCGTGTCCCCGTTTCCGCCGTCGATCGCCAGATTGAAAACGACGAGCGTCGTGCCCTGGAGCACCGTCACCGAGCGCCGGTCCATCACGGTCCCGAGCGGCACTTGGACGACCGTGTCGGCGTGCGCCCGACCCGCGCCGACCGCCACGACCCACCGCCGCGCCCCCGTCGAGACGGGGCCGCTCCACCTCCGGTTCAATCGTCGCACCAGCGGG
>JBBQJG010000028.1:0-29229 GCA_038325725.1 Polyangia bacterium | reverse complement strand
GGGAGCGGTGGCTGGCGACCGTGTCCGAGAGCGGCGGCTGACTCGGCGGGCCCGTATCGGGTAGCGTGATGTGGCCCCTTGTGACCCATCTTGAGTGGGCAAGGTTCAGGCAGGCGACGTCCTCGTCCCTATCGGGCCCAGTTTGAGCCCATAGAGGCCAGGGATCGTGAGTGGCATCATCGAGGCGGGCAGAGCCGTCGATCTTGATTGGGCGATGTTCCGGCGAGGAACGCACCGGCGATCCTGATGGGGCACCATCCGTGCGAGGGACGCCGCCAATCTTGATGGGGCGCTGTTCCCGCGAGGGACGCCGACCTCAGGCGCCGAAGACGTCGTCGAAGGTCGCGCGGACGCGGGCCATGACGTCAGTGAGCAGCCGCTGGAGCGTCTCGGGCTGCAGATCGAGGGTGCGGGCGAGGGGCGCGACGTCGCGTGGGCTCACGACGTCCTGCGGGCGGTCTTGCAGCAACCGCAGGCGCATGACGATGCGGCGCAGCCACGCGAAGTCTCCGCGCAACGTCGGGGGCCAACCGAGCGCGACGAGGCGCTCGACGACGGCGCCGGGCTCGGTCGTGCGGACGCCCGGGTCCTTGGCGTGCCGAAGCTGGCCGAGGGCGACCATGAACTCGACGTCCATCAGGCCGCCCGGATCGAAGCGGATGTGGCGCGTGCCCTCGGGCAGAGGGCCGCGGCCCCGCTCGCGCTCGACGCGCGCGCGCATCGTCCGGAGCTCGCCGCGGAAGTGCGGTTCGTCGAACGGGCGGTCGAAGGCGATCGCCGCGAGCTGCGCCTCGATCTCGGCGCGCCTCGGCGGCGGCTCGTTCGAATAGACGACGCGCGCGCGCAGCAGCGCGACGCGCTCCCACGCCGCCGCGTCGCGCTCGTGGTAGCGCGCGAACGCACCCGTCGACGTCACGAGCAGCCCCTGCGCCCCCGAGGGCCGCAGACCCGTGTCGACGTGGTACAGGCGCCCCTCCTCGAGCATGACCTCGAGCGCGCGGATCAGGCGCTGGGACGCGCGCGCGAACCACTCGCGGTGATCGACTCCCGTCGTGCTCTCGCCGTCTTCGCCGTAGAGGAAGACGAGATCGAGGTCCGACCCGTAGCGCATCTCGTGCGCGCCGAAGCTGCCGAGCGCGAGCACCGTGAGGCCCGTGCGCGGCGTGCCGTGTCGCTTCGTGAGCGCCGGCGTCACGATCTCGATCGCGGCCGTGAGGCACACCTCGGCGACGAGCGAGAGCTGCCCGCTGATCTGCGTCGAGTCGAGCGACCCGGCGACGTCGTGCAGACCGATGCGGAGCAGCTCTTGCGCCTGGAAGCGCCGCACGGCGCGCAGGTCGGCCTCCTCGTCGCCCGGCTCGGCGGCGCGGAGGCGGCGCTCCTCGGCGAGCAGCGCGCGCAGCTCGTCGGCCGTGCGCAGGCGCGCCCCCAACCCCGCGACGAGCGGCTCCCACATGTCGGGGTGCCGCACGAGCAGATCGGACAGCCGATCGCTCGTGCCGAAGAGCGTGCCGAGCAAGCGCAGCAGGCGTGGCTCCGCGCGGAGCAGAGCGAGCAGCCCCGGGGAGCCGTTGAGCGCGAGATCGCGAAAGTGCGCGAGCGCGCGATCGGGATCGGGCGACGCGACGGCCTCGGCGATGAAGGCGGGCGGCATGCGCGTCCGCGACATCTCGAGAGCGTCGGCCGCCGTGTCGGCGTCGCGAAACCCTGCTCCTGTCACGAGCCGTTCCAGCGTCGCTCGCTCGAGCAGAGGGTTCAGCAGGCGCGAGGCCTCCTCGAGCGGGCCCGTCGCGACGTCGGCGAACGTGGCGGCGATCGCGCCCACGGCGGCGCGCGTGCGGGCGAGCGCGCCGTCGAAGGCCTCGAGGCTCGCGAAGCCAAGGCCATACCCGAACGCGGCCCGCGCCTCGTCGCCCGCGGGCAACCGGTGACTCTGGGCGCCCGTCGCGATCATCACGCGGTGCTCGAGCTGTCGCCAAAATCGATAGGCGTCGCCGAGCGTGTGCGCCTCGCGATCGGTCAGCAGCCCGGCGACGACGAGGCGAGGCAGCGCGCGCGGCGTGTTGCGCTCGCGGAGGTCGGGGTGCTTGCCCGCGTACAGGAGCTGGAGCGTCTGCACGACGAGCTCGACGTCGCGGATGCCCCCCGCGCCCAGCTTGACGTCGAAGCCCGTGTCGCCGGGCCCTCCGCCGCCCGCGTCGGCCGGATCGCGGAACTGCGCCCGCAACGCGCGCACGTCGTCGAGCATCCGCCGGTCGGCGTTGCGGGGATGAATGAACGCATCGAGCATCTCGAGCAGCTCGTCGCCCAGGGCGAGATCGCCCGCGCACGGCCGCGCGCGCAGCCACGCCTGCCGCTCCCACGTGCGACCGAACGTCTCGTAGTAGCGCTCGGCCGCCGCGAGCGAGTTGCACATCGGCCCGTTGCGGCTCTCCGGGCGCAGGCGCAGATCGACGCGAAAGATGATGCCCTCGCCCGTCGGCTCCTCGAGCGCCGCCGTGATGCGCCGCGAGAGCTCGGCGTAGTAGTGGTGCAGCGTCACCTCGCCGTCGCCGACGTGCCCGGCGTCGGTCGCGTAGAAGTAGCAAACGTCGACGTCTGACGAGAAGTTCAGCTCGTCGCCGCCCAGCTTGCCCATGCCCATGACGACGAAGGCCGGCCGGTGCTCGCCCTCGTCGCTCACGGGCGCGCCCAGCTCGCGGCGCAGCTCGGCGTCGGCCCACCGCCAGGCAGCGTCGAGGCACGCGTCGGCGAAGGCAGACAGCTCGCGCGCGACCTCTGCCGTCGTGCCCCACCCGAGCTCGCGCGCGCCCATGCGCAGCACCTCCCACCGGCGCGCGAGGCGCAGCCGCCGCTTGAAGTCCGCGAAGCTCGTCGCGCCTTCCGTCGCCGCGTCGATCGCGGTCGCAATGAGCGCCGGCGACTTCGGCGCGCGCAGCCACGGATCGGCCGCGAGCGCCGTCAGCGCGTCGGCGCGCGCCGACGTCTCACCGAGGAGCAACTCGGGCAGGTGATCGCCGCTGGCGAGGATCGCCTCGAGCAGCGCGCGCGCTTCAGCACCGACGGGGGGGAGCGTGCCGCCGTGCTCGACGAAGCGAGCGCGGCGCGCGTCGATGGCCCCCGGCTGCGCCATCACAGGTCTGCTTGAGCCACCGAGAACTTGTTGTTCGTGTCGTCGATGACCTTGAACGTCTTCTGCGACTCGAGCGGCAGCATCTGCTGCAGGTGGGCTTGCTGGCCGCGCTCGAAGAGGAAGAAGTGCCGGTGCCCGCCGTGGTGCCCGAGCCACTCCTTGAGCTTCTCGTCCGCTGACTCTTGGTCGAAGACCGTGCGGTCTTCCTGCGGCCCTTCGTAGATCTCGTTCTTCGTATAAAAGGTCTCGCCGCGCCAATACATCTGGTAGGCGATGAGCCGCTCTTCGGGCGAGCGGCGGTTCTTGTAGTAGACGGCGATCGGTCCCTTTTGCGACCAGTACGGCGCGACGTCGCGCATGTAGCCGTCGAGCAGGAAGTACGTGAAGAAGACGGCGGCGGCGCTCAACCCCACGAGGGCGAAGCGCCGCAAGCCCGTCGACACGAGCGCGATCGTCAGCACGCCGAACGCGGCGCCGAAGAGCATGATCGTGCCGCTGAAGTCGAGCTTCTCGGGCCACGGGCGGCCGTGCGGGCTGTGCACGTAGTCGTACGAGAACAGCCACAAGAAGTGCTGCGACGAGTTCTTCTCGGCGACGAGATCGACGACGATGATGAGCAGCAGCGGGATGCCGACGAGCGCCGTCGCCGCCGCCGCGCGGGTCGTCCCGCGCCGCATGAGATCGTCGAGGTAGCAGCCGATCACGATGGCGAGCCCCGGGATCGCCGGCAGCACGTAGTGGTGGAACTTCGTCATCGAGAGCGAGACGAGGGCGTAGGACGACACGAACCAGATCGCGCCCAGCCAGATGATCCCCTGCCGGCGAACGTCCGCCGAAGAACCCACCCCCGGCGTGACGTCCGTCTGTTGCGTCGCGCGCCCCCGCATGACGGACCAGCCGAGCGCCGCCGGGGCGACGGCGACCCACGGCAGGAGGCCGTACCCGAGCTCGCGCAGGAAGTACTCGAAGGAGCCGCGATCGCCGTGGCGCCCGATGACCATGCGGCGCCAGTGGTTGTCGCCGAAGAGCTCGCTCCAAAATGGCAGGCCGTGCCGGATGAGCATCGCGTGGTGCCACGGCACGGCGACGACGGCGAGCGCGAGGAGCGACACGAGCACCCCGTACAAGAGCTGCGCGCGCCGCAGACGCTGCCAGTTCCAGGTGAAAGCCAGATAGGCCAGGAAAACAATGAGCGGCAGCCCCAAGCCGGCGAGTCCCTTGGCGAGCACGGCGAGGCCGCACAGGATCGCCGAGAGATAAAGGTACAGCGGCGCCTTGTAGCGCGTGCGCGCCGCGAGGAAGACGAAGGCGACGAAGCCGACGTAGTACGGGATCATCGCGACGGCGCCGTACATCTTGAGCGTGCGCTCGCCCCACGGCATCTCGATCTTCAGTTGATACGAGTCGATGGCGAGCTGCGGGATCACCGTGACGGCGAAGAGCACGAGCGTCCCGTAAAACAGGCCGTGATCGGGCCAGCTGCGCCACCCCGTTCCTCGCCGAGGCAACAGCTCGTCGCGGTCGTCAAAGAGCGCGAGCGCGCCGAGAGCCAACGCCATCGCCATGGGCCCGACGAACGCCATGTCCGTCATCGCCTGGCGCGCGACGAGGCTGAACATGGGCGCCGTCGCCAATACGACAGCCGCGAGCACGCCCGCGCGCCGGCTCACGAAGCGCGAGGTCACGAGGTAGACGGCGTAGATGCCGAGCACGCCCATGAGGCAGAACGGCGTGCGCACGGCCCACTCGGCGCGCGTCGAGAGCGCCATCTCGCCCGGATCGCCGCCCGGCAAGCCGATGCGCGCGATGTGCATGCCGATGCTCATGATCCAGAACGACAGCACCGGCTTCGACCAGAACACGTCGACGTCGCGGGGGGAGCCCGGCCACCACAGGCTGATGAAGTCCCCGCGCTTCGTCATTTGGCGCGCGACTTCCGAGTAGTGCGTCTCCCACGGATCCCACAGGCCGTAGGTGCCGGCGAGCGGGATGTACAGCAGCAGTCCGAAGAGGATCACGCCGAACGCCATTTGGCGCTCCGTGAACCTGTCGAAGAAGCCTGGCGGGCCTGAAGCTGTCTCGGCGCTCACTTGGCGAGGACCTTCTGCATGTTGAGCAGCTCGAGGTCGATCTTCTTCGGGACGCCGACGATGTCCGCGAGCGGCGTCGCCGCGACCTCGCCGTGCAGCAAGCCGATGAGGCAGCCGTGCTGACCGCGCGACAGGTGCTCGATGGCGCCGACCGAGAGCCGCGTCGCGAGCAGGCGGTCGAACGCGCCGGGCTGACCGCCGCGCTGCACGTGGCCCAACGTCGTCACGCGCAGGTCGAAGCCGAGGCGCCCGCGGTTCTGCTCGAAGTGCTTGGCCAGCGCGGCGGCGTTGTACTTGGCACCTTCGGCGACGACGACGAGCGCGTGCGCCTTGCCGCGCTCGTGCGCCGCCTGCAGCTCCTCGGCGATGACCTCGGGGTCGACGTCCGCCTCCGGGATGACGACGGTCTCGGCGCCGCCTGCGATGCCGGCCATGAGCGCCAGGTAACCGCACTTGCGGCCCATGACCTCGAGCAGGAACGCGCGGCGGTGCGACGACGCCGTCACGCGCAGCCGATCGATCGCCTCGAGCGCGATGTTGAGCGCGGTGTCGACGCCGATCGTGATGTCGCTGCCCGCGAGATCGTTGTCGATGGTCGAGGCGACGCCCACGACGGCGAGGCCCATCTTCGACAGCGCGAGCGCGCCCGCCTGGCTGCCGTTGCCGCCGATGACGACGAGGCCCTCGATGCCGCGAATCTGAAGGTTGCGCAGCGCCTGCTCGCGCACCTCGGCGTTCACGAACGCCGTGAGCCGGGCGCTGCCGAGGAAGGTGCCGCCGCGGCCGAGGATGCCGCCGACGTCGCGCGCGCCGAGCGGCGTGATGAGGTCGCCGCCCTCGACGAGCCCCGCGTAGCCGTTGCGCACCCCGAAGACGTCCCAGCCGAGGCCGATGCCCATGCGCACGACGCCGCGAATCGCCGCGTTCATGCCCGGTGCATCGCCGCCGCTCGTGAGGACCGCGATGCGTTTTTTCGCCGTCATGGTCGACGGGGAACCTATAGCAGAACGTTCAGTTCGGCTACCCTCGTCCCGCATGAGGCGTTCGCTCCCGAAGACCCGCGTCCGGACGTCTAGAACGGCCGGAGCGCCGCGCGAGGCCGTTCGCGCTGAAGCGTCCGCGGGCGAAGGCCCCGAGGCGGACGCCGATGCCGACGCCGACGCCGAAGGCGCGCCCCGCCCCGTCGAGAAGAACTACATCACGCCGGCCGGACACCGCCGCATGACCGAAGAGTTCGATTTCCTGCGCAGCAAGAAGCGGCCCGAGGTCGTGGGCGCGCTCGCCGACGCCGCCGCCGAGGGCGATCGCTCCGAGAACGCCGAGTACATCTATCGCAAGAAGCAGCTGCGCGAGATCGATCGCCGGCTCCGCTTCCTCGCGAAGCGCCTCGACATCGCCGTCGTCGTCGATCCGCGCGAGCAGAAGCGCCGCGACCGCGTCTTCTTCGGCGCGACCGTCAAGGTCGAGAACGAAGACGGCGGCAGCGTCACCTATCGCATCGTCGGCGCCGACGAGACGGTGGCGACGGGCGACATCTCGTGGCGATCGCCCGTGGGCCGCGCGCTCATCGGAAAAGCGCTCGGCGACACCGTCAGCATCACGTGGCACGCCGGCACGCGCGAGCTGACCATCGCCGAGATCGACTACGTCTAACCGGCGTACGCGGGAGCGTGCAGCCGCGTGACGGCGCTGTCGACGCGCGTGCCGTCGGCGTCGACGTAGATGTGGTCGGCGACGACCGTGACGGCCCAACGCTGTCGCAGCTCGGGGATCCCCGCGAGCTTTTCGATGAGATCGCGCTCGACGGTCCAGATCGACAGCTCGTCGAAGCCGGGCGGCCGCTTCTTGATGCCGGCGATCTGCCGCAGCATTCGATCGCGCGGCCCCTCTTCGTCGAACACGGCGTGCACGACGACGCCGCGGTTGTGCGCGACCACGCGGCGAACCTCCTCGGCGTCGGCGGCTCCGCAGGCGATCCAGACGCGCGCCTTGAGATCGAGGCCTAGAATTGCCAGGTCCGGAACGTCCCTCCGAGGGGCCCCATCCGCGAGCCGCAGCCCCTCGGAGTGGAACAAGCACCACGCGATGACGCGCAGGATGACGTGCTCGGACGGTGTCTGCGGGTCACGACCGACGATGAGCTTTTCGACGACGTCGAGCCCGCGGTCGACGTGGGCTAGCGCGATGCGCAACTGGAGGGGGCTCGGGGACGACATCGAGATGCGTATCGCCTCTTTTGCTGCGTCGAGGCAAGCGTTGATTGGCCAGGGGGCAGAAAATTCGAGGCTGAGGGTGGCGCTACGTGCGCGCGTCTCCGGCGAAGTTCCCCCCCCTGTCGTGGGGCGATGCTAACCTGCGGCCGCAGCATGAATTCCGCGTCGTCCCCCTTCGGGTCGTCTGCCTTCGGGGCCCTGCGCGCAGGCGATCACCTCTGCTTCCCATACGAGACCCTCGACGAACGAGAGGCGACCGTCGTCGCGTTCATTCGCGAGGGGCTCGAGCACCACGAGCGGTGCCTCTTCATCGGGACGCTCGAGGAGCAGACGCGGCTGCGCGCCTCGCTTCGGGCCGCTGGCGTGCCCGTCGACCGCGCGCTCGAGCGCCGCGCGCTCGTCCTCGCGACGCAGGCCGAGACCTACGTGCGCAGCGGACGCTTCGACGCCGAGGACGCGCTCGCCATGCTCGACGAGCACATCGACGCGGCCCTCGCCGACGGGTTCTTCGGGCTGCGCGCCACGGGCGAGTCCTCTCGCCCCGTGTCCGACGAGGTGTGGCCCGAGGTGCATCGCTACGAGGCGCTCATGAACGAGCGGTTTGCACGGCGTCCCTTCATCGGCCTGTGCCGCTTTCACACGTCCGCGCTTTCCGCCGATCGCCTGCGCGACGTGTTGCGGGTCCACCCGTTTGCCTTCGTGCGCGGCGATGCGTGCGCGAATCCTTTCTACGAGCGCCCCGAGATCGCGCTGGGCGACGACAGCCGCGCGCGTGTCGAATGGCAGCTGCACCAGGTTCGGGCGCACCACCGGGCCCGCCAGCGCAGCGAGGACATGGCCGAGTCCGCGATCGCGACGGCGGTGACCCTCGACGCCGACCGCGCGGAGAGCGACGCGGCCGCGAGCGACCTGCGCCGCTCCGTCCACGCCCGCGATCGCTTCCTCTCGACGCTCGCCGAGGATCTGGCCGAGCCGCTGTTCGCGCTCAAACGCGAGGTGCACGCGCTCGGCCTCGGCTTTGGAATCGACGAGACTCCTGCGCCGCAGCGCCTCGAGGCCGCCTCTCGTCACCTGCGCCGCCTCACGACGGCGATCGACCAAGCGCGCGATGTCGCGCAGCTCCTCGACCCGTCGCCGCACGTCGGCGGCAGCGACTGTGATCTCGTCGAGCTCGTCGGCGAGGTCGCGCGCCGCCACCGCGAGGACGCGCTCGTCCCCGGCTGTCGCATCGAGATCGAAGCCGAAGGCCCGCTGCGGGGACGCTGGGATCGCGCGAACGTGCGGCGCCTCGTCTCGGCGCTCGTCGCCGACCTGCTCGGCCGCGACGCCGAGCGGCTCGTCGTCATCGGCGTGGCGGCCGACGCCGTGTCCGCGACGTTGACGTTCGGCGCGGTGGCGCGACCAGACGCAGGCTCCACGACCCTCTTGGCGACGAGCCTCGAGCCACACCTCGTGCGCGAGCTCGCGAACGCCGCCGGCGGTCGCCTCGCCGAGGCCCCCGAGCGGCGCCCCGCGGCGTCGCGCGGCTACGTCGTCGAGCTGCCGCGCCGTTCGTCCCAGCCGCCCAGCTAGCGGGCGCGGAGCTCGACGAACGCGCGGCAACGCGCGAACGAAACCCGCGCGACGTTTCCGAATTGTCAACAGCCGGCACGCGCCGACGCGAACGGAGTTGCAGGAAGCGACCAGCCACGATATTCCAGACGACGATGCACATCCTCGTGAACACAGGCGGGGGCGACGCGCCGGGCCTCAATGCCGTCATCCGCGCCGTCACTCTTTCGGGCCTCCGCCGCGGCTGGAAGGTCACGGGGATCAAGCGTGGCTATCACGGCCTGCTCGAGCCGTCCGGAACGGGCCTCGTCGACCTCACCCGCGACAGGGTCCGCGGCATCGCCCACCTCGGCGGCACGATCCTCGGCACCGTCAACAAGGGCCACCCGTTCGAGTTCATCGTCACCCGCGACGGCAAGCAGGTCACGATGGACATCTCCGATCAGATCATGCAGCGCTACCGCGACGTCAAGGCCGACGCCCTCATCGCGATCGGTGGCGACGGCGCGTTCCGCATCGCCAATCAATTCATCGCCAAGGGAATGCAGATCGTCGGCGTCCCGAAGACGATCGACAACGATCTGTCGCACACGCAGGCGACCTTCGGCTTCGACACGGCCGTCACCGTCGCGACCGAGGCGATCGATCGCCTGCACAGCACGGCCGAATCGCACGAGCGCATCATGGTCGTCGAGGTCATGGGCCGCTACGCAGGCTGGATCGCGATGCACGCCGGTGTCGCCGGCAACGCGCACGTCATCCTGCTCCCCGAAATCCCGTACGACGTCGAGAAGGTCGTCGCGCGCATCAAGGCGCGCTACGCCGGCGGCCGTCGCTACTGCGTCGTCGTCGTCGCCGAGGGCGCGATGCCGAAGGAAGGCACGATCAGCACGATCGGCCAGGAGCTCGGTCGCGAGGTGCGCCTCGGGGGCGTCGCCGAGAAGGTCGGCCAGGAGCTGCAAGCGCGCACGGGCTTCGAGATGCGGTCTCTCGTTCTCGGCCACCTGCAACGAGGTGGGAGCCCCACCCACCGCGACCGACTCCTCGCCCTCCGCTTCGGCGCCGCCGCCGTCCGCATGGTCGAGCAAGGCAACTTCGGCCACATCGTCGCCTACCAGCCGCCGCACATGGTTCCCGTGAAAATCGAGGATGCCATCTCCGTCATGAAGACGGTCCCGCTCGACTCGGACACGGTCCAGACCGCGCGCGATCTCGGGATCTGCCTCGGCGATTGACCGTACGCACTTTCGCAAATCCAGTTCGACGCACGTCGGGAACAAGTAAAGCGCCCAACGTTTTCTAAGGCGTGAAGAGACGTGCGGACGTCGATCCTGCGACGCGCGCATATTCCGAATTCGGAGTATCATCGCGCGGCGCGTGGTCGAGACCCATGAGCCCTCCCCAGGAACAAGACCCTTCTCTCGATAGCCTCGACTCTCTTCCCGGTCGCCTCATCGCTGGCAACTTCCGCGTCGAGCGGTTGATCGGTCAGGGGGCGATGGGGAACGTCTACAAGGCGGAGCAGCTTTCTCTCGGGAAGGCCGTCGCCGTGAAGGTGCTGCACCCGCACCTCATGAGCGACGACAAGCTCGTGGGTCGCTTCAAGCGTGAAGCCAAGAGTGCATCGCGCCTCAATCACCCCAATTCGATCCAGATCATCGACTCGGGGCAAGACGCCGATGGAACGCTCTACATCGCGATGGAGCTGCTCTCCGGCCGCGATCTCGCGCAGGTGATCCGCGACGACTTCCCGCTGCCGTTGCCGCGCGTCGTCCGCATCATGACTCAGGTCATGTCGGCGCTCGACGAGGCGCACGCCCAGGGCGTCATCCACCGCGATCTCAAGCCGAGCAACATCATGCTCATCGAGCGTCGCGGCGAGCAGGACTTCGTCAAGGTCTGCGATTTCGGCATCGCGAAGGCGACGACGCCCGACGGAAAAGATCAGGACGAAGACCGCCAGCAGATGCTGACGATTCAGGGCCTCGTGTGCGGCACGCCCGAGTACATGTCGCCCGAGCAGGCGCGCGCCGAACCGCTCGATGGCCGCGCCGATCTCTACTCGGCGGCGATCATCCTCTATCAGCTCATCACGGGCGACATTCCCTACAAGGCCGATTCGCCGATGGGAATCGTGAGCCGCCACCTCGCCGAGGTGCCGATGGCGCCGAGCCGACGGCGCCCCGACCTTCCGATCCCGAAGTCGATCGACGAAGTCATCCTGCGCGGCATGGAGAAGAGCCGCGAGGCGCGCTATCCGACGGCGATCGCCTTCCGCGCCGCGCTCGAGGCCGTCGTGAGCGCAACGCAAGGTCAGTACACGCCCGTGCCGCCGAGCTTGTCGTCCGCCGCGCCGACGACGCCGGCGTTCGGCGCCGTGACGCCCCCGCCGACGGCGCTGATTCCACCCACGACGCCGGCGCAACGCTTTGGCTCTACGGCCGACCTCACGACGAAGGGTCCGTCCAAGGCGGCCCCGGCTCTGCTCGTCGGCGCGCTCATCCTCGCCGCGGGCGGCGCGGCGGCGTTCATGGCGACGCGCGGTCCGACCTCGGCGTCGATGCCCACCACGCAAGCCTCGGTCGTGTCGCCGCCCGTTCTGTCGATGCCGGCTGCGGCGCGCGGCGCGGCCCCCGTGCCGGCGGCGACGCCCGAGCCCACGGAGCCGAAGCTGCCTCCCGCCGCCGTTGCGCCGCCGCCCGCCGAGGCGCCCGCCCCCGTCGAAGAGCTCGCGGCGCCCGTCGTGGCCCCTCCTCATCATGCAGCGGCGACGCGCGAGCGGAGCCACCACAGGCCGTCCGCGGGCGGGGGACACCCCGTCGAGCACGCCGTGCACGCCGCCCCGGGCGTCGCGCCGCCCGCCGCGCCCGAAGAACCTCCCGCGGCGACCGCCGTCCGGGTGCCCGCCGCGTCGGCGTCCGTGTCGTCGGGCCCGGCGCCCGAGACGGCGCCGGTGATGCGCGGCCCGCGCGAGGTGCTGGCCGAGGGCGAACGGCTGCTCGGTCAAGGCGAGGTCGCGGAGGCCTGCGCGCGCGGCGAGGAGGCCAAGCGCATGGGTGCCAAGCAACCCCTGACCTACAAGTTTCTCGGCAAGTGCTACATGCGCGCCGGCCGTTCGGCTGACGCCAAAGAGAACTACAAGAAGTACCTCGAGCTCTCCCCCTCCGCCTCGGACGCCCCTTTCATAAAGAGCATGCTCAAGTGATCTCACCCGCCCGCCGGACCCACTTCGCTCTGCCCTCCCACCACCTCTTCTCGCGCCTCTTCTCGCACCGCCTCCCTCCGCTCGCCACCGCCGTCCTGCTGGCGATGAGCTTGGGCGCGTGCCGCGTCGACAAGAACGCGTTCGAGGATCGCATTTTTCACTGCGACACGACGTCGCCCGATCCGTTATGTGGCACTGATTCGAGCGGCGCGGAGATGACCTGCTTCGCCGCGCGCCAGATCGGCGGCGTCGACTTCTGCACGCCCTACTGCGGCGACGAGCCGATGACGCTGCCCGACGGCGAGTGCGTCCAGGGCAACGCCAAGATCAAGCCCTGCAACCCGTCCACGGATTCGGCCGAGGCGCCCGCCTGCGAGCGCTCGGATCTCGGGTGTCTGCGCACCAACGTCATCAGCGTCGAAGGGATCCCCGACGAAGGGGTCTGTCTCACGATGAACCCGTGCAGCGTCAACACAGACTGCCGCGATCCGGTGCGCTCGACCTGCGCCGCGACCTTCTTGCGCGAGCTGTACACGAAGATCCCGCCCGCGGACGTGGACCCGACGTTCAAGTCGGACCACCTGTACTGTATGCAAGAGGGCTGCGACAAGAACGGCGCCTCCTGCTCGCCCGGCGAGACGTGCCTCACGAAGGTCATCCCGCCCGAGGCGCACCCCGTCGACGTGTGCGTCCCGAACTGCGACTCCCTCGGACGCTGTCCGCCGAACCACTTCTGCCTGTCGACGGTCTCGGGCCCCGCGAACCCTCCCGTCTGCATCCCCGGCCTGCTCGGCTTCGTGTGCCAGCACGACATCGACTGCCTGGTCGGCAAGTGCCTCAGCGATGGCGACCCGACCTCGGCGCTCACGCTGTGCACGGCGCCCTGCGATCGCGACGAGGACTGCACGAAGTTCGACAGCGTCCAGGGGCATTTCGTGTGCTCCGAGGACCACCGCTGCATCACGCCCGATGCCTACACGGGAACCCTGTGCAAACAGGACAGCGACTGTGGTGTGCGTGACCCGGGGACGAAGTGTCGTCGCGCGCCGGGCGCGCCGCTGACGGCGCCCACGACCTGCCTCCGTCCGTGCGATCCGACGCAGGGGCCGGCGTCGTGCCCCGCGCGCGGCGGTATCGGTCACACCTGCCTTCCGTTCATCGATCCCAAGGACCCGGCGAACGCGAACGCGGGCTGGTCGTGCTTTCCCGGCGGCTTCGGGTTTCCGTGCTTCGACAAGTCGCAGTGCTCGGTGCCGGAGCTGAACTGCGTCGGTGCGGACCTCACGAACAAGGACGGGCCCGTTCCGGGCTTCTGCACGGTCGTCTGCGCGCAAGACGCCGACTGCCAGGGCAACCGGTGGACGGGCGGCGACGGCACCTGCGGCGGCGCCAACCTGCCCTTCTGCGTGCCGCTCGCCGACGACGGTACGGCCTGCGACGACGCAAAACAGTGCAAGTCCAAGAAATGCGGGGCGCCCACCGAATCGATCCCGAACGCGCCCCCGAAGGTCTGCGGAGGGACGCCATGACGACGCGCCGTCTCGGATTCGCTCTGGCCGTCGGGCTCGCGAGCGCGGGCGCGCTCGCGCCGCGCGCGGCGTTCGCTGGGGAGAAGCTCGCCGTGCTGGTGCTCGGTTCGGCCGACAAGGACAACGAGCTCGCCGACAACATCACCGAGGTCATCATCGCGAACGTCGCCCGCCGCGGCGGCACCGAGATCACGGGCAAGGAAGAGTTCCGCGCGCGCCTGGGCGTCTCGAATGACCAGCGTGCGCAGGCCTGCCTCGACGACATCTCCTGCCTCGGCCGCGCCGCGGTCACGCTGGGCGTTCGTCGCATCGTCGCCGGCAACATCGGCACGCGCGGCAAGCAATACCTGTTCAGCCTCAACCTCAACAACGTCGAGAGCGGCCGCGTCGAGGCTCGGGTTTTCCGCCTCGTCGAGGGCGGCGTCGAGGATCTCCTGCGCGCCGTGCAGGAGGCGAGCGACGAGCTCTTCAAGCCGCGCGTCGAGCCCGGCAAGATTCAGGTCGAGACCGAGCCGGTCGGCGCGCGCGTGTCTATCGACAATGCCTACCAGGGCATCACGCCGCTCATCTCGGGCACGCTGCTCGCGGGCAAGCACAACGTCCGTGTCGAGTCCGAGGATCGCTTCCCATGGACGTCGAAGGTCGAGGTGCGCCCCGGGCAGGACCTGCAGATCAAGCTCAAGCCGGACAACCTGCCCCTGCGGCGCTCTTGGCCGCCGTACGTCGCCTACGGCTCGGGCGCGCTCGCGATCGGAGCGTTCGCGACGGGTGGCTTCCTCGGCGTGCTCTCGCAGCTGCAACCGGCGGGCGCGACGCGCTACGACGCCCAGCAGGACTTCGACCAGAAGCGCCGCTTCGCGTTCGCCGCCAACGCGTCGTTCGTCACGGGCGCCGCCCTCACGCTCATCTCAGCCGCCTACTTCGTCATCTACAAAGACGACATCTTCGGCCGCCCCGAGCGCTACGACGACGCGCCGTAGGCGCGGCGAGAATCAGACGACGCGCCGTAGGCGCGGCGAAAGCGACGATCGCGGCGAAAACCTACGCGCGCGACGCTACAGATCGAACGAGGCGTCCATCGGCGGCGTGACGTTCTGACAGGGCGTCGGGGTGACGGTCCTCTTGATGACGACGAGGCCCGGGATCATCGACATCCCGCTGACGGGGACGGACGCCGTGCCCTCGCCCGACTTGCACTCGGGCTTGAGGCCGAGGCCCGAGAAGGTCTCGACCTTGAACATCATCGTGCCCGACGTCGCGAAGCTCGAGAACTCGAACGTCCCCGCGTCGAGGGGATCACTCCCATCGGCGGTCGTGTGGCGGTTGGGGCAATTGCCTTCGGGGAGCGTGAACACGCTCGACGCCGGCCCCGACACGGTGACGCGGCAGTCCCGCACCTCCTGCGTCGTCGAGATGTCGTATGTCGACGGATCGAAGGTGACGTGAATGTCGAAGTACTTGTACTCGCTGCAGCCAGCGCCGCCCAAGAGTGCCGCGGCGAGGATCCCCATCGAGGTGAGCTTGCGTGTCGTCATGATCATCGTCCCTGCCCGAAGCACTTGTCGGTCGCGCTCACCGGGCACCCCTGGATGTCGCCGCCGTTCATCTGGTGCAGGATCGCGCTGCCGCCCCAAACCGTGAGCACAGCTCCCACGACGACGGCGCCCGTGATCGCCCAGAACTCCCACTTCTCGTAGATGGGCGTTCCCTTCTCTTTGTCTCGATCGAGCTGCGCCTTGCGCGCTTGTCGCGCGAGCGCGGCGTCGGCGGCCTTCTTCTCCTTGTCGGCCTGGAGCTCGGGATAGTCCTTGTCTTCGAATTGCGGGGCCGTCGCGGCCGGCACGGCGGCCGCCTCCGCCCCCGGCTCGCCGCCCGAGGGCGAGCCCTCGAGGCCGGTCCCCTCAGTCGCCGCTGGCGCCTTCTTCCGGAACACGAGATCGGCCCGCGCCGACCCGCCCGTTATCGCCATCAGGGACGTGGCCACCAGCAACGCGCCGGTCATCACGTACCCGCGCTTGCAGACCCGGGGTGAAGTCATGGGCGGCATCTTACACAAGCCCGACCAAGTTGGTAGCCAGTCGGTGACAGCCGTGCATCGCTCGCTCCGTCGATGCTCTTGGACCTCGCGCTGACCGCGGGGCGCGGCGGAAATCATTTTGGACGTCCGGCGGCGGCGGTCTCATGATAGGGCGCCACCCAGCGCGAAAAGGGAGATAGAGATGAGCAAGGAAGAGATCAAAGTCGTCGCGTCGACCCCCTCGACGGAGGCGATCGCGAAGCGCGCCTACGAGCTCTACCTGCAGCGCGGTTCGATCCCCGGCTACGAGCTCGAGGACTGGCTACAAGCCGAGGCCGAGGTGGCGGCTGCCGCGGCTACCGTCGTCGCGGGCAAGAAGTCCAAGCGCTGACCCCGCTCGAGCGTCTGCCGTAACCAAAGGGGCGACTGTCGCTTCTAAACGCGCATGGGTGAACAAGCCAAGCTCTCGGGGCCGGATCTCCGCGCCGGCATCGACGACGGCGCGCTCACCGAGGCGCCTCTCTTGGGCCACGCGGCGGGCGACGCCGTGTTGCTCGTCCGGCGCGGCGCCGAGGTGCTCGCCGTCGGCGCGACGTGTACGCACTACAGCGGCCCGCTCGCCGAGGGCCTCATCGTGGACGACACGATCCGCTGCCCGTGGCACCACGCCTGCTTCGATCTGCGCACCGGCGTTGCCGTGCGCGGGCCGGCGCTGAACGCCCTTCCCTGTTACGCCGTCGAGCGCAGCGGCGGTCGCATCCGCGTCGGCGCGCGCAAGCCCGAGGCGGCGCTGGCGGTCCCGGTCGCGGCGCCTCGCACCATCGTGCGCACCATTGCGATCGTCGGCGCCGGCGCCGCCGGCGAGTCCGCGGCCGAGACGCTCCGCCGCGAAGGGTTCGCGGGAGAGCTACGCGTCTTCGGCGCCGACGCGGCGCCGCCCGTCGATCGCCCGAACCTGTCGAAGGACTACCTCGCGGGCACCGCGCCCGAAGAGTGGCTCCCGCTGCGTCCCGATTCGTTCTTCGCCGAGCAACGCATCGAGCTCGCGCTCGGCACGCGGGTCGCTTCGATCGCGCTCGAGGCCCGACAGCTCACGCTCGCCGACGGACGCGTCGTCGATTGGGACGCGCTGCTCCTCGCGACGGGTGCCGATCCCATTCAGCTCACGGTGCCCGGCGCCGACCTGCCGCACGTCCACACGCTCCGCACGCTGGCCGACAGCCGGGCCATCATCAAACGCGCCACGGGCTTGAAACGCGACGCGGGCTTGAACGGAGCGACGGGCTTGGAGGGCGCCAAAGGCGCTCGCCGCGCCGTCGTCATGGGCGCGAGCTTCATCGGCATGGAGGCGGCGGCGGCGTTGCGCGCGCGCGGGCTCGAGGTCCACGTCGTCGCGCCGGACGCCCTGCCCTTCGCGCGCTCGCTCGGCCCCGAGCTCGGCGCCTTCTTGCGCGCGCTCCATGAAGAGCACGGTGTCGTCTTCCACCTCGGACAGACGGTGACGGCGATCGACGAACACGCCGTCACGCTCTCGGGCGGCGGCGCGCTCGAGGCGGAGCTCGTCATCGTCGGCATCGGCGTTCGCCCTGCCACGGCGCTCGCCGAGGCGGCGGGCCTCGCGCTCGACCGCGGCGTTGTCGTCGACGAGCGCCAGCAGACGAGCGCGCCCGGCGTCTACGCGGCCGGGGACGTCGCCCGCTACCCGTACGCGCCCACGGGCGAGCGCGTCCGCATCGAGCACTGGGCGGTCGCGCAGCGCATGGGACGCACGGCCGCGCTCAACATGCTGGGCCGGCGCGAGGCGTTCACGTCGGCGCCGTTCTTCTGGAGCGCCCACTACGACGCGCAGATCTCCTACGTCGGCCACGCCGAGAGCTTCGACCGCATCGACGTCCACGGGTCCATCACGGGCCGCGACGCCACGGTCGCCTATCGGCGCGCCGGCAAGACGCTCGCCGTCGCGACCATGGGCCGCGATCGCACGAGCCTCGACGCCGAGCTCGCGCTCGAGAGCGGCGACGCGGCCGCGCTCGAGGCCTTCGGCCGCACGCGCTGACGGGGGCTCAGCCGCCGCCGCGCAGGGCCGTCAGCAGCTTCGTGACGCTGCTCTTCGCGTCGCCGAACAGCATGAGCGTGTTCTCGTTGTAGACGAGCGGGTTGTCGACGCCCGCGTACCCGGCCGCCATGCCGCGCTTGAGCATGACGACGCGTGCCGCCTTCCAGACCTGCAGGACCGGCATGCCGTAGATGGGGCTGCTCGGATCGTCCTCGGCCATCGGGTTCACGATGTCGTTCGCGCCGATGACCATGACGACGTCGGTCTTCGGGAAGTCTTCGTTGATCTCGTCCATCTCCTTGACGATGTCGTACGAGACGCTCGCCTCGGCGAGGAGCACGTTCATGTGACCGGGCAAGCGGCCCGCGACGGGGTGGATCGCGTAGCGGGCCTTGATGCCCTTTTCGATCAGCAGCGACGAGATCTCTTTGACGGGGTGCTGCGCCTGCGCGACGGCCATGCCGTAGCCCGGCACGATGATCACGCTGCGCGCCGCCAGCAGGAGCTCGGCGACCTGTTCGACGGTCGTCTCGGTCACCTTGCCCGCGGGCGTCGCGGTTGCGCCCGGAGCGGCTGGCTTCTTCGCGCCCTCGGCGCCGAAGCCGCCGAGGATGACGTTGAAGATCGACCGGTTCATCGCCTTGCACATGATGTAGCTGAGGATCGCGCCCGAGCTGCCGACGAGGGCGCCCGTGATGATGAGCAGGTCGTTCGACAGCATGAAGCCCGCGGCGGCGGCGGCCCACCCCGAGTAGCTGTTGAGCAGCGAGACGACGACGGGCATGTCGCCGCCGCCGATCGCCATGACGAGGTGGATGCCCAGCAGCAGAGCGAGGCCCGTCATCGCGAGCAGCGCGGGCATGCCCGCGTCCATCAGCGAGCCGCCCTCCGCCGGCCACGGCTCGTGGGCGCGCAGGAAGTTCACCGCGAGCGCGACGCACGCGACGAGGACGGCCAGGTTGAGCAGGTGGCGCCCCGGCAGCAGCAACGGTTTGCTGCCGATCGTGCCGCGAAGCTTGCCGAACGCGATGATCGACCCGCTGAACGTCACGGCGCCGACGAGCACGCCCACGAAGATCTCGATGAGGTGCGCGACGCGCGCGGCGAGGACCTCGCCACCGGGCTGCAGGTAGGTCGCGATGCCGACGAGCACGGCCGCCGCGCCGACGAAGCTGTGGAGCACGGCGACGAGCTCGGGCATCGCCGTCATCGCGACGCGCGAGGCGAGCAAGCCGCCGACGACGCAGCCGACGACGAGCGCGCCCGCGAGCACGCCGAGCCCCGTGAATCCTGGGCCGGGAGAGGTGTCCGCCTGGACGCTCGGCAGCAACAGCGCCACGGCCGTGCACACGATCGCGATGAACATGCCGAGCGCGCCATAGCGGTTCCCGCGCCCCGCCGTCTCCTGCGTCGACAAGCCGCGCAAGCTGAGGATGAAAAGCAGGCTCGCGACGATGTACGCGAGCGACTGGATCGTCGTCGTCATCGTCTGAACATCTTCAGCATGCGCTGCGTGACGAGGAAGCCGCCAGCGACGTTGATCGACGCGACGAGGACCGACACGCCGCCAAGGGCGAGGCCCACGGGATCGGCGCCGCGCCCGAGCAAGACGACCATGCCGCCGATGAGGATGATGCCGCTGATGGCGTTCGTGACGCTCATGAGCGGCGTGTGCAGCGCGGGCGTCACGTTCCACACGACGTGCCACCCGATCACACAAGCGAGCAAGAACACCGTGAGGTGCTGCAGGAACTCGGGCGGCCCGAGGATGCCCGCCGTCGCGAGCAGTCCGACGGCGATGGCCATTCCGATGCGCATGCCCGGGCTCGCCGTGTTCGTGGGCTGACCCACGGCGTGCACGGGCTTGGGCTGCTGCTTCTGCGGCGTCGCGGGACCACCGGCGCGCGGCGCGGGCGGCTTGGGCGGTGGCCACATGAGCTCGCCGTCCTTGAGCACGAGCACGCCGCGGTGGATCTCGTCGTCGAGGTTGAGCGCGAGCGCCGTCGCTGTTGTGACGGCCGGCTCCGTGGGGCAGACCTCTTTGAGCAGGTTGTAGACGACCGTCGCGTACAAATCGCTCGCCGTGTGGGCCATGCGGCTCGGCAGATCCGTGAGGCCGATGATCGTGACGCCGAACTTCTCGACGACCTTGTCCTTCTCGGTGAGCGGACAGTTGCCGCCCTGCTCGGCCGCCATGTCGACGATGACCGACCCGTGCGCCATGCTGACGACCGCTCCCGACGTCACGAGCTGCGGCGCCGGCCGCCCGGGGATGAGCGCCGTCGAGATGATGATGTCCGATTCCTTGGCGTGCAGCGCGATGAGGGCCTGCTCGGCAGCGAGATAGGCCTCGCTCATCTCCTTCGCGTAGCCGCCCTGGCCCTCGCCCGACTCCTCGAACTTGAACTCGACGAACTGCGCGCCGAGGCTCTCGACCTGCTCGCGCGCGGCCGCGCGCGTGTCGAACGCGCGCACCTGCGCGCCGAGCGCCCGGGCCGCCGCGATCGCCGCGAGCCCCGCGACACCCGCGCCGAGCACGAACACCTGCGCGGGCTTCACGCGGCCCGCCGCCGTGACCTGCCCCGGGAAGAAGCGACCGAAGTGCGTGGCCGCCTCGATGACGGCGCGATAGCCGGCGATGTTGGCCATCGCCGACAGCGCGTCCATGCGCTGCGCGCGCGTGATGCGCGGGACGGCGTCCATGGCGAGCACCGTCACCTTGCGCGCCGCCATGCGCTCGATGAGCTCTTTGTTCTGCGCGGGCCAAAAGAAGCTGATGAGCGACGCGCCCGGCTTCATTAGATCCGACTCGTGCACCGTCGTGCCGGGCCGGAACATCGGCTGGCGCACCTTGAGCACGATGTCGGCTTCGGTCCAGACGGTGTCGGCCTTGTCCGACGGGGCGATCGTGGCGCCGGCCGAGACGTAGGCGCTGTCCGCGAAGTCCGACGCGTCACCCGCGCTCGCCTCGACGACGACGTCGAGGCCGAGCTTCCGAAGCTTTTGGACCGTGTCGGGCGTCGCGGCGACCCGACGTTCATTCGGGTAAATCTCCTTCGGGATCCCGACCTTCATCGACCGTCAGCGTACACCGTCTGGACCCCACCTCGCTATGGAGTTGGGCGTCTCCTTTGCGTCGCCTTTCTGTCGCGGACCGTCGAGTGGCTCGCCTGGATCCATATCAACGCGGGGGTCGACGCGCGTCGTGGAACCAGCCGCGCACTTCGGTCATGCGGGCCGCTTGATCAGGCGGCGAGTGTCGCGCGCACGTCGCGGCCTCGGGCGTGCCGGGGGTGGCACCCCAGCGCGTCTCGACGCAGTCGTTCGGGTTGTACGCGATCTCGAGCGCGGCCTTGCGCGCGAGCAAGTCGGCCACCGTCAGCTTGAAGGTCGAGCCGTCGCTGCGCCGGTATTCGATGCCGCGCTCGGCGATGCGCTGTGCGTGGAGCTTGCGCAGCTCGTCGCGGGCGTCAGTCGCCTTCTTGCCGCCGAGATTGAAAAGCTCGGGATGTTTGACGACGCGCTCAGGGAGACCGACGAGCACGTTCATCGCGATGATGAGGCGCATGTCTCGCGACGGCGTCGCGTAGTCCTCCCACGGGCCCGTCGTCTCGAAGATCTTCGCGCCCTCAGGCATCGGCACGACGGTGTTCGCGTTCTCACGCATGTACTTCTCGCCGTTGTCGACGGAGCCCACGCGCACCTGCAGCTGCTCGACGAGCGCATCGAGCGTCTCCGAGTAAGCCGCCACCGGAGCGAGGCCCGCCGGGTTGATGAGCTTTCCCATGCGCGCGTAGAACTCGTCGGGCGTCATCTTCCCCTGCTCGTCGGAGTACGGCGCGTGCGCCGGATCCTGCGCGCCCCCGATGGCTTCGTTCGCGAGCGGCTCGACCGCGCCCGTGCCGACGTCTACGTTGCCCGCGTGAACGAGCGGCCGAAACGCCTTGAAGCCCGGCCCCGCGCTCTTCGTGTCGTTCGTGAAGAGAAACGTTCCCTCCCAGAAGCGCTTCCGCCCCACCGACGTGTCCGGCTGGCCGTCGACGGCGAATAGCAGGCCTCCGTGCTCGCGCGTCTGCTCGACCCAGTGGACGATCATCATGACGTGGCCGTACGGATCCGCGTAGACGACTCCGGGCCGCAACGCCTTTCGATCGAGGCGCACCGGGTAGTAGTCCGTGCTCGCGTCGTCGAGCGCCGTGCGCGCGCTGCCCGACTGCACGTGGTTCGACATTTGGCGCAAGAACGCCTTCACGCGGCCCAGCGCCGACTTCGTGTCCTTGCCCGTCGGCGCGTCCTCGTTCGAGTAGAAGTTGGTGCACTTCGGCGGCCGCGCGTCGGTGCCGCGGTCGCAGTCGCGGAAGCCGACGGGCAGGCCCAACTTCCACGCGAAGTACGCGCGCAGATAAAAAGGCAGGTCCGCGCAGTCGGGCGTCGCCGGCACGGCGGCCTTGCTCTTGGGATCGTCCTCACCGAGGCCCAGGTAGCCCGCGAGGAAGTTGCGCGCCGGATCCCGCAGCGCCACGTGCAGCGGCCGAAATTCGAGCGTGCCGTCGACGGGCGCGTCGAACAGCCGCTCAATCCAGGCCGCGTAGAAATCCTCCGCCCGAGCGTCCCAGCGCCGCGTCGACGGCCAGACGACCTTCGCATCGGAGGCTTCGGCCTTCGCGGGTCGCGCGATGACGTCGACGTGCCTGCAGGCGATGTCTTTTCCGCCACGCGACCACGTGAGCGTGAGCGACCCCGCGTGCGGCGACGCGATCTCGGCCGCCACGCTCACGGGCGCCGTTCCGCGCGATGTCGCCGGCAGCGACGCGCGCTTGCCGCCGCCGATGCTCACCGAGAGCTCGCCGGAGGCGCCGCTCGTCGCGACACCGAACACGCGCAGCGGCGAGCCCGCGACCGGGACCGCCGGCGAGACCCAGATCGTCGCGTCGGGCCCGTCCTTGCAGACACCATTGGCGACGTCGGGGCCGAGGGCGCGGGCCGCGGCGCGATGCTTCTCGGTGTGCGCCGCGCGCGCGTCCTTTGACGACGCCAGCACCAGACCGACAGCTAAGATTGCGGCGGCTCGAGCACCCGACATGGCGTCAGAATAGGACGGCTCGGGGCGGCGCGCGCCTTTTCAGGTCCCCGCGGGGCTCGTGACCTCGAGGGTGACACGGGCACCGCCTTCGGCGCGGTTGGCGATCGTGACGGCGCCGTGGTGGGCGTCGGCGATGCGCCGCACGAGCACGAGGCCGAGACCGAGCGAGCCTTCGGCGCGCTCACGCTTCTCGCCGGCCGTCGGAAAGCCGGGGCCAGCATCCTCGACGTCGAACGCGACGACGCCCGCGCGAGGCGACCGCACGGCGAGCCGGGTCACGCCGCCCGCGTGCCGACGCGCGTTCTCGAGCAGGTTCGCGAGCGCGCGCGCCAGGAGCGTCGCATCGCCGTCGAAAGCGTGCGTGGCGCCCACCGGCTCTGCGACGAGAACGGTGGCGTCGGCGATGCCCGCACGCTCGAGCGCGCGGCGCCCGACGTCGACCCCATCGAGCGTGCGCACCGTCAGATCGGCGAAGTCGAGGCGCGCGCTCGCGAGGAGCTGACCCACGAGCGCGTCGATCTCGACGACCTCGCGCTCGAGCTCGTCGAAGGTCTTCGGCTCGCCCCCTCGCGAGCGCCCAATCTCGAGCAAGACCCGCATGCGCGCGAGCGGCGTTCGGATCTCGTGGGACACGCCGGCGAGCAGCTCGCGCTGATCGCCGACCTGCTTCTCGATGCGCGCCGCCATGTCGTTGATGGCGGTCGCAAGATAAGCGACCTCGCCCATCTGCCACTGCGGGAGATCCGCCCGCGCCGAAAGCCGCCCCGCGCCGATCTCCTCGGTGACCCGCAGGAGCTCCGTCAAGGGGTGCGCGAGCCGTCGGGCGATCTTCCCGGAGATCATCCACAGCACGCAGGCGACGGCGAACATGGCGAGCAGCCGGTGTCCCGGCCCGCGGCCCACCATCCGGTGGACGAAGGTCGCCGTCGTGACGGCGATGAAGATCGAGACGCCGAACCAGATGAAGAGGCGCCGGTGGAGGTGCGCCGCGATGAAGAAGCGGAGCCTGCCGCCGACGCCGCCGCCCACCCACCAAGGCGGTCCGTGCCCGTGCCCGTGATGCCCGTGCGGATCGCGCGGCCTGTGCCTCACGGGACGACCTCGCGCGCGAGCACGTAGCCCACGCCACGAACTGTCTTGAGGAGGCGCGGTGAGCGCGGATCGTCGCCGAGCTTACGGCGCAGGTGCGAGACGTGAACGTCGACCGTCCGATCGCTCACGGTGACGTCGCCCCGCCCCGCCTCCTCGAGCAAAACGTCTCGCGGCACGACGCGCCCCGGCCGCCGCGCGAGCGCGACGAGCAGGTCGAACTCGAGCGCCGTCAACTCGGCGACGACACCACCGACGCGCACCTCCCGCGCCTGCAGATCGACGCTCACCGTGCCCACGATGAGCGGCGGCTCGCCAGAGGGCGCCGTTCTTCGCAACACGGCGCGGATCCGAGCGAGCAGCTCGCGCGGGGAGAACGGCTTCGGCACGTAGTCGTCGGCGCCGAGCTCGAGGCCGACGACGCGGTCCGTTTCGTCGCCGCGCGCGGTCAGCATGATGACGGGGATGCGGTTCTTTTCGCGGATGCGGCGGCAGACCTCGAGGCCGTCCATGCCCGGCATCATGACGTCGAGCAGGACGGCGTCGAACACGCCGCGCTCGAGCGCCGCGAGCCCCTGGCGACCGTCGGCGGCGTGCTGAAGATTCACGCCGTTGTCGCCCAGATAGCTCGCGAGCAGCTCGAAGAGCCTCGTGTCGTCGTCGATACAGAGCACGCGCAAAGCCACGCGCGCCGACTCTACCAGCTCGGCGCTCATGACGACGTCAGCTACGCCAAGAACGCCCGAGTCCCCACCGATGCCCGAACGCGCCGGGACCTGACTCGATCAGGTCGGCGAGGCGCTCGCGTTGCTTTTCGTCGAGCGTCTCGTGGATGCGCGCGCCCATTCCCACGAACGCCTTGCGCAAGTCCTCGAGCGAACGATCGTGGCGCGCGTAGAGCTCGCCGAGCAGGACCTCGTCGAAGTGGCTCTTGCGGAAGGCCGTCGCGAGGTCAGCCCGCGTCTTCTTACCTTCGCCCTTGAGCTTCGTCGCCGATTCGCGAAGCTCATCGGTCGCGTCCCGGATCACCTTCTCTTGCGCGGGCGTCGCGTCCAAGCGATCGGCGATCATCCGAGCGAAAAAGCCGCTCCGAAACGGGTTGCCACGCCAGCCGTGGCCGCCGCCTCTCATCGCCCCCGCCATCCCCATCCAGGGCTCGCCCGGCTCTCCGAACTCCCCGGGCTCGCCTTCGAAGCCTTCGCTGTAGCCGTAGCCGTGGTGGCCACCGGACCCGCCGCCGTACCGCCCGCCCCATCCCCCGCAGCGCGGGGTGTGCCCGTGCCAGCCGTGGTGGTGGCGGTGAACCAAGCGACTCACCAGCATCAAGCCGGCGACCCCGAACAAAAAGCATCCAATCATCGTCGTCTCCTCGTCGATCCTCCGCGCGCCGGGCCGACGAGCTCATCTCGTCGGCTGCATGCGGGGACGGGATCTCATGTCCCGTCCTCGAGAAGACTGCGCACCCCGTGTTAAGGGGCTGCGCCGCGCACCGTGAAGAACTGTGAAACGAACGACCGGTGAACGGCGCGGGGCCCGAGGCCGGCTGACCGGGCCGAGGGCTAGTGAGCGCCGTGCGGCGACGGAGCCGCGTGCGGCGACGGAGCCGCGGCCGGAGGCGGCGTGTCCGAGACCGGCGGCGCCTTCATGACGTCGAGGAGCTCGACGTCGAAGATCAGCGTCGCACCCCCGGGGATCGTCGGCGGACGACCCTGATCGCCATACGCGACGTCCGACGGACAGGTCAACGTCGCCTTCTCGCCGACCTTCATGCGGGCGACGCCCTCGGTCCAGCACTTGATGACGCCGTTGAGCGGGAACACCGCCGGCTCGCCACGCTTGATCGAGCTGTCGAACACGGTGCCGTCGGAGAGACGCCCTTCGTAGTGAACCTTGACTCGATCGGCGGCTTCGGGCTGCGCGCCCGTTCCGGCGCGGGTCGACTTGAAGACGAAGCCCGACGGCGTCTTGACCGCGCCCGGCTCTTTCTCGGCGGCGGCGACCAGGTCCTTGGCCTTGGCCTTCTCCTGCTCGGCCTTCTCGTTGCCGCGCTTACGCGCGAGGGCGTCGACCTGGGGCCCGTACTTATCGATCTCGACAAGGGGCTTCTTCTTCGTGACGGCGTCGGAGAGCCCCGTCTTGACGATCTCGAGCTCGCGCGGCGTGAGGTTGAACGTCGCCACGTTACGGCCGAGGAGCAGGCCAAGCGCGTAAACAGTCTTGTCGTCTTCGGACTTGATCTCGGGCGCCGCGCCCGAGATGCGGTTGCAACCGGCGACGAGCGAACCAAAGGTCAGAGCGGCAGCCAGGGCCAGCTGGGCCCCGATTCGGAGGTTTTTCATGCCGCTTCGTAACACGGCCTCGTCCGGGGAGCTAGAGAGCCCGACGGCGATTTCGTCTCCCCCTCGGCGTCGATTGTTGACCGGCGCGCGCACCCTCGCCCGTCATTCTCTTCGACGACGGACGACGGATATCTGACATTCCTGTCGCCCGCGTCAGGGTTTCATCGAGCCAACCGAGGAGGTTTCGCTTTGATCAGGTACATTTGTGGCCCGAGTGGTGGCACGCTGGTTGCTGAGCGGAGAGGCAGGGAGGCCCGTATGACTCGACTGATTTCACGTTCGCTTCTTTTCGTGGCTGTGGCGGCGGCTGGGTGCGGTCCGCAGGGGCAAACGACGCTGCCGCCCGATCCGGTGGTGGACCCCTCTCCCGAGTTCATCGACTCGCCCGCGTGCGGCGCCAACGGCCTCAACAATAATGGCGGCCCGAGCGGCGGCGCCGCGTTCGCTCCCATGGGCCCGTCGTCGCCGTTCACGCCCCGCGTCGGCGCCCTCAAGATCGCGTCGGACGCCCCCCCCGCGATCAGCGGCGGCACGTTGAAGGTCCTGCGCGACGGAAAGACGGCCGTGGCCGCCGACCCTGATCGCGATCTGGTCTATGTCGTCGATCTCGCGAAGCGCGCGGTGACCGCGACGATCAGGCTCAACAAAGGCGACGAGCCCGGCCGCGTGATCGCGGATGCGGCCGGTCGCGTCCACGTCGCGCTCCGCCACGGCGGCGCGCTCGTCACGATTGACCCGACGGCGGGCACCGTGATTGGACGACGCGAGGTGTGCGCCGCTCCGCGGGGCGTCGCGTACGACTCCGCGAGCGATTTGCTCCACGTCGCCTGCGCCGACGGGCAGCTCGTGAGCCTGCCGGCGGCCGGCGGCGACGCTGTTCGCCGCTTGCAGCTCGACTCCGACCTGCGCGACGTCATCGTCGACGGCCCGCGCTTGCAGGTCACCCGCTTCCGCTCGGCCGAGCTCCTCACGATCGGCACCGACGGCAACGTCTCCGACCTCGCGAAGCTCCCCTCTTTCAGCGCGCTCAACGTTCGCGGCGGCGCGTTCTACACGCCGTCGGTCGCGTGGCGCGCCATGGCCATGCCCACGGGCGGCGTCGCCATCCTCCACCAGCGCGGCCTCAACGAGGACGTGAATCCCATCGCCGGCGGGTACGGCGGCTTCTCTCCTTGCGACGCCATCGTCCAGACCGCGGTCACGGTCGTCACTCCCGGCCAGGATCCGCAGAGCGGTCCCGCCATGGCCGGCCTCGTGCTTTCGGTCGACATGGACGTATCGGCCGACGGCAAGAAGATCGCGATCATCTCGACGGCGAACGCGACGAACAGCGAAGTCGAAGGCGGAACCCCGCGTCTTCCTCGCGTGTTCGTGACCGACATGAACAGCGCGACCGACCAGGTCGTGGGCTGCTCGACGGACGGCCAGCACGCGCCCTGCCTTCCCGTTGGAGGCTTCTTCGGCGGGACGGGGACGGCGGGCACCACCGCGGTCAGCGACCCGTTCCCGACCGATCCGACGGGCGCGGGCGGAGACACCGGGGCGAGCTCGGCTGGGGCGAGCGCCACGGCCGCGATGCCGCCCGACGCGATCGTCCAGACGACCTGCGGCCAGTCAACCGACCTGCCGACCGATGCCCACGTTCCCCAGGTCGTCGGCGAGCCCATCGCCGTCTCCTTCGCGGCGAACGGCGACGTCGTCGTGCAGTCGCGCGAGCCGGCCGTCCTCTCGTTCCCGGGCGGCGCGCCCATCACGCTGTCGACGGAGAGCCGCGCCGATACGGGACACATGCTCTTCCACGCGAATGCGGGCGGCTTCATCGCCTGCGCCTCGTGCCACGCCGAGGGCAATGACGATGCGCGTGTGTGGCGCTTCGCCTGCGAGGGCCCGCGGCGGACGCAGTCGATGCAGGTCGGCCTGCGGGGCACCGAGCCGTTCCACTGGGGCGGCGACGAGATGAACTTCCCGCAGCTCGTGAGCGACGTGTTCGTGGGCCGCATGTCGGGCCCGCAGCTCGAGCCCCAGCAGACGGACGCGACGCTGCGGTGGATCGACGCTCAGCCCCGCATCGCGCGCACGGCGTTCACGATGACGACCCCGATCCAGCGTGGACGCGACCTGTTCAACGGCCCCGTGGCGGCCTGCTCGACCTGCCACAACGGCCCGAGCCTCACGAACAACACGACGGTCGACGTCGGCACGGGTGGCAAGTTCCAAGTGCCGTCGCTCATCGGCATCGGGACGCGAGGGCCCTTCATGCACAACGGCTGCGCGACGACGCTCAAGGATCGCTTCGGCGCCTGCGGCGGCGGCGACAAACACGGCGTGACGTCGAAGCTCGCGACGACCGACGTCGACGACCTCATTGCCTACCTCGACACCCTGTAGTCGCCCCGTGCCGCGAGCCCGCGCGCGGCGACACGCCCGTTGAGTCGAACCGCCAATGCCCCTGTGTCAGGTGTTCACCAACGTCTCGGTCGCCGCGCCGGTTCCTCGTGATGCCCTGTTGTCGGAGTTGTCGCGGATGCTGTCGCGACACTTCGACAAGCCCGAGCGCTGGGTGATGACGTGCCTCGTCCCCGAGGTCGCCATGACCTTCGGCGGGTCGTCCGCTCCGACGGCGTTCGTCGTGGTTCGAAACGTCGGCACGATGAAGCCCGAGGAGACGGCCGCCCTGTCGCGCGACGTGTGCGCGCACCTCGAAGCCGCGATCGGCGTCCCGCGCGACCGCATCTACATCGAGTTCGGGGACGGCCGCGAGCACCTGTGGGGATGGAACGGCGGGACGTTCGCCTGAGGCAAACCCACTAGACCGCTTTCGAATTGACGCGATCTATCGGTCGTGATCAAACGTTAGGATGCGGGATCACTCTCTGGATCTGAAGCGGCGATTGGTGGAGGCGTACCGATCTGGAAAGAGCGGT
>JBBQJG010000027.1:0-29525 GCA_038325725.1 Polyangia bacterium | reverse complement strand
CACGTCGAGCACGACGACGGCGGGGCTCGCGGCGGCGTCGGGGCCCGTGACGCCGTCCCAGCCGGACGCCTGCAGATCGGTGACGACGTAGACGACGCGCTCGGTGTGCGCCGCGCCCGCGAGGATCTGCGACGCGCGTCGCAGCGCGCCCGCGAAGTCGGCGCGGCGGGCCGAGCACGTCGCGGCCTCGAGCGCCCCGAGCAAGCGCGCGCGATCGCTCGACGGCTCGGCGACGGGCGCGGGCGTGCCCTCGGACGCGAGCACGAGCGCGACGTCCGAGTCGGGCGCGAGGTGCTCGACGAGCGAGCGCGCGCGGGCGCGGGCGCTCGAGAACACGGGCTCGCCGCCCGCGCTCGCGAGGCGGCGCAGGCTCGCCGAGTCATCGAGGATGATGACGGCGCTCTGCGTGCGCGTCGTCGAAGCAGGCAGATCCGAGCGCACCTCGGCGAAGGGACGCGCGAAGATGAGCGGCAGCGCCGCCGCGACGAGCGTCCGCATAAGGAGCAGCAGGATCTCGCGCAGGCGCCGCCGCGCGGAGATCTCTCGCTCGGCGCGCAGCAGCAGCTCCATGGCGGCGAAGGCGCGCGGGCGGGCGCGGCGCTTGCCGATGCGGTGGATGAACCACGGCAGCGCGGCGGCGACGAGGCCGAGGAGCAAGGCGGGCGCGAGGAAGTGCATGACTAGCGCCGCCGCTGCCGATCGAAGAGGAACGCGCGTAGCACCTCCGCGGGGGGCATCGCCGTCGTCGCGAACCGATACTCGACGCGCGCCTCGAGGCACCGCAGGCGCCACCGCTCTCGCAGCGCGAGCGATTCGCGCGCGAACGACGCCGCGAGATCGCGCGGGTCGACGAGCAGGCGCCGCCCGTCCTCGGGCTCGACGCCCTCGAACTCGGTGAGATCCTCGAAGGGCAGCTCGACCTCGTCGGGGTCGAGCAAGTGAAACAGCGTGACGTCGTGCCCCCGCGCGCGCAACTGCCGCAGCCGATCGGACAGATCGTCGGCGCCTCCTTCGGGCGCGTCGAGCAGATCTGTGAAAAGGACGATGACGCTCCGACGGTCCGCGAGCTCGCCCGTGTGCGCGAGCGCCCGGCCGGGCTGCGTGCGCCCCGCGGGGTAGAGGCCCTCGAGCGCGACGAGCAGCTCGTGTAAGTGCCCGCCCCGCGTGCGCGGCGGCAGGTACGCGCGCGTTCCCTCATCGAACGCGAGCAGTCCCGCGGGGTCGCCTTGCTGCGCGAGCAGGTAGCCCATCGCGGCCGCGAGGTAGGACGCGTACTCGAGCTTCGACACGGCGCCCTCGCGCACGCCGCGGTAGCCCATCGAGGCGCTCGCGTCGACCAGCAGGAACGTCCGCATCTCCGTCTCGTCTTCAAACCGCTTGATGTAGTAGCGCTCGACGCGCGCGACGGCCTTCCAGTCCATGTGGCGCAGGTCGTCGCCGGGCGCGTACTCCTTGTGCTCGGCGAACTCGATCGACGTGCCCGTGTGCGGGTTGTGGTGCATGCCCGCGAACGCGCCCTCGACGATGACGCGCGCCCTCACGGACATCGACGCGAGGCGCGCGAGATCAATAGGATCGAGCAGCAGGCCCGCGCCCGGCGGTTTCGGCGCGTCGCCGTCGCCCTGCGAGGACGTCGACATGGGCGTCAGGTGGGCTTGACGGCTTCGAGCAGGCGCGCGACGAGCGCGGCCGCCTTGAGGCCGTCGGCCTCGGCGTGGAAGTTCGGCAGCACGCGGTGCACGAGCACGGGCGTCGCGAGCGCGCGGATGTCTTCGATCGAAGCGGCGAAGCGCCCCGCGAGGATCGCGCGCGCCTTCGCGGCGAGCACGAGGTACTGCGACGCGCGCGGCCCCGCGCCCCAGGCGACGTAGCGCTTCACGAATTCGGGCGCGCTCGCGTCGGCGGGGCGGCTCGCGCGGCACAGCGCGACGGCGTGCTGGACGACGTGCGGCGCCGCCGGCACGCGCAGCACGAGATCCTGCAGCTGCACGATGCGCTCGGGCGACAGCACGCGCCGGAGGGTCTGGTGGTACGCCGTCGTCGTCTGGTTGACGATGCGGATCTCCTCCTCCTCCGACGGGTAGCCGACGTCGATCTGGAACATGAAGCGATCGAGCTGCGCCTCGGGCAGCGGATAGGTGCCCTCCTGTTCGATCGGATTCTGCGTCGCGAACACGAGGAAGGGCGGCGGCAGCTCGTACGTCTGCCCGCCCGCCGACACGCGGTGCTCCTGCATCGATTGCAACAGCGCCGCCTGCGTCTTGGGAGGCGTTCGGTTGATCTCGTCGGCGAGAATCACGTTGGCGAAGATCGGCCCGCGCACGAAGCGGAACACGCGGCGACCGGTGGCGCGATCTTCTTCCAAGACGTCCGTGCCCGTGATGTCCGAGGGCATGAGGTCCGGCGTGAACTGGATGCGCCCGAACGACAGCGCGAGCACGTCCGAGAGCGTCTGGATGAGCAGGGTCTTCGCGAGGCCCGGCACGCCGACGAACAGGCAGTGCCCGCGCGAGAACAGCGCGATGAGCAGGTGCTCGATGACGGTCTCCTGACCGACGATGCGCTTGCCGATCTCGGAGACGATCGCCCGCCGCGCCTCGGCCATCTCGCGGACGGCCGCCAGATCGCGGTCCGGATCGTGGACGGGGCTCGCGGGCAGGTCAGCGGCGGGTGCGAAGGGGGAGGAGCCGGAGGACACGCGGCCAGGATGCCACGCGACGCGCCGGCTTGCCATCGGGCAGGGCAGAGGCGAGGATATCTGGATGACGCGCGCCTCTTGCGCCCGCTGCGCGGGCTTGGCCCTGCTCGTTACGCTCATCCTCGGCTTCTTCGGGCCGGGCTCCGCTTCCGCAGACGTCTGGAGCTCACTCAAGGGTCACATCTTCGTGAGCGACACCGAGTTCGGCAGCGGCTACCCGACCGACGGCGCCATGATCGCGGCCATCAAGAAGCAGTCGAAGGCGGTCATCAAGAGCGAGGCCGGCGCCTGGACGCTGAACATGATGGTCTTCCTCAAGGAAGCCGCGGGCGCCGACAAGGTCAACATCGTCTATTACGACGTCACGAAGAAGCGCGAGCAGGTCAACTTCAGCGAGATCGACGTCAAGCCCGACCAAAAGATGGTGCAGCTCAACGGCACGTCGTTGTCGAAGGATCTCGGGTTCGTCGCGGGGCACAAATATGAAGTGCTCGCGACGCGCCTCATCGGCGGCAAAGAGAAGGTTTTTGCGAGAACGACGCTGACGTTGAAGTGAGGCGCGTCGGCGTCGTTGTTTCGGCGCTCGGGCTCTGCGTCGCGACGGCGGCGTGCGCGCGCGCGCCGGGACCTCGCGGCGCCGCCCCGTATCTGAATTCGGCCCAGCCAGCCGAGGTGCGCGCCGCCGAGCTCGTCGCGCGAATGACGCTCGACGAGAAGGTGAGCCAGCTCGTCACCGACGCGCGCGCGATCCCGCGTCTCGGCGTGCCGGCGTATCACTGGTGGAACGAGGCGCTCCACGGCGTCGCGCGCGCGGGCCGCGCCACCGTGTTCCCGCAGGCGATCGGCCTCGCGGCGACGTTCGACGACGCGCTCGTGCGCCGCGTGGCGACGGCGATCGCGGCCGAGGCGCGCGCGAAGCACGCGGCCGCGATGCGCGACGGCGCGACCGGGATCTACGAAGGGCTCACTTTCTTTTCGCCGAACCTGAACATCTTTCGCGATCCGCGCTGGGGACGCGGGCAAGAGACGTACGGTGAAGACCCGTTCCTCACGGCGCGCATGGGCGTCGCGTTCATCAAGGGCTTGCAGGGCGACGATGCGCGCTGGCTCGCGGCGGCGGCGACGGCGAAGCACTTTGCCGCGCACAGCGGTCCTGAGGTGCTCCGCCACGGCTTCGACGCGCGCGTCTCGCCGCACGATCTCGCAGACACGTACCTCCCGCAGTTCGAGGCCGCCGTGCGGGAGGGGCACGTCGCGGGCGTCATGCCCGCCTACAACCGCCTCAACGGCGAGCCCTGCGCCGCGAGCCCAGCGCTGCTCGAGGCGACGTTGCGCAAGGACTGGGGCTTTGCCGGCTACGTGGTGAGCGACTGCGGCGCCATCGGCGACATCTACAAAGGGCACGGCGTCGCCCCTTCGCTCGAGCGCGCGGCCGCGCTCGCGTTGAACGCCGGCACGGACCTGTCGTGCGGGAATGAATTCCTCGCGCTCGCGCACGCGAAGGCCCAAGGGCTCGTCACCGAGGCGGCGATCGATCGCGCGGCGACGCGGCTCTTCGCGACGCGCTTCCGCCTCGGCTTCTTCGATCCGCCCGCCGCAGTTCGGTGGGAAGCCACGCCCGCGTCGGTGATCGACGCGCCCGCCCACCGCGAGCTCGCGCGCGTCGCCGCGCGCGAATCTCTCGTGCTGCTCGAGAACCGCGACGCCACGCTCCCGCTCGCGGCCGGCCTCCGCCGCATCGCGGTCATCGGGCCCACGGCGGACGAACGCGACGTTTTGCTCGGCAACTATCACGGCGAGTCGCGCGCCGTGACGCCCCTCGAAGGAATTCGCGTGGGGGCCCGCGCGCGCGGGATCGCCGTGACGTATGCGCGCGGCGCGCCCCTCGTGGGCCGCGGCGTCTCGAGCGCGCAGCTCACGGAGGCCCTCGCGGCGGCGCGCCGGGCCGACGTCGTCGTCGCCGTTCTCGGGCTGTCGGCGCGCCAGGAAGGGGAGGAGGGCGACAGCGGCGGCGATCGTGTCGAGCTCGGGTTGCCGCGCGGTCAGCAGCGGCTCCTCGAGGCCGTCGTCGCGACGGGCAAGCCGGTCGTCCTCGTGCTCACGGCGGGCAGCGCGCTCTCGGTGCCGTGGGCCGCGGCGCACGTCAAGGCGATCGTCTACGCGTGGTACCCGGGCGAAGAAGGCGGCACGGCGCTCGCGGAGGTGCTCTTCGGCGCCGCGAGCCCCGGGGGACGCCTACCGCTCACGATCTATCGCGCGGTCGACGACGTGCGGGCGTTCGACGACTACTCGATGAAGGGCCGCACCTATCGCTACCTCGAGCGCCCGCCACTTTACGAGTTCGGTTTCGGCCTGTCGTTCTCGAGCTTCCGTTACGCCCACCTGATCGCGCCGCCGACGCTCGCGGCGGGCAAGGACGCGACGCTCTCGGTCGAGGTCGAGAACATCGGCCCGCGCGTCGCGGACGAGGTCGTCCAGCTCTACGTGGCGCGGCCCGCCGGTCCGGCGTTCGCGCCGCGCCGGTGGCTCGCGGCGTTCGCGCGCGTGACGTTGGCCGCCGGCGAACGGCGCGCCGTCTCCCTTTCGCTGCCGGCGCGCGCCTTCTCGATCATCGACGAGCGCGGGGAGCGAATGACGCCGCCCGGCGACGTCGCGCTCGCCGTCGGCGGCGGCCAGCCCGACGGCGCGTGGTCGTTCCCGTCGGGACGCGCGGGCGTCACAGCCCGGCTTCGGATCGCGCCCTAATCGCCGCCGCCGCCGGCGAGGTCGCGGCAGAACTGTCGCTCGCGCGCGATGACGTCCGTCGGCGTGGGCGCGCCGATGCCCGCGGCCTTGGCCTTCTCCGAGGCCTCCGCGAGCGTGCAGTGCGCCTCGGGATCGAAGGGATTGTTGGCGATCGCCTCGCGCGCGGACGAGATCGCCTCGGGCAGGGCGCCCTTGGCGAGGTACGCCGTGCCCGCGATGACGTGTGGCCACGGGAGGTCGGGGTAGATCGCCTTGACCGCTTCGACGGCCTTGAGCGCGCGGTCTGGCTCGCCGAGCAACAGGTACGTGCGGCCCAGCTTCACGGGGAACAGCCACGCGGCCGCCGCGGCATCACCCCCGCCACCTTTCTTGCCACCGCTCGCGGCCTTCGCGCCTTTTTCGAACTCGACGACGGCCGCGCGGGGCCGGCTGTGTCGCAAGAGCATGTTGCCCAGACGCAGGAAGCGCATGGGTTCCGCCATCTTCGTCGACGCCGAGAGCGACTCGTCCTCTGTCGGTTTCCGCTGCGACGCGATCGCGTTGGCCTTGCGGACGTGCGTCGTCGGCAGATCGATCGCGGCGAACGTCTGGTACTTCTGCGCGACCATGAAGGCGCGCCAGCCGCGCTCGAACTCGGGCCACGTCACGCCCGCCGCCGCGGCGACGGCCTCGCGCGCGTCGGCGCCGTCGGCCACGCGCGTGAGCGCGGCGCGCAGGCCTGGCATGCCCGCCTGCGCGTGCAGGTAGGCGACGGCGTTCGCGACCTCCGCGAAGGCGAGCGTCGCGTCCTCGGCCGACGGCAGCTTCGCCATCGAAGGGTGCATCGCCTCGAAAGTTATGAGCTTGCCCGTGCGCAGCGCCTTCGCGAGCAGGTGCTCCATCGCGGGCGGAATGCGCCCGCCGGCCGGCTCTCGCCAGCGCCGCTCGAGAAACTTCGCGAGCCCCTCCTGCAACCATACGGGCGCGCGATCGTGCGTCAGCTGCGAGACGGCGTAGTGGACGAACTCGTGGTTGATCGTGTCGAGCCACGGGTACCCCGTCGCGAGCGCGCGCGGCGACGTCACCATGAGCCGCCCCCACTTGCACAGCGCGATCGTCCCCGTGCGCGCGACCTCGGCCTGCGACAGCGACGAGACGGCCGCGAGATCGCTCGGGCTGCGATAGAACTCGACGCGCACGGGCAGCTCGGAGTCGAAGCCGAGATCGTCGTGTAGCGCGCGGTACGAAGCCTCGAGCGCGTCGCGCGCGTACGGCAGCAGCACGGCGTCGACGGCGGGCGCGCGGATGATGAAGTGCCCCGAGCGCTCCTCGCGGTGGCCGTCGATGGCGTCGCGCGCCGCCTTGGCGAGCGCGAGGAGCTCGCGCGCGTTGACGGCCATCGCCGCGGGCGGGCCCGCCGTGAGCGCGCCTTCGAGCGCGTGGACCGCGTCGGCATAGTCGCCCTCGAGAAAATGCTCGTAGCCCTGGAGGTAGAGCGCTTGCGGCGCGCTGGGCGCGACGCGCACGAGCTCGGCGACGCGCGCGCGGCCCGCCGTGAAGCGCCACTCGTCGAGCAGCGTCTCGGCCTCGCGCGCGAAGGCCGCGATCTCTTCGGGAGACGCGGCGGGCGAAGCGTTAGAAGCGCCATTGGCCGAGCGACCCGGGGCCCCGGGCGCGGCGCGGCTCACGCGTCCCTCGAGGACGAACGCCCCCACGAGCACGAACAACCCCGCGCCGACGCGCGCGAGCCGGGTCATCGGACGCGCGATCACTTGACGAGCTCCTCGTAGTAACGGCGCACGTCGTCGCGGAAGCGTTCGGGCGCCTTCTCCTTCATGGCGTCGAGCAACTCTTGGCGCCACGCGCGCGGCGCCGCGGATTCATCGGCGCCCGGGATGCGTACGGGATCGCGCTTCTGCCGCCCCGTTCCCATGGAACGCTCCTGCATCGAATCGCGCAGCTTGCCCAGGCGATCGGCGGCGTCGCGCTCGGCGATCGCGGCCGACTTCGATTCGCTGCTGCGCAGCATCTCGGCCGCCTGCTTCATACGCTTCGCGGCGCCGCGCAGCTCGCCCTCGGCCTTCTCGAGCCCCGGCATCTTGCCGAGCTGGCGCGCCGCTTCGCCGGCCGTCTCGTCGGTGCGGTCGCCGATCGAGCCCTGCCGCTCGCCTTGCTGGCGCGCCTGCTCGCGCTCAGCCGGCGACATCGTCTCCGACGGTCGGGGCAAGAGCTTGTCGAGATCCTCGGCGATCTCCTGGGCGAGCCCCCGCGCGTCGCCGACGGCCTCCGTCGTCTTTTGCGCGCGCTCGGCCTCACCGGGCCGGCGTTTCGCGCGCCGCGGGTCACCGGCGGCGTTTTCTTGAAGATGCTCCATCGCCCGATCGAGGCTGCTCGCCGCGCGCTCCGCCTCGTCCTTCGCCTCGGCGAGATCGCGTTCGGCGAGGAGGCGCGCGACCTGCTTGGCGCTCTCCCGCGCGCGCTCGACGTTCTCGGCGAGCGCGCTCTCGGGGTCGCCGCTCTCGACGACGGCGAGCCGCTGCCTCAGCTTCTCCAGCTTGTCATTTTCACGCTTGAGGATGTCCTCGAGCTGACCGCGCGTGCGCTTGGCGATCTCGGCTTCTTGCTTCTCGGCGAGCGACTGCGTTTCCTTCTCGAGCGCCCGTTCGTCGCCCTCGATGTCGCCGACCTTCTTCATGAGGTCCGCGACGGCACGGTTCTCTTGCGGGAAGCGCTCGCCGTCGAACCCGCCGAGGTTCTCGTCGAGCATCTGGCGAAGCCCGCGCAGGTCTTCGCCCAGGTCGGAGAGCGCCTTCGAAAGGTCGTCGGTGTTCCCGCGCTCGAGGAGATCGTCGAGCTTGCGGGCCCGCTCGGCGACCGCCTTGAGGTCGGGGAGGTTTCGCCATTCCTCGGGGACGTCGTTGCGCTGCTTGAGCGTCGCGATCTTCTGCGCGAGGTCGGCGATGCGCGCGCGGAGGTCGCGCGCCTCTCGTTCGAGCTGCCGCCGCAACGATTCGTCCTTCGTCGCCTTGTACCGGTTCAGCAGATCCTCGAGCCGCTGGTGCGCGTCGGTGAGCTCCTTGCCGAGGTTGGCGAGATCCTCGAGGCGCTGCCGTCCGACGAGATCGTCGAGCAAGAGGACGTCGCGCTCGAGCTCGGCGACGTGGCCCCGCGCGAGCTTGTCGAGCTTCGCGACGGCGGCCGCCGTGGGGTTGCCACGCGCCGTCGCGAGCGCCTGCGTCTCGTCCCGCAACGCCCGCTCGAGCCGGTCGGCGACGCCCGCGAGCGTCGTGCGCAGCACCTTGCCGAGCGTGCCCTCGCGCCGATCATCGTCGAGCAGACGGCCCAGCAGGGCGAGGTGCGTCTCCTCCGACTCGTGCACGCGCGCGAGCGTCGCGACGCGCGCCGCTGAGCTGTCGACGCCGTTCGGCGGGGCCGGGCTCCCGCCGGGCGACGGCTCGAGCCGGTCGCCCAGATCGCCGAGGAACTTTTCCAAGACCTCACGCTGTCGCTCGAGGCGATCCTCGATCGATTCGCGCGGGTTCTGGATGACGACGGTGAGCGTCCGCGACGAGCCGACCTTGGCGCCCGTGACGTCGTCGCGATCGCGCGCCTCGATGCGATAGCCGATGCGTTCGCCCGCGACGGGGCCGGCCGTCGACGGATCCCACAGGGTTCGTCCCTGCGCCGCGCGCGCGCCGTGGGCGTCTCGGAGCGGCAGGCGCTGCTCGGGTCCCACGCCCACGCGAAACACGAGCTCGACGAGCCCGAGCCCGAAGTCGTCGCTCGCGTCGTAGCCGACCTCGATGGGGCGCGCCGTCTCGAGCTCGAGCTTGTCCGCGGGTCCCTTGATCTCGACGCGGGGTGCGGCGTCGGCCTCGGCTGCGAGCCGGTGACCCACGCCCTCGCGCACGGCGCGCCCCAACGTCGGCTGTAGCCAGAAGCGATACACGCCGCTGTCGTTGAGCGTCAGCTCGGCGACGAGCGCGCCGCCCTCGAGGAAGACCGGCACCTCGCCGCGCTCGCCGCCCTCGCCGAGCAGCAGCAGCGCGCGCCGCGCCGAGCGCAACGGCCGCGCCTCGAGGCGCACGCGCGTTCCCTTGACGGCCACGAGATCTCCCGTCGAGCCGTCGACCGTCCGCGGCGGCAGCCCCGTGTAAGCCGGGTACTGGTACGTCACGCGCAGGTCGCCCACGAGCGGTGCTGACGACACGACGGCCCCCTCGAACAGCGACGGACGATGGACGAGCGTGTGCAGACCGAGCACGAGCGCGGGCGACAGCGACACGCTCGCCACGAAGAGCCCGACGGCCGCTACGAACGCCCACAGCGCGAGCGTCGCCGGCCGCAGGGGCACGAGGCGGCGCGGATCGATCGGCTCGAGAGCGCGCGCGACGTCGGCGTGAAACGCCCGCAGCAGCGACGGCGAGATCGTCGCGGCGCTGGTCGTCGGGTCGACCCGCACAGCCGCTTCCGGAGCGCGCAACTCGACGGACGAGAGCAGATCGCTCGCGAGCGCCGGCACGAGGACCCCGGCGCGGCGCGCCGCCGCGCGATCGTCGCGCAGCGCGCGCGCCGGCCTCGCGACGCCCGCGGCGAGCGCGCCCAGCACGAGCACGGCGAGGGCGATGGCCGTCACCGGCGGCCAGAACCCGGCGGGTCCCACGCTCGCGGCCGTCGCCGCGAGCGCGAGCAACGCCAGCGCGAGCGCCGCCGTGCCGAAGCCGGCTGTCTCGAGCGCGGCCCTCAACAAGAGCCGCCGGCGCACGGCGGTCAGGAAGCTCCGAATGCGCTCGCTCTCAGACATCGCTCGTGGCCGCGCCGAGGATAGCCCAGAAGGGCGCGTCGGTCCGGAGGTCGCCCAAGGTAGGTGTGAATCTGACAGACCGCCGGCCACCCCAAGGCCGTGACTTTCGGCACCCGCCGTCGGTATCGCGGTTGCAATGAAAGGAAAGCAGCCATGGAAAACCTCGACAGCACGGCCGGTGGTCATCTCGGGAGTACCAAAGCGCCTCAGACGGGAGAGGCGAATCCGCTCAGCGATCTCGACGAGATGATCGCGGCCGCGCGCGGTGGCGACCGCGCGGCGCTCAACCGGCTGCTCACGGGTGCGCGCCCGCGCTTGCTCGCCGTCGCGATGCGCGTCGTACGCGATCGCGACGACGCCGAGGACGTCGTGCAGGAGGCGCTCCTCAAGGCGTGCCGCTCGCTCTCGCGCTTCGAAGGCCGGGCGGCGTTCTCGACGTGGCTGCATCGTATCGTCGTGAACGCGGCGCTCGATCGCCTCCGTCGCCACCAGAGCCGGCGCGACCGCGTCGTCGACGACGACGAGCGCGACCTCACGCCCGTCGACAACGTCGACGAACAGACGCCCGAGCGCGTGGCCGTGAGCCACGAGACGAGCGCCGTCGTTCAGGACGCGCTCGCGCGGTTGTCGCCCGCTCACCGCGACGTCCTCATGCTTCGCGAGTTCGACGGCGAGTCGTATCGGGATCTGGCGCGCCTCGTCCGTTGCCCCGTCGGCACGGTGATGTCGCGTTTGCACCACGCCCGCCACCGCCTCGCGAGCGAGCTCGCGCCGGCCGTCGAGTCGGGCGCGCTTCGGGCCGCCTAGGCGCGCGAAGGGGGCGGGCCTTGAGGTAGTATCGGTCCGCCCGTGCCGCCGTCCCTCGCTCCGCCTTCACGACACGTTTCAGCGCGAGCGGCCGCTTGGGTACGCGGTCATCGGCGGCTCACCATCGCGGGTGGCGCGTTCGTCCTCGCGGCGGCGGCTTACCCCTGGGCCGTCGGCGCGATCGCGGCGCGTATGTTCGCGTCGCGGGCGACGGCGCGCATCGGACGATCCGTCACCGTCGGGCGTGGGCGCGCGGGGCTCGGGCGCGTGACGCTCACGGGCGTGCGCGTCGCCGGCACGGGCGGACCCGACCTGCTCAGCGTCGACCGGATCGAGGTCCCGCTGGGCGCGGCGTTCGGCGGGCACGGTCGCGTGCGCATCTCGGGCGCGCGGGCGTTCGTCGTGCGCGGAGGCACCGACGACAACGTCACGTCGATCATCGAACGGCTCCGCGGCGGTGCCCCGGGCGAGGCTCCAAAATCGACGTCATCTTCGTCATCTTCGTCATCTTCGGCGCCGGGGATCGTCCTCGAGCGCGCGCGCGTCGAGATCCACGATCGGAGCATTGGCCTCGGCGTCACGATCTCCAGCCTCGACGGCGAGGTGTCGCCCGGTGAGCGCCTCGCGCTCGGCGCCCGCGGCGTCAGCGGCCTGCTCGCCCTCGGCGGCGAAGAGGCGGGCCCGCGGTTCGGCGCCGACGAGGTTCACGTCGAGACGGCGCTCGTGGGCCTTCATCCGTCGGGTCCACCGGGCGTGCGGGTCGCGGGCGGCTTCGCGACGCCGCTGCCGACGCTGTCGTTGACGGGCATCGCGGGCGTGATCGCGCCGCCGCCTCGGGCTGCGGGCGCCGCCGCGCCCGGCAAGGACGACGTCGCGATCGATCTGCACGGCAGCTATGGCGGCGCACGCGAGACCCTGTGGACCGCCAAGGGGCACGCCGATCCCGCGGGCCACGAAGGGGCGCTCGCGCTGCGCGCCGAGCAGTTCTCGCTCGACAAGATCGCCGACGTCTTGCCCGCCTCCGTGCTGAACCCCGCCAGCACGACGCTCGATGCATCCCTCGATCTCGCCTGGGCGGCGGGCATCGTCAACGTCACCGGCGATCTCGCGGCCGTCGGCGTGTCGCTGCACCACGAGGCGCTCGCGGCCGCGCCCGTCGAGAACGTATCGCTCGGGCTCTCGCTGCGAGGCCGCGTCTCGCTCGCCGAGCGGCGCATCGAGCTCGAGCGCCTCGAGGCGCGCCTCCGCGATCTCACGGGACGCATCGCCGGCACGATCGAGCTGCCCCGCGGGAGCTACAAGTTCGGCAACGGCCGCAAGCTGGGCTTCGTGCCGAAGATCGATCTCTCGTTCACGATCCCGCGCGTGACCTGCGCGAAGCTGCTCGCCAGCGTCCCCGCCGCGCTCGCGCCGAAGCTCGATGGCTTCGTCATGCAGGGCACCTTCGAGGCCGACGTCGCCGCGAAGGTCGACTTCGCGAACCTCGACGCGCTCGAACTGCGCGGCAAGGTGGGCATCGACGGGTGCAAGGTGCTCAAGGCGCCCGATTCCGTGGCGGCGCTCTCGAAGAGCGATGGCTCGATCGTCGTCGATGTCGTGGTTCCGATGCCGCCGGGGGGCGCCGCGGGCGAGACGGAGACGATGGCCGTCGTCGTCGGTGCCGAGAGCCCGGACTTCGCGTCCTACGATCAGATCTCGCCGTCGCTCATCAACTCGATCATGACGACGGAGGACAACGGCTTTTTCAAGCACCACGGCTGGGTCTCGTCGGAGTTCAAGAGCGCGCTGCGACGCAACCTCGCGGGCGGTGGCTTCCGACTCGGCGCGAGCTCGATCACCATGCAGATGGTGAAGAACGTGCTGCTGTCGCAAGAAAAGACGCTCTCGCGCAAATTGCAGGAGCTCTTTCTCGTCTGGTACCTCGAAAAGGGGCTGCCCAAGGAGCGCATCCTCGAGCTGTACTTCAACGCCATCGAGTTCGGGCCGCGCATCTACGGCATCGGTGCGGCGGCGCGCCACTACTTCGGCAAGAAGCCGTCGGAGCTCAACCCCGTCGAGGGCGCGTTCTTCTCGTCGATCCTTCCGAGCCCGAAGCGGCGTTACATCCAGTACTGCCACGGCGCGCTGTATCCGCCGTGGGAGAAGTACGTGCGACGCATCCTCGCGAAGGTGCATGAGCGCGGGCGCCTCACCGACGAGGAGTACGCGGCGTGGTCGGTGCAGCCGCTCGTGTTCGATCGCACGGAGGCGACGTTCACCGAGAAGCAGTGCCTCGACTGGGTCAAGGCGATCACGACGCGGCCCGAGGCCGACGCGCCGCCCGATCTCGACGACGCCGACGACGAGGCGGGCGACACGTTCTCGACCGGAAAGCTGCGGCGTCTCTTCGCGCACGGCGGGCGCGCGCGGGGCGCGGTTGCCGCGCCGGCAAAGAAGCTCGCGGCGGTGAAGAAGCCCGCGCCGGCGAAGAAGCCCGCGCCCAAGCCCGCGCCCGCCAACTGACACTCTCGGGTCAGTCGAACTTGATCGCGGTCGCCGTGAGGACCTTCTTGCCGTGGGTCTTCGAGATCGTGCCCGTGACGGTCGCGGGCGAAGCGGGGCCGCAGACCTTCTCGTGATTGGCGCGGCTCACGTCGTTGTCGGCGAGGAGGTAGCTGTCGTCCTTGCCGCCGCCAGGGCGCTTCACCTTGAGGACGTTCTGGCAGGCCTTCGCCTCGTGGAATGAGCACTTCCCGCAGCCGAGCGTCCCCGTGAGCGTGACGGCGGCGGTCGTGGCGTCGGCCGGCTTGGTCGGAGCGGCGGTTGGCGCCTTCGCAGCGGGCTCATCGGCGTTCGCGGAGGCCGGCAAACAGACGGTGCCGAGGAGGAAGGCCAGAACCGTAACCTTCACCGCCAGGGCCACCGTCAGGGTCACCGGCTTCGTCGTCTTCACCGGCTTCGTCGTCTTCACGGGCTTCGTCGTCTTCGTCATGGGCGCCGATTTTACTCAAGGTTCGAGGCGAGGACGACGGTTTCCAGATAAGCTCGCGACGTCACTGAGATGGCCGCGCCTCGCACCTTCACAGATCCCGCCACCGCGTGCGCGGCGCTCGCGCCGCTCCTGCTCGACGAGCGGCGCGCGCGCATCGACGCCGCTGTCGCGGCGCGGCTCGGAGGGTTGCGAGTCGTCATCGAGAACCTGCACGACCCGCACAACGGGGCCGCCGTCCTGCGCAGCACCGAGGCGTTCGGCATCCAGCGCGTCGACGTCATCGAGTCGTTCGAGCCGTTTCGGTTCTCGTCGACGGTGACGCAGGGCTGTGAGAAGTGGCTCGACGTCGTGAGGCACAAGACGCTCGACGCGGGCATCGAAGCGCTGCGGCGCGACGGCTTCGTGATCTACGCGGCCGTGCCGGGCGCCCAGGCCTCCGTCGAGGATCTGAACTTCGCGCGGCCAGCGGCGGTCATGGTGGGCAACGAGCACGAGGGGCTCTCGGGCGCCGCCATCGACGCCGCGGACCGCACGTTCGGCATCCCCATGGCGGGCATGACGGCGAGCCTCAACCTGTCGGTTGCGACGGCGCTGATCGCCGAGCGCGCGGCGGCGCTGCGCCGCAGGGCCCTTCGCGCCGAGGGCGATCTCGACGCGGCGGCGCAGCTCGCGTTGCGTGCCCGGTTCTACGCGACGTCCGTGCGCGGCGCCGAAGCCGTCGTTGCCCGCTACATCGCTGGCGGCGGCTACGTCGCCGGCGGCGGCTGAGTCGCGGGCGCGCGTCGCCGCCCGAGGAACGCGCGCGCCGCGAGCGCGAGGACGAGCGTGACGACGGCGAGGCCGGTCTGCGTTGCGCCGACGGGCAGCTCGGCGCGGAAGGAGACGGCGTACCCAGCGACGCCTTCGAGGCCGCCCAAGATCGCGGCCACGGCGAAGACGAGCCCGATGCGCGACGTGAGCACGAGCGCCGCCATCGCGGGCAGCACGCTGAAGGCGAAGACGGGCAGGGCGCCCAGCGCGCGCGTGCACAGCGCGACGGCGAGACCCACCGAGACGAAGAGGAACGTGTCGATGCCTCGCACGGGCAGGCCCTGGACGCGCGCGCCCATCGGATCGAAGCCCGAAAAAACGAGAGCGCGCCACAGCAGCAAGTGCCCTCCCAGCAGCACGACGGTGGCGGTGCTCACGAGCACGAGATCGATCGTCTGCACGACGACGGCGCTGCCGAACAGGATCGCCGAGAGATCATGGGCCTCCTGCGTGATGCGATCGCCGACGATCACGGCGCCCGCGCCGCTCGCGAGGAAGACGAAGCCGAGCAAGCTCTCGCGCGTGAGGTGCAGGCGCGTCGGGTTCGCGATGAAGACGAGCGTCGCGAGGAGCGACGCGGCGATGGCCCACAGCACGGGCTCGAAGAGCAACGAAGGAAGCACGTGCGCCGCGGGGCCGGCCGCGTGTCCCGCCTCGTGGCGCACAGGATCTACGAGGGCGCTGATCCAGAAGGAAAGCGCGACGCCCAACGCCGCCGCCTGCGCGATCGCCGACGAAGCGAACACCATGCGGCGCAGGACGATGTGCACGCCGAGAAATCCGAGCAGCACGCCCGCGAGCCCGCCCGTGACGATCGCGTCGCGGAAGATCGCGAAGCTGTCCCAGAAGTCATGCCAGCTCGGCGCACCCTCCATCAGGCCGGCTCCCCGGTGCGCGCGGCGCCCACGGCGCCGCCGGCGCGTCCGACGAAGCGGCCGTAGATGTGTTGGAAGGCCGCTTCTTCGCGCATCTGATGCGCGGCCGTCGCGAGCGCGACGCCGTGGTCGCGATCGAGAAGCAGCGCGCGGTCGGAGCGCTCGAGGCCGTCCTCCACGAGGTGGGTCACCATGACGACGGCGGCGCCCCGCCGCGCGCGCAGTTTTTCGATGAGCGCGAGCACGTCGCGCTCGGACGGCAGGTCGAGCGCGGCCGTCGGCTCGTCCAAGAAGATGAGATCGGCGTCGCGCGCGATGGCGCGCGCCATGAGCACGCGCTGACGCTGGCCGCCCGACAGATCACGAAGCAGGCGCTTGCCGAGCGCGGCCACGCCCGCCTCGGCGAGCGCGGCGTCGACGGCGGCGTGATCGGCGGCGCGCCACCGCCCCAGGACGTTGCCGGGACCCTGACGCCCCATGAGCACGAAGTCGCGCACGGCGACGGGGAAGATGCCGTCGAGCGCGCCTTGTTGCGGCACATAGGCGAGGCTCAAGCCTGGCGCGCGCGTCACGGCGCCCGCCACGGAGCGCTCGAGGCCGAGCAGCGTGCGCACGAACGTCGACTTGCCCGCGCCGTTTGGTCCGATGACGGCCCACAGCTCGCCCGCGCCGACGGACAGCGAGAGCGCGGGCAGCATCGCGACGCCGCCGTAGCCGACTTCGAGCGCCTCGGCGCGAAGCAGCGGCTGTCCCGGCGCGACCACGCACCGACGATAACATCGCACCGCGACGACGCCAGAGTGCCGCGTCACACGGGCGCCCTTTCTTGAACAGGAGCCCCCGACGGCTACACTCGCGCCATGGCCGCCGGACCCTCCCTCGACGATCGCGACCCGCGTCGCCCGAAGAAGCCGGGCAAGGGCAAGGGCGCCACTGGTAGTGGCAATGGTCCGAAGAGCGCGAGCGCACGACCCGCGCGCGGCGGCGGCTCGAACGGCGGCAAGTGGCTCAAGCGCGCGCTGTGGCTCGGCGTGTTCGGCGCCTTCGCGGGTGTCGCGGGGCTCGTCGCGATGTTCGCGTACTACGGCAGCGACCCGAACCTGCCCAAGATCAGCAAGCTCGACGACTTTCACCCCAAGCAGGTGACGCGCATCCTCGACCGCGCGGGTACGCCCATCGGCGAGCTCGGGCTCGAGAAGCGCACCGTCGTGCCGTTCGCCTCGATCCCGAAGCTGCTCGTCAACGCCGTCGTCGCCGCCGAGGACGCCGACTACTTCAACCACGAGGGCATCGACTACCGCGGCATGGTGCGCGCGTTCATCGAGAACGTGCTGCGCGGGCGCACGGCGCAGGGTGGTTCGACGATCACGCAGCAGGTCGTCAAGACGATGCTGCTCACGCCCGAGCGCAAGCTGCGCCGCAAGGTGCAGGAGATCATCCTCGCGCGGCAGCTGTCGCAGAAGCTCTCGAAGGACGAGGTCCTCGGGCTCTACCTCAATCAGATCTATTACGGCCATGGCCGCTACGGCTGCGAGGAGGCGGCGCGCTACTTCTTCGGCAAGTCGGTGCGCGACGTGAACCTCGCCGAGGCGTCGCTGCTCGCGGGGCTGCCGCAGAGCCCCGAGCGGTTGTCGCCTCGCAAGCACCCCGACGCGGCGAAGACACGCCAACGTTACGTGCTCGGGCAGATGGCCGAGCACGGCTTCATCGACCGCGCGACGGCGGACAAGATCGCGGCCCAGCCGATTCGCCTCGCGAAGGAGCCGCTGTCGGCGCGCGGCATGGCCGCCGAGGTCGTCGATGGCGTCGGGCGCGTGCTCGCCGAGCGCGACGCCGCCGCGGGCGAATCGGGCGTCACCGTGCAGACGACGATCGACGCGCGCATGCAGCAGCTCGCGCGCGAGAGCGTCGAGCGCGGCCTCGAGGACCTCGACGCGCGCCAGGGCTTCCGCGGGCCGTCGGGGCACCTCACGGGCCCAGCGCTCGCCAAGCACCACGCCGAGCTCGCGCACCTGTTCGGCGACGGCACCGAGGTTCTGCCTGTCACAGCGGCGCCCGTCGTGCGTGGCAAGAACGGGAAGATCCTGGCGCCCAAGACCGCCTCCAAGGTCGCCCCCAAGGGCCGCCCGCTGCGCGACTCCGATTTCGTCGACGGCATCGTGACGCGCGTCGAGAAGGACGCGGCGGCTCCCCACAAGGGCAAGCTCTTCGTCTACGTCGGGCAGGGCGAGGGTGCCGTCGACTTCGCGTTCGAGCCGCGCTACGGAAAGGGACCCAAGCCGCTCGCCGAGCGCTTCGTCGCCGGCGATCTCGTGCGCGTGCGCCTCGCCAACGAACGCCCGCACGCCGAGCCCGGCAAGGGCGTCCCCTTGCCGCTCGCGCTCGAGCTCGGTCCGCAGGCCGCGATGGTCGTGCTCGATCCGCAGACGCGCGACGTCCTCGCGCTCGTCGGTGGCTACGATTATCACCCGGGCGCCTTCGATCGCTCGCAGCGCGCGCAGCGCCAGCCGGGCTCGGCCTTCAAGCCCGTCTTCTACGCCGCCGCGATCGAGGCGAAGAAGATCACGCCCGCGACGATCATCAACGATTCGCCCGAGGTCTACGCGCTCTGGAAGCCGCAGAACTACGAGAAGGAAGAGTTCCGCGGGCCCGTGCGCGTGCGAACGGCGCTGGCCCATTCGATCAACACGGTCGCCATCAAGATCTTGTCGGAGGTGGGCCTCCCCGAGGCGCGCGCCTTCGCCCTGCGCGTGGGCGTGACGTCGCCGATGCCCGAGGATCTCGGCCTCGCGATGGCGCTCGGCGCGATGACGGTGACGCCGCTCGAGCTCGCGAATGTCTACGGCACCTTCGCGAGCGGAGGCCAGCGCGGCACGCCGTCGTTCATGCGCGCCATCGGCGGCGAGACGCTGCCTCCGCGCAAGCTCGAGCCGGCGATTTCACCCGACGTCGCGTTCATCATGACGTCGCTCATGCGCAGCGTCCTCGAGGAGGGCACGGCGCGCGGCGTGGCGGCGAAGCTGCGGCGGCCCGCCGCTGGAAAGACCGGCACGTCGAACGGCCAGCGGGATGCGTGGTTCGTTGGCTACACGCCCGAGCTGCTCGCCGCCGTGTGGGTCGGCTTCGACGACATGAAGAAGCTCGGCCGCGGTGAAGCGGGCGGCAAGACGGCCGCGCCCATCTGGGCCGACTTCATGGTCAAGGCTCTCGCCGGCAAACCCACGAGGGACTTCACGCCGCCGCCCGGCGTCGTCATCCAGCGCATCGACAAGGCGAGCGGCCTGCTCGCGGCGCCTGGCCAGGAAGTGAACACGCTCGACGAGGTCTTCCTCAACGGGACCGCCCCGACGGAGCAAGCCCCTGCCGCCGGTGAAGAGCAGAGCGCCGACAAGCTGCTCATGGAGTAGGGCGTCGACGACGGCGGACGCGGGTGCATCGCACCCTGCTGCCGTGCCTCGCCGAAACACGCGCCGCGATTGCGGCCCGCGTGGGAGAGGACTAGCTTGAATCGTCCACTCGGGGAGGGCAGCGGCATGAACCGTCGGAGATTTATGACGACGATCGGTGGCGGGGCGACGGCGCTGGCGCTTTCGCGATCCATCGAGGGCCTCGCGCGCGCCGCCGCGGCCCCGCCGGTCAAGCGCTTCATCACGTTCTATACGTCGAGCGGAGCCGCGGCCAACTACTACTGGCCGGACACGCCGGGCACGAACTTCGACCTCAAGGTCTCGCTCGCGCCGCTCGCGCCGTACAAGTCGAAGATGACGATCATCCAGGGCCTCACGATCGGCCCCGGCTCGAACCACGGCTTCGGCATGGCCAACTGTCTCACCGTCGGCGCGCCGAATTCGTTCGAGCAGACGCTCGCGATGAACATCAAGGCCGACCTGCTCAACCTCTCGGTCGCGCCGCTCGCGGGCGGCCAGGAGATGAGCTTCATCAAGGGCGTGCGCATCCCCGGCATCTACGATCCGGTCCAGGCGCGCGCCGAGGTGCTGCGCACGGTGAACCCGGGAGCGCTCGGCGCGCAGGGCGCGAACATCGCGGCCATTCGCAAGTTCAAGTCGCTCGCGCTCGGGCTGTCCCAGAAGGAGCTCGACGCGCTCAGCAAGCAGGTCTCGGGGCTCGCCTACGAGAGCGCGAAGGTGCAGGCGCACATCCAGGCCGTGCAGCAGGTCAAGGCGAGCCTCGACCAGAATCCGACTCAGGGCTCGTCTTCCTCGTCCTCGATGATGAGCTGCTCGATGCTCGCGACGACGGCGCTCGACAAAACGAAGGGGCTCGTCACGAACGGTGACGCCGTGCAGCCCAACCTGCCCGCGCTCCTCGACGCTCAAATCGAGAACGTCGTCGAGGCGTTCCTGTGCGGCCAGCGGACGATGGCGAACCTTCAGGTCATGCACGCGTGGGGCAACCACGTGTTCTCGTGGCTCGGTTTTTCGGGCGCGCACCACCAGCAGCTGTCGCACTGGGTGCCGTCCGAGCCGATGGGCAAGACGGCGCAGGATTTCGCGACCTGCCACAGCTGGTTGTCGACGCGCTTCCTCACGCTCCTGCAGGCGCTCGATGTGCCTGATCCGCTTTCGCCCGGCAAGACGGTGCTCGACAACACGTGCATCCTCTGGACGTCGGAGGTCGACGGCGGCGATGCGCACACGGTGCAGTCGATTCCGACGGTGCTCATTGGAAGCCTCGGCGGCACGCTCAAGACGGGCCAGTTCTTGAAGTACGGAGACATTGGCGGCATCGCGCCGAATCAGAACCCCATGAACAATCGGAACATGGGCGATCTGTTCGCGACGCTGTCGAACGCCATGGGCGCTCCGACGACGACGAGCTACGGGCCGCGCGCGGGCCAGGGAATCGTCAAGGAGCTCCTCGCGTGAGTGTCCCGGGCAAGAGGCCTAACGGGCGGGGCGCGCTTCTCGCGGTCGGCTTCGCGTCGGCGTTGGCCGGGCTCGGGTGCAAGGGCGCCGTCGGTTCGGGCACCGGCGCGCCGAACGCCTCGTCGGGCGGCTCGGGCGGCGCGGGCTCTGCGGCCGGCGGCTCCACGGGGACGGTCTCGGGCGCGGCGGGGGCGGCGGCCGGCGTCGTCACGGGCGCGGGCGGCGCCGCGACCGCTCCGCCGGCGTCGACGTGCGCGGCCGGCCAGACCGGCAAGCCCGCCTATCAAATGCTGCGACGACTCTCCGAGTCCGAATACAACAACACGCTCATCGACGCCTTCGGCCTCAGCGCCGCGAGCTGGCAGCGGATCCAACTCGTGGGCGATCTGCGGCAAGCCGGTTCGTTCGCGACGCTGTCGTCCACCCTCGGCGTCAACCAGCCGTGGATGGCGGGGCTCGTCGATTCGACGTTCGATCGCGCGCAGACCCTGCTGACGGCGACGCCCTCGATCCTCGTCGCGCCTTGCACGGCGACGGCCATGGACGCGGCGTGCGCGATGGCGATGGTGAAGACGTACGGCTACCGGCTCTTCCGCCGGCCCCTCACGGACGCCGAGGTGTCGAGCTACGTTGGCCTTTACACCCAGGCGACGGGAACCTTGATGATGTCGCCGAGCGACGCGCTCGCGGGCACGCTCGCGGCGCTCATGCAGTCGCCGAACGCGCTGTACATTCGTGAGCTGGGGACGGTTTCTCCTGGGGCGGCCGCGGGCACCTTCAAGCTCTCGGGCTTCGAGCTCGCGTCGCTGCTCTCGTACGGCCTCACGGGGACGGCGCCCGGCAAGGCGCTGCTCGACAGCGCGGGCGCGGGCGGGCTCGACACGGCGGCCGGTGTCGCCGCCGCCGTGCAGACGATGATCGCGAGCCCGCAGGGCCAAGCGCACATGAACGACTTCTTCGTGCAGTGGCTCGCGTACGATGGCGCGCCGTACGCCGCGAAGGATCCGATGGTCTACGGCTTTCCGAACACCGTCGCGACGTCGATGGTCACCGAGACGAAGATGCTCGTCGAGGGCGCCTACCAGAAGGGCGGGAGCCTCGCCGACGTATTGACGTCGCCCACGACCCACGTCAACGCGTCGCTCGCGAAGTTCTATGGCTGGAGCACGGCGGGGCTCACCGAGGCGACGTTCACAGCGCAGCAGCGCCCCGCGGGCCAGGGCCTCGGCCTCCTCGCGCAAGGCGGCTTGCTCGCGCGCCTCGGCACGCCCAACAGCTCGTCGCCCACCCAGCGCGGCCTGTTCGTGCTGCGCCAGTTGCTTTGCAAAGACGTCCCCGCGCCGCCCGCCGACGTCCCTGTCATCTCGGCGCCGACCGGCACTTTGACGACGCGCCAGCGCTACGAGACCCAGCACGCCGTTGGCAGCTGCGGCGTGTGCCACACGCGCATGGACGCCATCGGCTTCGGGCTCGAAAATTTCGACGGCGTCGGCGTCTATCGCACGAAGGAGGCCGGCATGCCGATCGACGCTTCGGGCTACGTCGAAAACCTCGGCCACATGACGTTCTCGGGCCCCGAGGATCTCGCGCGCAAGCTGGCGGCGGCGCCCGAGGTCGGTCAGTGCCTCGCGGCGCAGATGACGGCCTACGTGCTCGGCGTGAACGTCACCGACGGTCTCTGCATCGCGCCCGCCGCTGCCTACACGCAGGGCGCGACGCCGCTCGCCCTATCGGAAGTGCTCACGAGGATCGTCGAGCCGACGCATCTGCAAATGCGCGTCGCGCCTTAGCGGACCCGTCAGCGAGGGGCCGAATCGTTAGAGCTCTTTGGCTTCGATGCGGCGGTTCTTCTGGCGGGCCTCGTCGCTGGTGTTCGGGCCGAGCGGGCGCTCGTCGCCGAAGCCGACGGCGTCGAGGCGGAGGCCGTCGATGCCTTTGGAGATAACGTAGGCGCGGCAGGACTGCGCGCGCCGGGCCGACAGGTCCTTGTTGGCCTTCGGCTTCCCGACGTTGTCGGTGTGGCCCGCGATCTCGACGCGCGCGCTCTTCTTGTGCGACATGAACTCGACGAGGACGTCGAGGCGAGGCAGCGACTCGGGACGGATCGTCGCCTTGCCGGTGTCGAAGTTGATGCCGGTCAGCACGAAGGGCGGCGGCGGCGGCAGGTGCTTGAAGCGCAGCGTGAGCTTGACGGTCTGCTTCGGCTCGTCGGTCACCGTCACCGTCGCGGCCATGTCCTTGCGGCCGAGGCTCAAATAGGTGAGCTCGTACTTCTGACCGACGGGCACGAGCACCTCAGCGTAGCCGTCGGCGTCCGTCTCCTCCGTGTAGTACTTGCCGGTCCCTGCCGTGAGCGCGACGACGACGCCTTTGACGGGTCCCTTGTCCTTGTCGACGACGGTGAACTTCATCGCGGCCTCGGTCTTCGTCGACTCGATCTTCGACGCCTTCGTGCCGTGGGCCTCTTTGGCCTTGCCCGCCGCATCGTGGAGCTGGAAGTCGTGGCTCTCGTCCTGGGCCTTTTCGGGCGGGGCGGCGTGGGCGACGCTGGCGCCGAGGGTCAACGCGGTGATCGTAAGGGTCGCGAGCATGCGCATGGGGCGCCTCCGTCGTCGGGAAATCGTTTCGCTCGACGGTATCACACGCCGTCCGACGGGACGCGCGTCAGGCCGCGAGCGCGCGCGTCTCGCCGACGTCGGGGATCCAGGTGTCGAGCACGGGCAGCGTTGGATGTCCGCGGGGCCGCGCGACGGCTCCGTCGCGAGAGGATCGAAGCGTCCCATGGCGAACGACGACTCTAGCGCACGGTCGAGCGCGCGGCGGTGACGGGACGTCAGTCGCGAACGGGCGTCGCCTTGAGCGCCGCCTTGCCGTCCTTGACGTAGACGGAGAAGCGCACCGTGCGGCAGCCGTGCTTCGCGACGAGCGCGGCCTTGTTGTCTCGGAGCTTCACGAGGAACTTGTCTATGGTCAGACCGCCCGAGGGCTCTCCGCACTGCTTCTTGATCTGGACGAATTCGTCGTAGACGTGCGCGAAGTGCGCGGCCTCTTCTTCGTTCTCGTCGAAGGGGACGATGCGCGTGGCCTCGCCTTCGGGCGCGTCGTCGTTTTCGTCGTCGTCGCCCCCGAGGGCGGCCGTCGGCAACGAGGCGGGGGGCGCCGTCAGGGGCGGGGGCGCCCACGCCGTCGCCTTGATCGAGGGAACCTTGCTCGCGGCGGGCGGGAACGTAATCTTACCGCCGAGCGCGCCGAAGGGCGCCGACGCGGGCGGCGGGTTGAACGCGGCTGGCGGGGGCGGCGCGAAGGCGGGCGGGGGCGGAGGCGCGAACGCGGGCGCCGGCGGGGGCGCGAACGCGGGCGCCGGCGTGTTGCCCGAGAAAGCCGAACCGTGGCTCGGCAGATCGAAGGTGCTGCCCTTGGGGCTGCCCGCCGGGCCGACGCCGGACTTGCCGCTCAGGATCGCGTTGAGGTCCTTGCCGGCCATCTCCGAGGGCGCCGCGGGCGCGTGCGTGTAGCGTTCGAGCGCGGCGTTGATGTCGCGCGCGAGGCCACCGAACTTCGCGCGGAAGCCCGTGTCGTGCAGCTTCGTGAGGTCGCCGCGCGCGAGCAGTTGGACCTCTTTGCGGATGCGCTCGAGCGGGGCTTCGACCTCTTGGCGCTGCGCGAACAGGCCGACGCCGATCATGACGAACACGCCGATGAGCAGGGGCACCCACGGGAAGTTGCCCCACTTCAAATCGTCCGAGCTCGTGTGGGCGATGAGCGACGCGAGATCTGACTTCGCGGGCTGCATGCCGAGCAGCACGTAGTACGCCTGCTGCTGTCCGGCCTGACCCGGGAAGGGCGCGGCCACGGCGAGCAGGTGGTCGCCGCCCGCGACGAGCGGGATCGCCGGCGTGCGCTTGATCTCGGCGATCTCCTTGACGTGCTTCTCGACGAGATCCGGCAGCATCGAGAGGCTGGCCATGTCGCGCGTCGACGCGATGACGTGCCCGCGCAGCAAGAGCGCGACGTCGACGTCGAGGTTCTTCTTGAGCCGCTCGACGAGCGCCTCGCCCGTCTCGGCGCCCACGTAGATCGCGCCGACGATGCGGTCGCGGTTCTTCGACAGCACGGGCGCCGAGGCGACGCGCAGCAACTTGCCGCCGTTCCCCCACACGTCGTCGGACAGGTAGCCGCGCAGCGCGTCTGCGATGACCTCGGCGCCGCCGATGTAGTCACCGTATTCCTTGTCGTTGTCGCCCAGGCGCGCGACGACGCGGCCCTTGCCCTCCATCGCGACGAGCGTGTCGATGCCGCCCGTCGACAGATCGGGGATGAGCGCGCGGAAGCGATCCTGCAGCGTCTTGTGGAGCACCGTCCACTCGCCGGCGCCGCGCGAGGCGTTGTCGAGTGACTCTGCGACGATCGCGTCGCGGCCCAGCTTCGACACGCGGTCGATCCACTTGTGCGCGTCGACCTTGAACATCTGCTCGGCGGCGTACTGCGCGCGGTCGAGCCGCTGCCCTTCGAGCACGCCGAGCTTCTGGACGGCCGGCCGGGGCGCGATGAGCGCGAACGTCACGGCGACGCCCGCGATGAGCGCGATGAGGATGAACCAGATCTTCGAGAGGAACATCTACTCGGCCGCCTCTTTCTCGTTGGGCGGGGCGACCTTGATCGTCAGCTCGTCCTTCTTGCCCGTATCGATCTCCTGCTCGGTCGCCCAAGCGCCGCGCGTCCACACGCGCAGCGTCGCCTTGCCCTCGGGCACGTTGGGGACCGAGAAGGCGCCGCGCTCGTCGAGCGTCGAGTAGTACGGCGAATCGACGACGATCACGGAGATCATGAGGTGGGGATATTCGGCGTCGCGGATGCAGTACCCGCCCGCCGCCTGAAACTTCACGTGGCGCGCCGAGCCGGGCGCGAGCCGCTCGATGGGCATGATGTCGGGGCTGTCGGGCGTCGACAGCTCGTGCGTCATCTTGCCGGTGTTCTTGATCTCGACGACCGAGCCCGGGCCGACGATCACGAGGCGCGGGTGCGCGTCGAGCCCGCCGATCTCGATGGTGACGGTGCGCGCGGGCGGCGCGTGCGCGCCCGAGAGCTTGTCGAGCACGACGACCGTCTCGGCCTTGGCGCCGCCCGCCGTCTGCACGGGGACGTTGCCGTTCTCGAGGCGCCAATAGCCGGAGTACAGGCGCGTGCTGCGCGAGCCTTCGGGCAGCTTGACGGTGCCTTTCACGGTACCAGTCGCGGCGTCCGCGGGCGCGGGCTGCAGCGTCGCGAGGCCGACGGCGAGCGCGAACGCGAGGGGGCCGCGGAGGACGGAGAGCGTGGAAGACAAGCGCCGCAGTGTCATCGTCCGACCGAGCGAGTGAAGGAGGCTATCGTCGTGGTCGGTGAGCTGTCAAACGAAACTCCTCGGCGCAGACGCACCGCCTGGTCGGAGATTGCACACCGCGCGCGGAACGACGAAGCTGCGCGCGCATCATGACGACCACCCCGACGAAGTCTCTTGAAACGTTTCCCAACCCGAAGCCGGAGCGTGACTACGTCATTCGCTTCGACTGTCCCGAGTTCACGTGCCTGTGCCCGAAGACGGGCCAACCCGACTTCGCGACGATCCGGGTCGAGTACGTCGCCGACGCGCTCTGCGTCGAGCTCAAGTCGTGGAAGCTCTACCTGTGGTCGTACCGCGACGAGGGCGCGTTCCACGAGGCCGTCACGAACCGCATCCTCGACGATCTCGTCGCCGCGACGAAGCCGCGGCGCATGCGCGTCGAGGCCGTGTTCCTGGTTCGCGGCGGCATCACCACGACCATCGTCGCCGAGCATGTGAAGACTTAGCCGCACGTTACTTGTGCTTCTTCTTGCCGCCGGCCTTGGCGGGCTTCTTGCCCTTCGGCGCAGGGGCCGCCTCTTCGGGCGCCGCCGCGGCGGGGGCCGGCGGGGGCGCGACGCCGCCGGGCGGGTTGTTCTGGATGATCGCCTCGGTGACGCGCGTCTCGCCGAGCAGGTCGCGCGCGCCGGGGATGCGGACGGCCTTCTCGTCGCGCTCGATCTGCTTGTCCAGCTTGTCGATGCACGCCGTGCAGTTCTTGTCTCCGAGGCGCGCGAGCGCGAACAGGATCGCCTGGTGCACGGGGTAACGCTCGGGTTGCATCGTCGTGATGGGCTTCATCGCGGCGAGCAGCAGCGGGATCCCCCGCTTGGCGTCGCCCGAGAACGCGATCGCGAACGCGGCCTTCTCGGCGCGTGACCAGCTCGGGTCGCCGAGCTTCTTGCCGTAGCACGCGACGTCCTGGTCGCACTCTTCGGCGACGAGCATGCGGTCGAGCGCGAGGCCGAACACGCCTTGAGCCTCTTCCTCCTTCTCGACGAGCGCCTTGAAGGCCGGGACGCTCTCCTTGCCGGCGATGCGCGCAAGCGCGATCGCGGCGCTCGCGCGCAGATCGGACGCCTTCTCGCCGTTGACGGTGACGTAGCCGGACTTCGCGATCTCCATGAGCGCGGGCACGGCGCGGCGATCACCCGAAAGGTAGAGCGCATCGGCCGCCGAGGCGCGCGCCGTCGCGTCGGCCTTCGTGTCTTTCAGGTAGTCGAGGATGGCGTCGACGGCCGCGGGCGTGCCGATGTAGCCGAGCGCGATGAGCGCCGAGCGGTGCTCGTCGCCCTTCGGCTTGACGTGCAGGCGCGCTATGAGCGCCCCGGTAGCGTTACGCGCGCGCAGGTCCCCGAGCAGGATGGCCGCCTTGTGCGGGACGACCCCCGGCGTGAACTCGTCGAACTTCAGCTTCGCCGCCATCTCGTTGACGTCGGCGTTCTTTCCCTCGAGCAGCTCGACGATCGGCGCGACGGCGGGCGCGCCGATGCGCACGAGCCCGAGGCGGCACTCCTGGAAGATCCCCGTCCCGCGCCCCGTCATGAACATGCCCTTGATGAGGGCCGGGATCGACTGCGGGTCGGAGAGCTCGGCGAGGCCGAGGGCGGCTTTCTGATTGAGGAGGAAGTCCTGCTCGTCCGCCGACGTCGTGAGGATCTTCATGAGCGTCGGCACGGCGCGCTTGTCGCCGATGCGCACGAGCGCGCGCAGCGACGCGATGCGCGCGCTGTTGGCGCGCGACTTGATCGGCAGCGGTCGCTCGACGGCCTTGATGAGCGCGTCGACGGCGTCCGTCGCCTTCATGTCGGCGAGCACGCCCGCCGCGATCGTCGTGCGGTCGAAGTCGTCGTCGGTGAAGTCGAGCGCCGCGATGAGCAGCGGCTTGCTCGCCGGATCCTTGTAGCGCGCGAGCGCCTCGAGGTGCTCGGGCCGCTTCGTCTCCGTGTACAGCTCGATGAGCGCCGGCACGGCGGGCCGCGCCTTCTCGACGTCCATGTTGGCGAGGTGATCGAGCGCTTCCTTCTGCGTGCGCAGGTCCTTGAGCTGCTTCGCCCACGTCATGGGATCGTTCGGATCCCCCTGACACCCCAACGCCGCCACCGACAACCCCACCATCAAGGGCAACGCCATCAAACGAATGCGCATACGGATCTCCTCTTTAGGTCTTCAGAAAAAGAAACGGCCGGACATCCCAAAGACGCCGGCCGTTTGCTCGATGCCGTCGCTCGCGCGACGACTTGCTACAGGGCTCCGCCGCCGCCCTTGACCTTCGGCGTGACGGCGAAGTTGACGTTCTGATAACCAGCCACGGCGCACGAGTACATGATCTTCTTCAGCATCTTGAACTCGACGTTCTTGTCCGATTGGACGATCGCGATGCCGGGGAAGTCCTCGTTCGAGTGCAGCAGCTTGTAGTTGTTCTTCAGCGTGACGAGCTTGTCGTGCAGCTCGGCGATCTTGAAGTCACCCGTCGCCGAGTCCTTCATGAGGTCGTCGGCCGTCGCGACCTGCGAACCGTCGAGCGTCACGACGTCCTTGCTGACGCCGATGACCGGCGCGCGCTCGAGGTCCGTCCAGTTTTGGGCGTCCGGGAGCACGATGTTCTTCTGAACGAACAGGATCTCACCCGTCGCCGAGAAGGACATGAGCAGGAAGATGACCAACATCGTCATCATGTCGATGTACGCGACGAGGTTGAGCGGCGCGTAGAGGCTCTTACGCCCCTCGTGCTTGAGCTTCGACTTCGCGACCTCGAGCTTGACCGAGTTGTAGAGATGGTCGTGTGGTGCGTGGATAGGCATCTTGGTTTCCTTGCCTTAAATCCCGGCGCCGCCGGCGTCTATGAGTGAGATGTCGGGGAAGCGCGCCGTGAGCGCCGTATCCATCGTCTTGACCAACGTCTCGAACTTGATCGTGTCCTCGGACGCGACCTGCAGGTCGGTCTTGTCCGGGTGCGCGTCCTTGAACTTCTTGAGCTCGCCCGCGAGCTTCTCGTAATCGTACTGGTCGCCGCGCTTGGGGATCGGCTGCTGGTCTTGATCAGCGACGAGGTTGAAGCCTTCGCCGTTGACGACGACGACGAGCTTCACGACCTTCTCGGGCGGCGTGTCTTCACCCGCTTGGCCTTGACCCTTCTGGTGCGCCTCGAGGCGCGCCAGCTGGGACCAGACCGCCGTGATGAGCAGGAACGCCACCATGCAGGTCAGAAGATCGATGTACGGAACCAGGTTCAGGTCGGCATTGACGGACTTTTTGCCCGACTTGCCTCCGGATTCTACGGCTACAGACATGGTTGTCTCCTAGCGGGGAGAGAGACGGCCGAGGCCGCCCCTCGCACGGGATGTTTAGTACTGACCCGCTTCGCCGCCGCGGCCGGCGACCACCAAATTCAGCGTCTCGACCGTACCCTGGTTGACGCCGTCGAGGACGGCCTGCGTCTGGCCATTGAGCCAGGCGTAGGTCGCGAGGCCGAGGATACCGGTGCCCAGGCCGAAGGCCGTGCAGTTCATGGCCTCCGAGATGCCCTTGGAGAGCATCGTCGCTTTCATCGACGGGTCGACGCCGGCGACGCCGGCGAACGACTTG
>JBBQJG010000026.1:0-29685 GCA_038325725.1 Polyangia bacterium | reverse complement strand
TGCCGATGACGGGGATCTCGCGCGGGAGCGCCGCGCGCACGGCGGCGATCGGCCCGAGGCGCACCGAACCCGAAAATCCCTGCGCGCGCGTGCGTCCGTGAACGGTGATCATGGCGGCGCCCGCGTCGACGAGCCGGCGCGCGAACTCGGGCGCGTTGAGCGAACAATCGTCCCATCCGGCGCGGTGCTTCACCGTCACGGGGATCTGCGCGGGGACCGTGCGCCGCACGGCCGCGACGAGCGCGGCGGCCAGCTCGGGCTCGCGCATGAGCGCCGATCCGCACGCGCCCGCCGTGACCTTCTTGGCGGGGCAGCCCATGTTGATGTCGACGATCGACGCGCCGACGTCGACGGCCATGTTGGCGGCGCGCGCCAGGGCGTCGGGCTCACGGCCGAAGATCTGCACGGCGAAGCGCCGGCCGCCGAGGCTCGGCCACATGCGCCCGAGCGTCTTGGCGGCGCCGCGAGTGAGCGCCTCGGCCGACAAGAACTCGGTGAACGTCAGCGACGCGCCCAGCTCTTCACAGACGGTCCGGAACGGCAGATCCGTCACGGCCTCCATGGGGGCCAGCAACACAGCTGGCGTAAATTCGAGGGTTCCGACGCGCATGAGAGGGGCGGAGGATATCCGATTTGGCGGGGCGTGGCTCGCCACCTCTCGGCCTTCCCGGCGGTGAGCGCCACCGCCGGGAGCGCGTCGTACGCGCCTCGTGCCGATTCCTAGTTGCCGTAGCGGATCGCGTAGACCCGATTGTGTGAGAAGCCCGCGAACAGGCTCCCTTTCCGCGTGATGGCCGGCAAAGAAGCCACCGCGTTGCCCGAGATCACTTTCACGTCCTCGACTGTGACGCGCACATTCATGACCGGGCCCATCTTCACCACCAAACCCCCCGTCGCCGTGTCCCCCTCCATAAGCTCTGCGTTAACGGTCTTATTCACGAAGCCAGAATTAGTCCCAGGATTTACCAACGACACCACGTACAGAAAATAGCTGAGCATGACCTTTCTTCTGACCCCGCCCCCAAACGTCACTTGGTACGGCCCCGGATCTCCCAGGGCCGTTATGTCTTGCCGCACGGCCGAAAAACGGTTCGTTTAAGGTCGGTAGTCTGCTGATGCTGCGAAGAAGCCGTGCGACCACCGGGAATGATGTCCCGGCGAGGACAATAGGTAGCAGGTTTTGCCCCTACCGTCACCGACAAAGGCCTACACCGTTAACATTTCTCTTCGCTTTGTGCCTTTGTTGCCATTCCCCAGGGAAATCAGCTCCTTCGCGTGATGTCTCGTTTCGGACAACACCGACCGCTCCCGTGACCCCGGGGCCGCTGGAGGGCGTCGTCGATCCGTGGCTCTGGGCGCGGGCGGCGACGGCGACGGACGGCGAGCGGGCCGTCGAGGACATCGGGGCCTACGAGCGCTACGCCGATGGCGAGATCGTCAACACGAACGCGCGCTATTGGACGGCGGGCGTGGGCATGCCGTGGGACCGCGACGTCGAGCTCGACCTCGAGGGCGTGCCCGTCGATCTCGACGGCGACGGCGCGACCGACGCGCGCGTCACGCGGCACGTGCACGCCAAAGGGGGCGTGCTCGCGAACCCGGAGCTGTTCGGGCTCACGCGCACGCCGGACGATCCGCGCGGGCGCGTCGGGAAGATCTCGGTGTCGACGGGTGTGCTCGGGCTGCGCGAGGCGCTGCGCCCCGACGGGACGCCCAGCGGCGAGATCGGCATGACGTGCTGGCTGTGCCACGGCGGAGCCGCGCCGGGCTCGGGGAAACCCGCGCTCGGCCTGGCGGGAACGCGCTTCGACTATGGCTTGCTGCTCGCGACGGCGAGCGTGCTCGACGAAGCAAACGTCGCGGCCGCGGCGGCGCGCGCGGCGCACGGGTTTCCGGCGGGGCGCGCGGTGCGCGCGAGGCTGCTGCTCGCGGGCCCGGGTCGACAGGATCTCACGGGCGAGTTCGGCCTCGACGTCACGGTGCCTTTTCATTCGGCCCGCTACGCGGGCACGCGGCGCGTGCGGCAAGGGACGAAGGGCATCGTGAATCCCATCAGCGTGCCGTCGATCCTCGCGGCGCCGGGGCTCGCGCTCGAGAACTGGTCGGGCTCCGAGAACGCGGACGCGCCGTGGCTCGCGCGCCTCGTCGCGCTCGCCGGCCGGTCCGAGGCGGACGTGCGGCAGGCGTTCGGGCTCGGGGCGTCGGACCCGGCGCTCGCGCGGCGCGCGCTCATGCTCGACCTGCGCAACCTCGGCACGCTCGGACTCCAGCAAGATTCGTTTCCGGGGCTGCTGTGGGCCGACGCGATCTACGGCCACGTGACGCTGTCCGCCGACGCGCTCGCGGCCGTGCCGCCGATGTACGCGACGGTGGCGGTGCGGCGGGCGCTCGCGGCGACGGCTGCGGGGCTCGCGCGTCCCGCTCGGGAGGCGGCGCGCGTCGCGCGCGGGCGCGCGATCTTCGTCGAGCGCGTCGTCGGAGAGATCGCCAACCGCCAGATCCTGAAGACGGCGCCGCGCGCGCTCGCGGCGGCCAAGCTCGAAGGGCCGATCCTCGCTCCCATCGATCCGTCGCGGCCGCTCGACGCCAAGTTGCCCGTGCGGTGCGCCGATTGCCACAACGCCGCACCTCTCGACGGTGCGCGCCCGCTCGCCGAGAACCCGCCGCCGCTCGGGCGCTGCTCGCACTGTCACCTCGCGCACCCGGCGCTCGCCGCTGACGCGGCGGGGGCGTCGTCGACGGCGCCGCGGGGGCTCAAGGCGCTGGGCGCGCCCGCGCGCGCCGACGCCGAGGTCGCGTTCTGCGCGCGGTGCCACACGCGACACCGCGACTTCGGGCCGCTCGTCTACTCGGGGAGCCGCCTCTTTCCGTTCGACGCTGACGGGGACGGCGACGCCCAGGGCGCGCCCGCCGCCGACGCGCGCGCCGGTGGCATCGGCACCGAGCCGCTGCTCGCCTTCGACGTGCCCCGCGGCGAGCGCCCATTTTCGATCGACGTGGCGGTCGTCGGCGCCGATCCTGCCGCGCCGACACGCGTGACGCGCGCGCGAGCGGGCGTCGCGTGGGTGCGCACGGCGCCGCTCATCGGCGTGTTCGCGAGCGCGCCCTACCTGCACAACGGCTCGGTGCCGACGCTGCGCGCGCTGCTCGACCCAGCGGCGGCGCGGCCCGCGTCGTTTCCGCTGGGCGCGGCCGGCTTCGTGCTCGACACGCGACAGCCCGGCAACCGCAACACGGGCCACGAATACGGAACGAAGCTGACGCGCGCCGAGAAAGACGACCTCGTCGCGTTCCTCGAGACGCTGTAGCGCACCCGGGTCCGGGCGCCGTCGTTGGGCGTCGTCGTGTTACTTTGCCGCGATGGTCAGGAAAAGCGATGAGGGGTAGCGCCTCCTTGCTGGCGCTCGCATTGGCGAGCGCCGCCCTGACGGGCGCGTGCGGCGGTGGCAAGGCTGTCGTCGGCGGGCCGAACGCGACGGGCGTCGTCGGGTTCGGGGGCGCCAGCGGCGGCGCCGCGGGAACAGGCGGCGCCGCGGGAACCGATGCCGCGGGAACCGATGCCGCGGCGGGAACGGGCGGCGCGACGATCTACACGGCGGCATTGATCGCCAAGATCACGCTGCCGGGAACGCCGACGGTCGCGACGTACAACGGAGGCACGAAGAGTGCGTACTTCGGCTGTGTGACCGCGACGAACACGACCGCTGGCATCGCGGTCGTGGACGACGTCACGAACGCCGTCGTGGCGACGATCATGCCGGGCAAGCCGCTCACGGCGCTGGCCTCGAACTCGCTCACAAAGAAGGTCTACGGTGTCGAGGGCGCTCAGCTCGACGTCATCGACGGCGCGACCAACGCGATCGCGACGACGGTTCAGACGCCTGACCAATCGCCGATCTCGGGCCTCGCCGTCGACGAGACGCACAATCTGGTCTACGTCCTCACGAAGACGGCGACGATGGCGAACCTCTACAGCGTCGACGGCGCGACGAACATGTTCGGGGCGTCTCACCAGATCCTCTTGAACCCGATCGGCATGCCGCCCATCGCCGTCGACGGAAAATCGCAGTCGGTGTTCGTCCTGGGCGCCGACAGCAACATGTTCGGCGAAGCCGTCACGGTCGACGGAATGACCGGCGTGCCGAAGAAGCTCACGACGACCGACAGCATGGTGAGCCCGTCGGGCTCGGGAATTTTTTCCCTCGGCGATGGGACCGCGGCACTCGTGTTCGTGAGCCCTGGCCTCGTCAAGCTCCTCGGCCAAGCGGACGTCCTGCTGCCGACGACCTTCACCCCGACGGGCGTCACCGTCATGAGTGCGGGCGACCGGAGCGACGTCCTCCTCGTCGGCCTCGGCTCCGACGGCGCGCCCATCGGCTATCGAATCGCCGGCAGCGACGAGACGCTGTCGTCCTTCAGCCTCGCGCTCGGCGATGGCGTCTTCTCGAAGACGATCCCCGGCGAGGTCCTCACCGCCGCCGCCCTGCCGAACGGCACCGAGCTCTACCTCGACCTCGCCCCCGACCCGACAACCGGCACGCCCCCCGGCCCCGCCGAGACGATCAAAATCAAGCTGACGCGCTGATTCGTCCTGGCACTCCTATCGCTGCTCATCTGCACTCCCATTTGAAGGGCGACTTGCGATCCGAAATGCGCCACACGTAGCCTGCGCGCGTGAGGGTGTACCGCGACACATTCGTGTATCGAGCCAACACCTCGTCTGGGAATTCGACGTACTTGCTATTTGCGTCGTCCCATTCTCCAAGGACGTCGTTGTAGATCTGTTCCGTGTCGGCCTCGACGACGTCCGCCACCACGCGGTCTTCCGTCTGTTCGACGATGGTGACCTTCGAGCGCGTAAAGGCCTTCATTTCGGGCGTGTAATACGAGCTGGCCGATTTCCCAATCCAAGGGCCCACGGGGCACCCGAGGTAGTTCGCCACATAACAGGACAAGGCCTTTCCAGAGAGGAGATCCCTCGCCCGAGACATGGCGAACGACCTCTCGATCACGGAAGTCAAAGGCTCCCCGTGGCAGGTCCCAGCGATAGGAATTGGCTTGCCGTGCCGGACCGGAGGCGCCTCGAGCGCCTGCAACTCCTCCATGGCGGCTTCGATGTGAATGACGGTTGCGCGAATGAGCTCCGGAGTCCACGCATCCCGCAACGTGCGCGTCGTCCGAGGGGCGATCGACGACGCCGAGACACGTCCAGCTGGATCGGACGGGCGCGATTCGCGACTCCTCGCCTGCGCCATTGCCTCGAATGAACCCGAAAAAATGGGAATCGAGGCGACGACTACGCCGAACGAGATGACCGTCAGACTCGGCTTCCTCACGATTTGGCTCCGCCTTGGAGAACAAAACATCGGCGCATCTCGGCCTCCAGCTGTGCACGTGACATCCAGACTTGGCCGACACCGTTCAGCGCTCCGTCGAGCCGAACGACATCGTCGTCGACGGTGAGCAGATTGCCGTCAGAGTGACTCTGGTCTCTGCGTCCTGGGTTGACGATCGAAAACCATTCCCGTCCGTCCTTCATTGCGCAGCCATTCACGACGAGGACGTGGCCACGGTCCGTGAAATGACCCCTGCCCGTCTCCGCATCCACGCCGACGCTGACGAGAGCGACACCGCCCGCGCGGAGTCCGGCGTCGAGGGCGTCTACGTTCTTGGATTGATCCTTGTTGGTGGCCGAGGTGACCTCGTACCCACGATAGGCTGCCCAGGCGCGAACCATTCCGGCCGTGTCCGTTCCTGAAGAGGAGAGAGATCCACTGAGCCCGTGTTGAACGGTGAAGTTCGCCGTCACCTTCGCCGAAAGCGGCGTGCCCCGTAGCCCCCCGTCAGCGATCGCCAATGAACAGGGAGCGCACCCCGCTTGGCCCAGGGTGCGTGAAACCCCTGATTCTGGGGGACTCTTGGGATACGGATAGGACGCTCGACTTGTCTCGCCTTGATTTACATACGGCGTGGGCACGAGGTGGACATCGCTGAAGCCGGCGCCACGGACGACCGCCAACGACGCCTTGATCTGCTCAGCCGACGGCATCGTCGGCGTGTCGTCCTTGGCCGCGACCGCCCTGTCCGCCCCCAGGCGCGCCGACGCGAGCTTGTTCTGCAGCGCGTCCAAGATCTCTCCGCTCGCGGTCGGGACGATCTTCCCCGCGTCGGTGGTCTTCGTCGTGTCGAACGAGGCCGAGCTGCCGTTGTGGTCGACGCGGTCGATGAGGTCGAACAGCGCCGATAGCTCGTCGTGGCCGCTGATGACGTGGTCGGTGCCCGCGAGCTTCTGGAGCGCGTCGGACCCCACACCGTTCTGTTCGAGGGCGCCCTTGGCAGCGTCGGCGAGGGAGGTGAGGTCGAGCCCTCCTTCCCCTGGGGCCCCGAAGGAATCGATGAAACCATCGCGAGTGATTCGGCTCATGCGGCGGTATCGGCCGCCGCCCACCGCGGTTGCGCGCCCGCGGCGCCAAAAACGTCACATGCGAAAGAGGCCGCCGTCGCGCCGGCCGAGCACGGCCCGCGCGAAGGCGATCGCGGCGATCAAGAACAGCATCGCCCACAGGCCCAGCGCCGCAGCGACCTGGTGGCCGTCGCCGAGCAGTTGGTACAGCTCGTAGATGGCCTTCGTGATCGGAAAGGTCGCCTGCCGCTGCGCAAGGATCAGCGAATCGGACACCTCGAGCATCGACAGCGCGAACACGAAGACGCCGCCCGCGAGCAGGTGCGGCGCGAGCAGCGGCAACGTGATGCGCGTGAAGGTCGCGACCGCGCCCGCGCCCAGGCTCGCCGCCGCCTCTTCGAGCGTCACGCTCACCTGCGTGAGGCCCGCCGCCGCGGACCGCACGACGAACGGCAACCGGCGAATCGCGTAGGCGATCACGAGCAGCGCCGTCGGATCGCGCACGGGGTTCAAGAACGAAAGCGGGCGGCCCTCGCGCGTCAGCGACAGGTAGCCGAACGCCATGACGAGCCCCGGCACCGCGAGCGGCAACATCGCGGCGACGTCGAGCGCGCGCGCGAGCCGCGAGCGCGTGCGAACGACGAGGTAGGCGATCGCCGTGCCGACGACGAGGTCGAACGTCGTCGAGAGCGTGACGTAGCGGAGGCTATTGGCGATCGATGGGATCACCATGTCGTGCCCGATGGCGACGCGTACGTGCTCCATCGTGAGGCCCGATGGCAAGACCGTGCCGTACCAATCGCGCGAGAACGCGACGAGCACGACGCTGAGGTTTGGAATCGCCGCCGCGCCAATGACCGCGCCCAAGCCGAGCGTCAAGCCGACCGCCGCCCACGGGCGCGGCGAGACGAGGCGACGCGCGCGGGCGCCCTTCGTCGCGCCCGCGACGCGCGCGCGCCCGCCGAGCCAGCGCGCCCCCGCGTACAGCGCGAGCGTCGCGACGAGCACGACGACGACGAGCGCGAACACGAACGGGTTGCGGCCCATGTCCTTGAGACCCGTGAAGATCTGCACCGACGTCACGCGCGTGTAGTCGCACATGAGGGGCACGCCGAGCTCCGTGAGGGCCCAGATAAAGACGATGCTCGCGCCCGCGAAGACGCTGGGGCCGATCGCGGGCAACGTGATCCTCCAGAAGCGGCGCAGGCCGCGGCAGCCGAGGCTCGCCGCGGCCTCCTCGAGCTCGACGTTGAGGCCCGCGAGCGCGGCCGCGGCGTTGAAGTAAATGATGGGATACAGGTGCAGCGACGTGAGCGCGACGACGGCGGCGAAGCGGCCCTCACGCAGCCAGTCCGTCGCGCGGTTCGCGTCGAGCAGGCCGAGGTGATGAAGGAGCGCGTTGAGCGCGCCTTGCCGGCCGAGGAGCTGCTTGACGCCGATCGCGCCGACGAATGGAGGCACCATGAGCGGCAGTGGCACGAGCGCCGTGAACAGACGCCGCCCCGGGAAGGCGAAGCGATCGAGCACGAAGGCCGCGCCGATGCCGACGGTGCCCGCGACGAGCGTGCTCAGGAACGCGATCGCGAGCGCGTTGCGAAAGCCCTCACGCGTGATGGGGTTTTTGAACACGGTCGCGACGTAGGCGAACGTGAAGTGCCCGTTCGCGTCGACGAAGGCGCCGCGGACGCCTTCCGCGAGCGGCCCGACGAGAAAAGCGACGAGCAGGACGCCGAGGACCGCGGCGACGACGCCCGCCGCCGTCACGCCCGACAAGACGGCGGGGCGGACGCCGCGCGCGCGGGCCGCGGCCGTCATTGGCTCTCCCGCGCGAGCGCGGCGACGCGCCCGTACAGCGCGCGGTGCTGCTCGACGAGCCGAATCGTCCAGTCCGCCTCGTCGAGCGGATCCGAAGACTGCAGCGCGGCGCGCAGCGGGCCGCTCACCGTCGCGTAGTCGATGAGCGAAACGTCGTCGAACGCCGCCGTCGCGCGCGGCGGAAAGTGCGCGGCGACGAGCGCCGCCCAGGCCTCGTGCAGCTCGGCGTCCGGTTCGACGCACATGGTGCGCACGACGAGCGCGAGCGCCGCGAAGAGCGGCCGCGTCCACGGGGCGCGGTAGACGAACGGGGCGACGCCCTCCGGCGGCGCGTATGGGTTCTCGTCCGGGTCCAGGCGATCGCGATCAAAGGCGTGGTCGTACAAGTGCGGCGAGATCGGCAGGCGGCCGAGCGCGTAGGTCTCGGGGCCGCCAGGCGCGCCGCGTTTGAAGCTCCAGATCTTCTGGCCTTCATCAGAGAGCACGAATTCCATGAAGGCGATCGCGAGGTCGCGGTGGGGCGCCCCACGCAGGAGGCCGATCGGGTCGGCGTTGAACCACGTCTCGCCGCGCGCCGCCGCGAACCCGACGCGCTCACCGTGCCCTTGCGCGAGCGAATACTCGCGCTGGAAGCGGCCGAAGAAGTCGATGCACATGCCGGCTGCGGCGTCGCCCATCGAGACGTCGAGGGGGATCTTCGCGGCGCTGTCGGTGAAGTAGCGCGCGTTGGCGCCTATGCGGCGGATGAGCCGCATGGCGGCCGCCCACCCCTGCCCCGTCGCGATCCGATCGAGGGCCACTGGGTCACGCTGGCCGCCGGCCCGCGCGCGGTCGAGCGCCAGGCTCATCTCGTGCTGCACGATGGCCTCGAACGCCGTGTTGGCCGCGCCGCTCTTCGTGGGATCGGCGAGGGCGACCTCCCCGGCAAACGTAGGCGTCGCGAGCGCCGACCACGTCGACGGCGGCCGCGTCATTCCCAGGCGCTCGAGCGCGCCCCGGTTGTAGCAAATTCCGAACGTCGACAAACAAGTGCCGTACCAGCGCCCCTCGCGATCCCAGGTCGTCTCGCCGCCGAGATCGCGCGGGATGCCGCCCGCGCCGAAGAGCTCCGGGTGGCGCGCGACGAGCCCGGCGTCGACGAGCCGACCGGCCTGCGCGTGCTTCGCGAGCTCGGGGCCACCGCCGAAGAACAGGTCGACGCCGCAGCCGACGTTCGACGACAGGAAGGCCCGCCGCGCCGCCGCGACGTCGTCCGGCGGATGATCGTTCGCCGCCGAGAACCCCGCGGCGATCGCGGCCGACCAAGGACGCCCGAGGTCGCGGGTCCAATGCCGGCTAAACGAGGCGGCGTACTCCGCGGCGAGGTAACGCGTGATCTCGGAGGTCCCCCCGGGCGTGCGCCAATCGATGGCCACGGCACGTCCGCGCGCGGCCATGTGCGCGCGGAAGGCCCGCGTGAACTCGTAGCGGATCGATTCGTTGTGCGGCGTGAGGATCACGAGCGTCTCGACGTCGCCGCCCGCCGAGACGCCGGGCTCCGCCGAGCGCGCGAGGACGCGCATGGCGAAAGGCGCGAACAAGATCAAGACGAGCGCGAGACCGGGGAGCGCGGCGCGCCTCACGCGCCGTCACCCTTCGCTTCGGGCGAATCAAGAGGCAGCAGCACGACGTCTGCGGGCTCGACGTGGACTGTCAGCTCGCCCGAGGCGTCCTCGCTCGCTCGCGGCGCGAGCTCGACGAGCGTGAGCGTCGCGTCCTTGACGCGCACGCGCCGCTCGGCGACCTCACCGAGGAACACGACCTCCTCTTGCCGTCCGCGCAGCGTCGTCGCGCCGGCGACGCCCTCGCCGCGCCGCAGATGCTCGGGGCGGATCGAGACCCACACGTCCGCGCCCGACGGGGGCGTGAAATCATCGGCGCGCGCCGCGGCGATCGGCCCCACGGGCGTGTCGAGGCGAAGGAGCCACCCGCTCGCCTCGACGACGCGCCCGCGCATGAGGTTCGTCTCGCCCACGAAGGCGGCCACGGCGCGGACGCGCGGGCGGTCGTAGATCTCTCGCGGCGTGCCGACCTGCAGGACGCGGCCGTGATCCATGACGGCGATCCGATCGGCGATCGCGAGCGCCTCTTTCTGATCGTGCGTCACGTAGATTGTCGTGAGGCCGTGCGCCTTGCAGAGACGCCGGATCTCGTCGCGCATCTGTTGGCGCAACCGCGCGTCGAGGTTCGACAGCGGCTCGTCGAGCAGCAGGCAGCGCGGCCGCACGACGAGCGCCCGCGCGAGCGCGACACGCTGCTGCTCGCCGCCCGACAGCTCGTCGACGCGCCGAGGCCCCTTGCCCGCCATGCGCGTCGACGCGAGCGCCGCCTCGACACGCGTCGTCAGCTCGGCCTTTGGCACTCGACGTTCGCGCAGGCCAAAGGCGACGTTCTCGAACACCGACAGGTGCGGCCACAGCGCGAAGCTCTGGAAGACCATGCCGGCGTTGCGCGCGTGCGCGGGCAACGCCGTGACGTCCTCGGCGCCGAAGTGGATCGTTCCCCCGCCCCCGGGCGCGGACGTCGCGAAGCCGGCCACGGCGCGCAGGAGCGTCGTCTTGCCGCAACCGCTCGGCCCCAGCAGCAGGAACAGCTCGCCTGGTTCGATGGACAAACTGACGCGGTCGACGGCGACGTGCGCGCCGAAGCGCACCGTCAAATCGCGAATCGTCACCGCCACCGGCTCGACCGCCGCCCCGTCGCTCATCGACGCGCATCATAGACGACGACGCAGGCGCGCCGCACGTCAGCTACTTGGCGTAGTCGGTCGCGCGCGTCTCGCGGATCACCGAGACCCGCACCTGGCCCGGGTAGGTCAGCTCGGCCTCGACCTTGCGCGCGATGTCCTTCGACAGCATGCGCGCCTGCTGATCCGTGACGTGCGAGTTCTCGACGATGACCCTGACCTCGCGCCCCGCTTGAATCGCGAAGGCGCGCTCGACGCCCGGGAAGCTCGTCGCGATGCGCTCGAGATCGCCGAGCCGCTGCACATACGATTCGAGCAGCTCGCGCCGGGCGCCCGGGCGCTGGCTCGACAGCACGTTGGCCGCGTCGATGACGTGGTCCATGACGTCGGTGGGCGGCAGGTCGCCGTGGTGGGCCTCGATGGCGTGGCACACGCGCGGCGGCTCGCCGTACTTGCGCGCGACGGCGGCTCCGACGACAGCGTGCGCGCCCTCCGTCTCCTGGTCGATGGCCTTGCCGATGTCGTGCAGCAGGCCCGCGCGGCGCGCCGTCTTGACGGGAAGGTTCAGCTCGGCCGCGAGCGCCCCCGCGATGTACGCGACCTCGATCGAGTGCTGCAACAGGTTCTGCGCGCCGCTCGTGCGCAGCTTGAGCTTGCCGACGAGCCGCACGAGATCGGGGTGCATACGCCCCAACCCCAGGTCGAACGCCGCCTGCTCCCCCGCCTCCTTGCACTGCGCTTCGACCTCGGCCGTCGCCTTTTCCACCATCTCTTCGATGCGCGTGGGGTGGATGCGTCCGTCGGCGATGAGCCGCGTGAGCGCGATGCGCGCGATCTCGCGACGCACGGGGTGGAAGCACGAGATCACGACGGCCTCGGGCGTGTCGTCGATGATGAGGTCGATGCCCGTCGCGGCCTCGAGCGCGCGGATGTTGCGGCCCTCGCGCCCGATGATGCGCCCCTTCATGTCGTCCGACGGCAACGGCACGGTCGCGACCGTCCGCTCGGCGACGTACTCGCCCGCGTAGCGCTGGATCGCCGCGCCGATGATCATCTTCGACTTCTCGTCGGCCTCGATGCGGGCGGCGTCCTCGATCTTCTTGACCTCGTCGGCGACCGAGCGACGCGCCTCGTCGCGCACTTCCGCGACGAGCTCAGCCTTCGCCTCGGCCTGCGAGAAGCCCGCGATGCGCTCGAGCCGCACGCGCGCCTCGACGCCCTGCTGCGCCGCCGCGCGCGCCGCGGCCTCGGCGGCCGCCTCGCGGCTCGTGAGCTGCTTGCCCGCTCGCGCCGCCTCGTCGGCTTGCTGGGTCGCCGTCTTCTCGCGGCGTTCGAGGTCGCGCTCCCGCGCGCCCAGCTCGCCCGCGCGCTTCTCGAGCTCTCCCTGCCGCGCCTTCAGATCGGCGTCGACGTCGGCGCGCGCCTTCTGCGCCAGCTCCTTCGCGTCGAGGACGGCCTGGCGCTTGAGCGACTCGGCCTCGGTCTTCGACGCGTCGAGGAGTCGCTGCTTCTCGGCGTCGCTCTGAGGCAGCGCCGGAGGCCGGAGCGCCCGCCCCACGTACAGCGCGATGACGAAGGCGACGACGACGAGCGCCGCGGCGACGGTGACCGGAATCAAGAGGCGGCCCCTGGCTCGAGCAGGCGGCGCTCCGTGATGACGAGATCGACGGCGACGTCGCGCTCGTCGGACGGACAGCGTTCGATGATTTGAAAGTCGTGGGCGAAGCCGATCCGAATCGCCGGCCGCCCCGACTCACGCAGGCGGCGACCGACGTCGTCGTAGTAGCCGCCGCCGTACCCGACGCGCCGGCCAGCGGCGTCGAACGCGAGCCCTGGGACCAGCAGGATGTCGAGGTCCTCGACGGCGAGCTCGGGACAGCTCGGCGAGGGCTCCGTGAGGCCGTAGGGGCCGTCGGTGAGGTCGGCTTCACCTCGAGTCCGATGGAACCGCAGCCGCGGCGGCCACGCGGTGTCGACCCGCGGCAAGGCGACGGCGAGGCCCGCGACGCGCGCCGCGGCAAGCGCCGCCGCCGGATCGAGCTCGCCGCGAATCGAGATGTAGCCGCACATCGACGCCGCGCCGCCAGCGGCCACCCGGGCGCACGCCTCGCCGAACGCGGGCAGCGCCAAGAACAGCCCGACGGCGGCGCGCGCGTGCTCTGCCTGCTCGGGCGCGGACAAACGCGCGCGCTGCTCCGCCATCGAGCGGCGGAGCCGGCGCTTTTCGTCTACGAGGGGTGAGCTTGAGGGGAGAGCCATCGGAGGATGGATCCGCCACCGTCGAGCGACGTCAGGTCGAACGGGCGACTTCGATTTTTCGGCTACGAAACCGCCCGAGCTGCGCGGCGATTTCGGATTGGTTTTCGGTGTCGAGACCCGGTCAATCTATTGAGACGTTCGCCCGAGCGGCAAACGGGAGCCCATTCATAGTCGCGCTTCACGCTCGAGCGAGTCAAGGAGAGACTGGCTCTTTTCACGAATGCTTCTCCGCAGTTCCTTCGTGTCGCGCCGTTCCGAGAAAAGCTCTTCGGCGATCTGCAGGGCGGCGAGCACGGCGACCGTCTGGGTGTCGACGGTGCGCGTGCTCTTCTGGGCGTCGCGCATCTTCGTGTCGACGTAGGCCGCGAGCGTCTTGATGAAGCGGTCGTCCTCATCCGTCTTGAGCGGATAGCGGTTGCCGGCGATTTGCACCGTGACCGAGCGCTTCACGGCGGCAGCATACCATGGCCGTACTCCTGCGCCGCGACGAGGCGCCCCTGCTCGTCCCAGCGCCGCCATTGGCCGTCGCGCTCACCGTCCAGGTAGAAGCCGTCGGTCTTCGAGCGTCCGCTCTGGTGCCACTCGCGAAACATGCGGTGCCGAACGCCGGCGTCGTAGTCCACCTGCCGCGCGACCTGGCCGTCCTCGTACCAGAACCACCACGTGCTCGTCCGCAGGCCGTCGCGATCGTAGTGGCCGAGCACGCGGGGTTTGCCGTTGCCGTACCACGCCGCGAAGGACGGCAGCTCGTCTTGTCGCGACGTGCGCCCGAGCGTCGGGTCCGCCGACGCCAGCTTGATCACCATCGAATCAGTCGGCGCGAAGAGGTCGCCGGGGGGCGCGTTCGGCCGGGCGATCGGCTCGATATGCTTGTCGACGAGCGCCCCGTCTTCCCAACGATCCCGACGCCACAAGAAGCCGTCGCGCGTCGTGTAGTGCCACTCGCCCTGGCGAACGCCGTCGAGGTACGCGCCCTCGATCATACGGGTGCCGCTCTCGTAGTAGCGAACCTCCGGACCTTGGTGAACGCCGTCCGCGCGATAACACCACTCGGATTCGGCGCCGCCGCTGAAGATGCGCCGCTTGGCCTCGGTGCCGAGCGGGCACTCCGTCTGGACGCCCGCGCAGCCCGTCGCGCCCATCGAGGCGAAGGCGAGGAGCGCAACGACGGTGGCGACCAACGCGCCCTGGCGCCCGCGCGAAACGCGTGGCCGCTGCTGAGTCGTCGCACTCATCCGCGCGCGAGTATCACCCTGGCTGTTCCGCGGGCGCAAATCGCCCCCCAGTCGCCGAGCTGTCGGTCGGCGACGCGTCCGCGGCCTCAGGCGGCCTGGTCGGGCTCGAACGGCATGAGGCCTGTCACCGACAGGCCCTTCGCGTCGGTCGCGACGAGGCGCGCCGGCAGCGGAAACTCCGAGGGAACGCCGAGGCCATCGCTCGTCGTCGTCGCGATCTGGACGCCGTCCCGGTACCGGCGCGTCGAGCCGCTCACGATCGCCGTCGGCGAGCCGTAGCTGGCCAGGGTCCAGCGAATGGGCAAGGCGTAGCCGCGGCTCATGAGGTCCATCATCGAGCGATGGATCTCGCGCAGCACGCCGGCGTCCGCTGTCTCGACCACCACTTGATCCATGAGCTCTGGGTTTCCTCCCCTTCGGACATCCATTCGGAGATCCCTGCCTCGGGTGAATTCTCCGTTTCCTGAAGATGCCACCAAACGCTCCGGGTGACAGCCCCAGATGTGCCTCAGGAAGACGTCAACGATTTCACGAGCCCACGGCGCCAGGCGTAGAAGAGACAAAGCAGCGCGAGCAGCGAGAGGGCGCGAAGGATGCGCGCGTTCCGCACACGTCGGCGCAAGACCTCGTAGTAGGCGACAGCGTCGGGCTCGGCGAGCTTCGCAAGCACGATCTCCTGCTGCCGAAGTCTCAGAGTGTCGCGCGCGCGCGCACCCGCGACGACGACGAGCAGCATGACGACGAGCGTTCCCAGCATGACGTCACGCGGGCAGCGCGCCCGTGGCCTTGCTCGCGAACGTCACGATCATAGCGGCTACGGCGGCGGCGACGAGCACGAGCGTGACCCCGAACATCAGACGTTCGTCGCGGGTGCGCGTCGCCTCGTAGTAGTCGCGCGCCTTTCGCCCGGGCAAGCCCGTGATCACTTTGAGTCGGTGACGTTCCTGAAGGAACTGCCCGAACGAGCCCGCGCTCGCCGCGAGAATCAGCAGGGCGCGGAGAATCACCACGAAGCCACCATCACGAAGCCACCATCACGAAGCCACCATCACAACGTCACTTCCGCGAACGAACGAACGACCAACCACGAACTCTCGTGGCTCGCCGGCCGTCGAAACGCTAGGGCGTTAAGGAATGATGAAGCCGCAATCGATGAATACGAAGTTCGTGTCGACGCGGAAGTGCGATTCCGTCGTGTGCCGCTCGGCGTGGAAGAGCTCGATGTCGTACGCCGTGCCCTTCGCGAGGCCGAGCGCTCCCGCCATCGCGTCCATGTCGATCGTCCCCGTGACCTCTGGGTGCAAGCCGCCGAGATCGAGGGCGAGCTTCCGGTTGATGAAGACCCAGAGATCATCGTCGCCCGTGAAGGTGAACGTCTCGCCGCCCTTGTAGACGAACTTGGTGTGCAGTTCGGTCGTGAAGGCGAAGTTGTGGTTGCTGTTGCCGTTGCCGAAGCCCTTCCCATCGAGCGGGAAGAAGTGATTCGCCTGGAACGTTGTAACGCCCATATTCGGCTCGAAGATGAAGAATATCTGGTACGCCATGTTCGTGCCGGCGACCGTCCGGTACCACTGATCGAAGTCGGCCTTGGTCGTCATCTCCGGACCGTAGGGGCAGTCAGGCGGCATCGGGTCGGCCGTCGTCGCCTTCTCGCACTTGGCGGCGTAGACGGGCTTGCGATCCCCGCCCAAGGCAGCCGTGACGAGGCCGGTCGTCGAATCACCGCCGTGATACGACTCGAAGTCGGGGTGACCGCCTGCCTCGTCCGAACGCTTGAAGTCACGCACGATGCCGACGACCTTGAAGCATCCGTCCGGAGCGCTGTCGATCGACATCATTCCGCCGTTCGGCAGGATCTCGTCGCCGAGCTTGTAGCCGCCGACGTCCGCCGTGACGAAGTCCGCCGGGATGGGAACGACCTTGCCGGAGCCGCCGCCTGTAATGGTCGTGCCCGAGGCGCCGGTCATGCCGTTGCCCATGGGCACGCCGCCAGCCATTCCAGAAATAACGGTCGCGCCGCCGCTGCCGTTGCCGCCGTTTCCGGTCGTGGGGATGCCGGTGTTCGACGACGGGCTCGACGGGCTCCACGTGCACGCCGAAGCGCCGCACGCGAACGCACCGAACAGACAAGCCAAAGGCCACAGACGAGCGGGGGCAGACATTTCCAAGCCTCCTACCGTAGGGGTAGGAAACGACTATAGCGCTTCTCGTACCCTCGTCTACAGCCCCCCTGAGGCCCCTGCTGCAAGGTCGCGCCGCCGAGTGCACCCAGTGCGGGCGACTCGACCCAAAGCCGGAATTTTACCTACTGGCCCGACTGGCTGCCGAGGAGCAGCAGCAGGACACCCGAAAGCAGGACCCACGCGGCCGCTGTGACGCCGAGGATCGCGGGCCACTTGCGGGGTTTCGGGGCGAGCCCATCGTCGTTCTGGGGGTTCTTGCGCTTGAGCAAGGTCATAGCTTGGCTCTCGGAAGGATCCGGGTGGGACTTGAGCCCGCTACGTGGGGATCACGAGGCAGAGGATGACCGTGACCGTCGCGAGCCCCATGACGATGGCGAGCAGGCGGCCGCTGTCGATCCGGCGTTTGGGGGCCTTGGACTCGCCCCGCCGGTGCCAGCCGGCCTTGCGGCGGCGGCGTTCGGCATCGAGGTAGTAGTCCTGCCAAGCGCTGGGTGCCGTTGGATCGAGCTTGCCGGCCATGGCGAGTCTTTCGGCATTTCGAACGGGTTCCTGTAAGGGGGCTCGTCATACGGAAAAAGTTGATGGATCACGCGCCTTCGTGACACTCATTGTGCAGTGACGAAACGCGTCCCCAGGCAGTCCGCCAACGACTTCAGCGAGCTCGAGCGCGCCTTCTTCGAGGCGGCCCCGCCCGAAGGGCCCGTCGTCATGGCCGAGCCGCTTCGCTTCGACGATCTGGAAGATCCCATCGACGAACGCGCGCGCCCGGAGCGGCGCCGCCGGCCCCGCAGGGAGAGGCGACCGCGCCCCGTCGCCGTACAGCCCCGTTCTCCGCTGGCGGTTCGCCTCGGCGAAGCGTGGCGTCTCTCGCGCACGGCGACCGCCCAGGCGTGGCGTCTCTCGCGCGTCGCGACCGCCCGAGCGTGGCGTCTCTCGCACGCTGCGACCGCCCGAGCGTGGCGTCTCTCGCACGCTGCGACCTCGCGGGCGTTGTACCTCTCGCGCACGGCGGTCGCGCGTCGGAGCCGGCAGGCATGGTCGCTCGCCCTCGAGTGGACGGGACCGCGCGCCGAGCGGGCGCGCCAGAGGCTCGTGGCCAGCCTCGTGTTGGCCCGCGCGTCAGTCTTGCGTCGGGTGCGCGTGAGCTTGGAGCGCCTCGGCAACGATCTGCCGGGCGAACGGCTGCAGGGCAAGACGTTCGCCGCGATGGTCGCCGTCACCGTCTTCGTCGTGATCGCAGCGGGCGTCGTCGCGCGACGCCCCGCCCTGTCGGCGCCTCGCGCCGACACGACGACGTCCCTCGCGCCCTGAGCCGCGGGCGGCGAGGCCGCAGGGGTGACTCGGGCGGGCGTCTCTCAGTGGACGCTCCACGCGCACAGATGGCCGTTGCCGCCGACGACGACGCGGCCGCCGGCGACGATCGGGGAGGTGTGGCGCTGCACGCCGCCGCAGTCGTCGGCGCCGGTGCCGCCCCCGTAGAGCAGCGCGCCCGTTTCGCCATCGAAGGCGTTCAGCTTCGCGCCGTTCATGAACCACACGATCGGGTTCGCCGTCCCGTCGGTCGTCGTCGAGATGGGCGAGCGCCGGCGGATGTCGTCGTCGCCGCTCGTGGGGGCGCACCAGGCGATCGTCGGGTTGATGGGGTTCATCGACGTGTCGAGCTTGATGCCGATGATCTGGCTGTCCTTCTTGCCGTCGGGGCACACCGCGCCGACCGTCGTCGTGATGGCGAGGCGCAAGCCGCTCGGAGATTTGTAGACCGTCGGCGCCGTGTAGACCGACTCGGCGCCCGTGTCGGCGACGACGAGATCCTTGAGCTGTCCGCCGAGGCCGCCCAGGTTCTTGCCGTCGAGGAAATAGACGTGCCCCGGCTTGGCGGGCGCGACGATCATCGTCGCGGGCGTACCGCCGGTCGCCATGATGACGAGCGGGCTGCACGAGCCGAAGTCCTTGTCGCCCTGATCCATGCCGCTCTTCCAGATGTTGGGGAAGAAGACGTTCGCGTTGTCGTGATGGGCGACGGCGAGGCCGTCGACGCGGATGATCTCTTCGCTGTCGTCGTGGTTCTGCGAGCCGCCGTTGCCGGTGAGTGCGAAGACGCCGTTGCCGTCGGAGGCCATGCCACCCGGCGCCCAGATGCCCTCTTGCTGACCGCCCGTGGCCCATCCGGCGTTCGACGCGGGGTTCGTGATGTCGACGGCGACGACCCAGCCGCGGTAGTTGCCGCCGTCGCCGAAGTAGCCGCCGTACGGGACGTAGAGATATTTTCCGACGAGCGAGAGCGCGCCGCGCTGGTTCTGATCCTTCGAGTTGAAGGGGTAGCCACCCGACGACAGCTTCGACACGTCGACCGGCCAACCGGGCATCACGTTTCCGGTGTCGAGGGACAGCGCGTAGAGCTGGTGCGTGCCGGCAACATCAGCGGCGACGAAGATCTCGCGCGAGGCGGCGTCGATGACAGGCGAGCTGATGACGCCATGGCCGCCATCGCCGAGGCTGTGCATCCACACCGTCGCGCCCGTCGCGCCGTCGAGGGCGTACACGACGCTGCTGCGCGTGGCGGCGAAGAAGGTGCCCTTGCCGGCCGTCGTGCTGGCGACGTAGAGCGGCACGCCCGACAGCTGCCCGTTGAACGTCGCCTTGAAGGTCGTATCGAGGCTCAGCTTCGTCATGACGTTGGCCTTCGTGAGCCCCGCCTCGATCCAGTGCGCCGTGCGCTGGTGATCGCGGCCGCGCTCGAGCACCGAGGCCGCCGCGTTGATCGCGCCGAGCGCGGCGGCCGACGTTGTCCCCGCGCCACCGGTCGTCCCCGCGGCGCCCGTCGCACCCGCGGCGCCGCCCGCCTTCCCGCCGCTGTTGAAGCAAGCGGCCACACCGCCGAAGATCGCCACGAGCGTGAGGCACAGGCAGAGGTCGGGGGATTCAGAGCGCGTCATGACCCGTGAGAATAAGACAATTCGGAAATCCGGGCGTGCGTCATCTCGCCCGGCCTTTCGCGAGGCGAGGCCCAACGCCCGAGCTTCGGACCGGGCGTTATCGGCTCACGTGAGACCCACGAGCGGCTTGCCCGTGAGCGCGAGGCGCGTATCGCCAAAGGTCGTGACGTCCGGCAGGCCCATGTACCCGAAGCACGACAGCAGCATGTCCGAGAACGACGCCTTGTTCTGGAAGTCGATCATGCGCCCGCGGCGGAAGGCGTTCTGCGCGGCGCCCGCGAGGATCACCAGGCTGTTGTTGATGGCGTGCGTGTCGCCCTGCGCGAGCTCGTTCCAGTGCACGACGAGCGTGTTGTCCCACAGCGTGCCGGTGCCGTCGGGCGTGGCCTTGAGCATGTCGTAGAGCTTCGTGTTCTGAGTCCACAGGTGCTTGTGGATCGCGCGGATGTTGGCGAACGAGGCGTCGGTGCTGACGTGGCTCATCGTGTGGTGGCCGTCGGTCATGCCCAGGTTCTTGTAGACGCGATCGCTCGTGTTGCCGCTCCAGTTGAACTGGATCGTACGCGTGAGGTCACAGGCGAACGCGAGCGCCGAGATCTTAAAGAACAGCTGCCCGATGATGATGTGGTTGTCGTCGTTGTACGCGTCGATCTTCGTGCCGAGGTCCGCGGGGGCGCAGCTCGCGCCCACGGGGGTCGCGCCGCCGCCCGTCTGCAGCGTGCGCTCGACGTCGCGCAACGACGTCATGTGCAGGTCGAGCTTCGCCTTGTCCTTCGCGCCGACCTTCGCCGACAGCGTCGTCGCCTCGGCGAGGACGAGGTCCAGCGCCGATTGCTTCTTGGCGAGGCGCTTCGCGATGGCCGCCTGCGCCGCCGTGTCGTTCGTGCTCGCGGGGAACGACGTGAAGATGCGCGTGTACGCCGCGTAGGGATCGGTCTCGGGCGGGATCGGGCTCTGCGTGCCAACGGGCCCCGCGTGCGAGTGCAGGTTCCAGATGTTGTTCTGCTTGCCGCCCACGCGGTACACGAGGTGGCGGTAGGGCATCGTCGGGTTCTTCGCGAGGATCGCGTCTCCGATGGCGCGATCGGCGCTCGGACCCTGGACGAAGCCGATCGTCGTCGTCGCGCCTCCGATGGGATACGAGCCCGTGCCCGATGGCCACGGCGCGAGCGAGCTGCCGCCCTGCTCGTGGTTGTCGGCGACCGAGCCCGAGGGCAGCTTGCCGAAGCGCTTGTCGAGGTTGTTGAGAATCAACAGGTCGCTCCGGTACGGCTCGAGCGGCGCGAGGAACTCGTCAAACACGAAGTTCGTCTCGCCGGCCGTCGTGAAGCGCCGGGCGATCTGATCGCCGTTTGCCTGGAACACGAACATGATGCGCCGGGGAGACGCCGCCGCCTGGGCGCGCGCCGAGCGCGGCATCATCGCGTCGAGCATGGGCAGCGCGAGGGCGACTCCGCCCGCGCCGTGTAGAAACGTCCGGCGCGACAACCGTTTGGGGAACGAGTGACTCACGGGCTCACCTCCGGCAACGGGCGGTAGAGAAAGGCGTCAGTGCGCACGAGCGAGACAAGCAGCTCCGTCAGGTTGTAGCTCGTGCCTTTGAAGTCGACGAGCAGGCGCGCCATCGAGCACGCGTCGGGCGCCTCGACCTCGCGCCCGTAGAAGAAGCGGAACGAGTTCGTGACGTAGCAGCCCCGCACTTGGTCGCTCTTGGCGAGGCGCTGGCCGAAGGCGGCCGCGTCGGCCACGTCGCCGTTGACGTCCTGGGTCGCGAGGATCGTGCTCGTCGTGACGACGGGCGCGCCCGTCTCGTCGGCGGTGCGCGCGCGGCCGACGGCGTCGAAGCCTTCGAACACGACGCCGATCGGATCCATGAGCGGATGGCACGCGTTGCAGGTCGCGACCTGGCGGTGCTGCTCGAGACGCTGGCGCTGTGTGAGGTTGGTGCCGAGCTTGTCGAGGTTCGTGTTGACGTCGGGCGGCGGCGCCGGCACGATCTGGCACAGCAGGTCGGTGCGGATCTTGAGGCCGCGGCGCACGATCGACGTGCGCGTCGGCTTGTCGTGCGCGAGCATCATGCCCTGCGTGAGCACGCCCGAGCGGCCCGGGGCATCGACGCGCACGAAGGCCGTGCCCGCCGGTCCCGAGAGGCCGTAGTGCTTCGCGAGGGCGGCGTTCGCGAAGGTGTACGGCGCGGACAGCAGCTGGTCGAACGAGCCCGTGGGCGACTTCAACAGATCCTGTACGAACGCGTTCGTCTCCTGCTCGAGCAGCGCGGGCAGGTTTGGGTCGAGCTTGGGGTAGATGGTCGCGTCGCGCGTCATCTCTTGCGCGGCATCGAGATCGAGCCACTGATCGAAGTAGTCGACGAGGCGCTGCGCCTTCGGATCGCCGAGCAGGCGGCGCGCCTGCGCTTCGATCTGCGCCGTCGTCGACAGCTCGCCCTTGTCGGCCGCCGTGAACAGCGTCGCGTCGGGCATGCTCTGCCAGTAGAGGAAGGAAAGGCGCGCCGCGAGCTCGTATTGCGACGGCTTCGTGTATGTGGCCGCTGGCGTGCCGCCGAGCTCGAAGCGATAGAGGAACTGCGGGGACTGCAACATCGCGAACACGATCCACTCGATGCCCGTGTTGAAGTCGTAGCCAGCGGTGATGGCCTTCTGATACAGCGCCGTGTAGCGGGCCGTATCGTCCGCCGCGAGCGGGCGCCGATAGGCCTTCTTGCCGAACGACGCGATGAAGTCGCTCGCGCACTTGGCGTCCTGGATTCCGCCCGCGCAGGTCAGGAGCGTCGGGCTCGCGGCGGCGGCCGCGGCGAGCTGCTCGGCGGCGTCGAGGTACTTCGTCGCCGCGAGCGACGGCACCGTCAGGTAGTCGGCGCTGTTGCGGAAGCCGAGCGACTCGGGCTCGGGCGGGAAATCCTTCGTCGCTGTTGGGACAAGCGCCGTCACGGACGGCACGCCGGCGAACAGGTCACCGATTGTATTCCGATACTCGGTGTTGCTGAGGCGGCGCAGCGGCGCGCGGCCCGGGCTCGGCGCTTTGCACATCGCCGTCGCGAGCATCTGCTCGGGCGTCATCCCGTTGAGCACGGCGGGACCGACGACCGTGCTGGTGCCGCCCCCGGCGGTGCCGGTGTTCGTGCCGGCAGCGCCGTTCGAGCCCGCGCCGCTCGCGCCGACGCCAGCCGTCCCCGACCCGCCCGGACCGGGTTGAGCCTCGCGAATCTGACCGGTACACGCGCTCACCAACGCCGCGCTCAAGAGCGCAATGGCGAAGCGCATCGGCCGTACTGACTGCCGCATCGAGTTCCTCCTGTCGGCGTGAGGGCCACGCACCACGGGGCGTCGAGTCCTCACGATCCTACTTGTGGTGGCGAGCGTCCGCGCCGGATCACTTTCGTCGGATGAAAAATGAGGCGGGTTGAGTGGGACACCGCGCCGCGGTGAAAATTACAGCGGCCGCGGCGGATTTTCGGCGAGCGCGCGCGCGTACGCGGCGACGACGCGCCTGACTTCGCCGTCGTCGACGGAGATCTCCCCGACTCGCGCGGCGCGCTCGAGATCGAACACGCCCCACCCCTTCGCGTCCTTCGGCATCGTGGGCGTCCGCGGCACCATGTGCGCGTGGAAATGCGGCGAGCTCTCGCCCATCGCGGCGGTGTAGATGCGCAGCGCGCCCGTGACCTCTTCGAGCACCCTTCCGAAGTGCCGCAGCGAAGATCCGAACGACAGCGCCTCTTCGTCGGAGAAGTGCGCGGGACCGGCGACGTGGCGGCGGCTCACCATCATCATCCAGCCGGGCACCCCGGGCGGCGACGGCGCGGGGCGCACGTGCCAGAGCGCATCTTCATAGACGGGTTCGAGCCGGCCCGGACCCGAAAGGGACGCGCACACGGCGCAGGCGACGTTGGGCATGAGGCCGCCAGCATCACTCAGCTCGGCTTGGCGAGCCAAGTTTCGATCGCGGCGGCGAGTGGACTCACCGCGCGAGGCGGAGGGCGTTCGCGATGGCGGAGACGGAACTGGCCGCCATCGCCGACGGCGCGAGCATCGGTCCCGGCCGCACGCAGAACGCGGGGAACAGCACGCCGCCGCGCGCACGAGCGTGTGCCCGCGCTCTCGATGGCGACGTCCGTCCGCGTCCCCTCGCGAGGCCGACGTCGGCGCGCGCGAGCGCGGGCGCGGCGCTGACCGCGAGACGCCGCTTGCCGGCGGCGAGCTCAGGGTTCGCCCTCGCGCGCCGTCCAACCGTTCTGCGAGTCGAGGTAACCTCCCCCCGCGTGCGCGAAGCGACGACCTGCTCGACGTTTGCCGCGTGGTCGAAGCCAAGTCAGCCGCGCCGTTCGATGACGTCTTCGGCTTCATCTTCATCGACCGGCAAGACACCTTCTTCGGAAACGTCATGTTCGAGGTCGATCGCCTCCACGTCCAAGGGCCCCCGCGGGACATCGAAGTCACGTCGCCGCTCGGGTCGCACACCTTCGTTCATGCACAGTTCTAGCGAACGGACGTCGACGCGGCTTCCATGTTGATCGCCGCCGCCGAAGATCCACAATCGCTCCACCGCGTGACGGAACTGCGCACTTGAAACGGATCCTGGCTCGCGGCGCGCTTGCGACGGTGCTCGTGCTCGCCCTCGGCGCCGCGCTCGCGCCTCGCCTCGTCACGGGGCGGACGTTCGGCAGGCTCGTCGAGCGCGCGCTGCCGGCGATGTCCGGGCACGTCACGATCGGCGGCGGCCGCTGGACGTGGCCCGCCCTGCTCGCGCTGTGGCGCGGGCACCCCGCCGCGCTCGTGCTCGAAGACGTTCGCGTCACGACCGGCACGGGCGCCGAGGTCCTGCGCGTCGGGCGCGTCTCGGCGCGGATCGACGTGCGCCGCGGTGAGCGGCGCGTGATCGTCGACGAGCTCGTCGTGCAGGACGCCACGTGGCGCATGGACGACGTCGGCGACGGCGCGGGCCTGCGGTTCCTCTCGGCGTTTCGACCCGCGAAGCGGAGCGGCGGTGGTGGCGGTGTTGCCGCCGGCGGTGGCGGGGGCGCTGGTGCTGTCGGCGGCGGCTCGGCATTTCGGCTCTCGATCCCGAACGCGCGGCTCGTGAGGGTGAACGCGATCTTCGACTTTGCGGCGTGGGGGCTCACGCTCGACGGCGTCGACGGCATGGCGACGCTCGCGCTCGGCGACGACACGGGCGCCGCGTCCCGCTTCACCTTCGACGTGCGCGCCGCGCAGGCGCGCAACGGCGGCGCCCTGCGCGTCGGGCGCGCGACCTCTGCGTGGACGCTGCCCTTCTCGGCCGCGCGGCTCGATCGCGTCGCGACGACGCGCGACGCGCCCGACGCGATCCAGCTCGACGCGTCCGAGATCGTCACGGGCGCCTCGACGCTCGCGGGTACGGCGACCTTCGGGCACGTCTACGGGATCGGCGGCCGCACGGAGCGCGCCGGCCTCTCTCTCGCGGCGACGCTCACGCACGCGCCCGACGCCCTCCAGGCCATCCTCGCGAGCCACGCGGGGAGTTGGCGCCCGTCGAGCCTCGGGGGCCCCGACGCCTCGCTGTCCGTTCACCTCGACGGCCCGTACGCGCGCCTCGCCATCACGGCCGACGCCCGCGCCTTCGACGTCGCCTCGCGCGGCGTGCACGTCGAAGACGTCGCGTTTCGGATCGCGGCGACACCCGCTCTGGGGCGCTATCGCCTCGACGACCTCTCGGCGACGTGGCGCGGGGTCGGCCACTTCCAGGGCGGCGTCGCGCTCGAGCTCGACGGCGGCGCGGCCGCGCTTCACGATGTCTCGCTGGCGTTCGCGCGCCCGGCGGCGAACGGGAGCGCGCTCGTCGTCGGCGCGCACAGCCGCCACACGCGCGCCCAGCGCGGCGTCGCCGCGAACGCCACGGCGGCCCTGTCGAACATCGGCTTTCGCGATGGCGCCATCGTCGTCGACGGTCTCCACCTGCCGCTGTGGGGCGGCGACCTCGCGGCGAGGGGACGCATCGCGCTCTTCGAAACCGCGAGCGGCCGGTGGCTCACGAGCCCGCGTGTCGATGTCGCGCTCGACGCGCGGCACGTCGACATCGCGCGCGGCTTGGGCGGGCACCTCGTACGCGGCGCGCTGACCTTCCACGCCCACGCGCACGGACCGCTGTGGGACCCGACCCTCGACGTCGACTTCCCGCGCGGCGCCTCGGTGACGATCTTGAACGACGAGCTCGCGCTCCCCGCGCACGTCGCTTTTCTGTTCACGAACGATCGCCTCTTCCTCGATGTCCCGCTCGAGCGCCGCAACGGCGGTCGCATCACGACGTCCGGTCAGATCGAGCGCGGCGGCACGCTCGCGCTCGAGGTCCTCGTCGAACACCTCCCGCTCGAAGGATTGCCCGGCCTGGCAGACACCGGGCTCGGCGTCGAAGGTCATCTGGATGGCAAGCTGCGCGTCGCCGGGCGCCTGGGCGCGCCCCTGCTCTCGGGGCGGCTCGACATCGACGGCGCCGCGATCCGCGGACGCAAGCTGGGCCAAGGCGCCCTCACGATCGCCACCGATCGCGAGGGGACGCTGTCCGCGCGAGGACAGCTCATGAACGGGGTGCACATCGAAGGCACGCTGCGCTCGGAGCACGACGGGCCGCGCGGCGAGGTCAAGGTCGACCTGCACGCGCTCGCTCTCGAGACGTTCGCGCTCTCGCCGCCCGGCGGGTTCGAGCTGGGCGGCGCCGTGTCGGGCACCGTCGTCGCGCGCATCGCGCCTCATCAACCGAGCACTCTCGACGGCGTGCTGTCCGACGTGACGCTCGCCGTGAGCGCGCCGGGCGCGTCGACTTCGACGCCGCCTTTCGCGCTGCACACGCGCGCGCCCGTCCCCGTGGCGCTCCGCTCGGATGGCGCCGTCTCGTTCGGTCCCGCGCGCTTCGCGAGCGCCGCGGGCGCGTTCACGCTCGATCTACGGCGACGCGGCTCGACGTCGCGGGGCGCGTTGCGCGGCCATCTCGACCTGGCCGCGCTCACGCCGTTCCTCGCTCCGTGGCTTCTAAGCCCGAGCGGCGCCATCGACGTCGACCTCGTCGCCGCGCAAGCCTCCGCGCGCGCGCTCGTGACCGTCGACGGCACCGCGTCGATCGCGGCGCCGCTCTCGTTCACGCTTTCGGACGCGCCTCTCCACGCAACGTTGCGCGGCGGGCGCGTTCAGTTCGAAGGCGTCACCGCCGACGTCCGCGATCTCGACACGACGCTCGCGCTCGACCTGATCGCCGCAGCGCCGAAGTCCCCGGTGTCACGCGTCGTCGGCCAGGTCCGCCTCGAAGCGCGGCTCGTGCGCGCGGCGGGCGACACGAGGATCGACGCGCACGTCGAGCTCCCTCACCTCGAGCTGTCCGTGCCGAAGCTCGGCGAGGCCCCGGCGGTCGTCGCGGGGGGGCACGTCGAGCTGCGCGTCCACACCGCCGCGCTGGCCGCCAACATGCTCGACGCGCTCGACGGCATCGACGACATCGATCTTCCGGTCCGCGGCACGGGCACGCGCGTGCAGACCCCCGCGGGCGTCGTCCAGCGGGTCCGCTACGACCTGCGGCTGCGCGGGCGCCCGACGACCACACTCACGCTCGCCGGCGACGTCGACATTCTCCAAGCGCAACTTCGTCGCGACGCCGTCAGCGGCGCGGCCACCAAGCCCGGGGCGCCCACGCCGCACCTCGGCCTGCGCAACCCGCGCCTCGACGTGCACCTCCACGCGCGCGGCGGCGCCATCGAGGTCGAGCTCCCGCACGCGCCCGATCTGCGCGTCGATCTCGATTCGCACGTCACCGGCACGCTGGCCCACCCCGTCTTCACGGGCGCGCCACGCCCCTCGGGAATCTACAGCTCGATCGTCATGGGCCTCGGGCGCCTCGTCGGCTCTCACTGACGACCTTCGTCGAGCGGCGTCGCCGCCCCACGAGCATCCCGCCCAACACCATGACGGCAATCGCGTCGACACCGACGTTCCCCCGCGCGAGCGCGCATCCGCACCCGGCTCCATCCGCGACACTCGGCGCGTGACCGGCGTCGAGCCCCACGCCCCCGCCGCCCGTCGCCCCACTCGCGCCCGTCGCGCCCGTCGCACCCGCTTCACCACCGACGCCCGTCGCGCCCGCACTGCCGATCGTGCCCGCGCTTCCCGTCGCACCTGCGCCGCCATTCGCGCCCGCGCCGCCATTCGCACCCGCGCCGCCATTCATGCCCGCGCTGCCTTTCGCACCCGCGCCGCCATTCATGCCCGCGCTGCCATTCGCACCCGCGCCGCCATTCATGCCCGCGCCGCCATTCATGCCCGCGCTGCCATTCGCGCCCGCGCTACCATTCGCGCCCGCGCTGCCATTCGCGCCAGCCGTCCCCGTCTTGCCGGCCGCGCCCGTCGCGCCGCCCGCGCTTCCGCCCGCGCCGCCGCCGTTGCCGCCCGCGCCCGGTGCCACCATCTGAAAGTCTCGAATGACGATCTCGACGTTCTTGCCGTCCGACGGCGTGTGGTCGAAGCACCACAGGTTCATGCCCAGCGGCAACGCCTGCTGCGGAATGTTCGTCGTCGGGTTGGTCGGCGCGTACTTCCACGACTTGATGAGCCCCGTCGTACTGCCCACCGCCGCAAAGCCGCTCATCAGAAAGCTCTCGATGCTGACGTTGTTCCAGATGAAGCGCGAGGTCGACGACGTCCCGCCGTTCAGCGAGAACGAATACGTCAGCTCGCCGATCGTCTTGCCCGACGCTGGATAGTCGGTCCAATCGCCGTTCGGCGCGTCGGCGCGCCCCCAGCGCGAGTACTCGATGTCGATCTCGTTCGTGCCGTCACCGCCGATGTTCGCCTGTGGCCCGTACGGGAACAGGCCCACGACGACGTTCGGATCGAACTTGTCTATCGCGCCTTCGATCTGCCACTGGTACGTCCCGAAGCCGAGCTTGTCGGCCGTGAACAACTCCGCCGCCGTCCAGGTCCCCCCGTTGTTCGTGATGCGCAGGTGCAGAAACCCGTCGGCATCGACGAACACGTTGGCGGGGTTGCCCTGACACACGCCCGCCATCCCGCCCGAGGTGACGTTCCACGTGTGCCCCTTCCAGGTGAGCGCCTCCGCGGCGGGAGTCAGCATGAGCCCCACGACGCCCGCGACCAAGCCGCCCACGACCGCTCGGCGCGCCCTCGAACCCGATCCCGACCTCATGCGCGAATCCATGCGGAGCCTCCTCGAGAAGGCCGCAACAGCAGCCCCCCTCTTGTGAGAGGGAGCTTCGCTCCTTTTTTCTGAACAATTCGCGCCGACGCGCGGGTCACCGCGCCGCGCCTCGTGGCACCGCGCGGAAACACGCGACGGCCTCACTCCAGAAGGACTGACCGGGAAGCCAGCTTTGAGATATAAGTCCCCGACACTGGGGCCCATAGCTCAGCTGGCAGAGCTGCGGACTTTTAATCCGTAGGCCGTTGGTTCGAACCCAACTGGGCCCACTTCTTCAGGAGGCGCGCTGTTCGCTCGCGGCCCGCTCGACCTCGTCGAGCGCGTCGCGCAGCGACAGGCCGGCACGCCGGAGCTCCCAGAGCCGCGCCAGCTTTTCGTCACCCGCGACCCGGTCGCGCGCCTCGCGGAGCGCGCGCACCTGATCGTTGGCCGCCTTCACCTGTCCGTCGACAAAGATCTCCACCACCGCTTGCTTCATCCTCTCTCGCTCCTCACTGCGAGCCATGTCGCGCGCCGCCTGCTCGCGCGCACGCTGGTCGCTGATGCGGCGATGCGCGGTCGCGCGCTCGCGTTCCGTCGGCCGAAAGCCCGCGTCGCACCTCACGCACTCGCAGTCTCGACGGTGAGTGACCCCGTCCACCTCGAAACGAGGCAACCGAGCGAGCAGTGAGAGCGTGCGTCCCATGGGTTTCCTAACACCTGATTGCCTGTTCAGTATAGTCCCACTTTTGTTCGTGGCAAGAGGCCCGGTCGACACTTCCGAGGTCGCGTTTTTTGCCATGCCCCCGAACAGTGCAACGCCCGCGCCGAAGTCTTGCTCTTTCAGACTCGATCCATAGACTGTGCCCTCTTCGCCGGGACCCCATCGTCTAGCTCGGCCTAGGACAACGCCCTTTCAAGGCGTGAACGCGGGTTCGAATCCCGCTGGGGTCGC
>JBBQJG010000025.1:0-30747 GCA_038325725.1 Polyangia bacterium | reverse complement strand
CACGGCATGGCGCTCGAGCTCACCGGCGAGCGACACTTCCGGCCCTGAAACCATGGGCTCGCGCATCCTTCTGGTGGGATCAGGTGGGCGCGAGCACGAGCTCGCGTGGAAGCTGGCGAGCAGCCAGCTCGTCGAGTCGATCGTCGGCGCGCCGGGCAACCCCGGCATCGCGACGATCCCGAAGGTCCGCTGCGTGCCGATTCAGTCGGAGGCCGTCCCGGAGCTCGTCGCCGCTGCCGTCGCCGAGAAGGCCGACCTGGTCGTCTGTGGGCCCGAGACGGCGCTCGTCGCGGGCCTCGGCGACGCCGTGCGCGCCGCGGGCATCGACTTCTTCGGGCCGTCGGCCGCGGCCGCTGAAATTGAAGGCTCGAAGGCCTACGCCAAGCAGCTCATGAAGGGCGCGGGCGTGCCGACGGCCGCCTTCGGCGCGTTCGACGACCTCGCGGCGGCGCTCGCGTTCATCGACGCGCAGCGCGGAGACGTCGTCGTCAAAGCCGACGGGCTCGCGGCGGGGAAGGGCGTCGTCGTCGCGTCGTCGAAGGACGAGGCGAAGGCGGCCGTGCGCGCCATGATGGCGGACCACGCGTTCGGCGCGGCGGGAGCGCGCGTCGTCATCGAAGAGCGCCTGCATGGCCGCGAGGTCTCGATGATGGCGTTCTGCGACGGCACGCGCGTCGCGCTGCTCGCGACGGCCGAGGATCACAAGGCCGTCAGCGACGGCGACGTCGGCCCGAACACGGGCGGCATGGGCACGTACTCGCCGTCCGCGCTCGTCGACGACGCGCTCCGCGACCACATCGTCGAGACGATCTTTCTCCCCACGGTGCGCGCGCTCGCCGCCGACGGCCGCCCGTTCCGCGGCCTGCTCTACGGCGGCCTCATGCTGACGCCCGATCGCGGGCCCATGGTCATCGAGTGGAACGCGCGCTTCGGAGATCCCGAGACGCAGGCGGTGCTCGCGCGCCTCGACGACGACCTGTACCCGTGGCTCGCGGGCGCGGCGCGCGGCGAGCTGCCGGCGGGCGCGCCACGCTGGCGCGACGGCGCCGCCGTGTGCGTCGTCCTCGCGGCAGCCGGGTATCCCGGCAAAGTGCGCACGGGCGACGTCATTCAAGGGTTGTCGCCCCGCGAGATCGATCTTTTCGCGCCGTCGGAGGTCCTCGTGTTCCACGCGGGCACGCGCGCCGACGCGGACGGGCGGCTCTTGACGGCCGGGGGCCGCGTCCTCGGCATCACGGCGCGCGGCCAGACGTTCGAGGAGGCGCGCGCGCGCGCCTACGCGGCCGTCGGGAAGATTCACTTCGCGGGCGCGCACTTTCGTAGAGACATCGGTCTGCGCGGCGCGGCCGCGTCCCACAAACAATGAAAGGAACCAGATGAGCGAAGGTAAGAATGTCGATGTCGCGATCCTGATGGGCTCGAAGTCCGATCTCGAGACGATGCGGCCCGCGGCCAAGGTGCTGATGGCGCTCGGCCTAGCCGTCGAGGTGCGCGTGCTCTCGGCGCACCGCACGCCCGAGCAGACGGCGGCCTACGTGAAGGACGCCGGCCAGCGCGGCGCAAAGGCGTACATTTGCGGCGCGGGCGGCGCGGCGCACCTCGCGGGCGCGGTCGCGGCGCACACGACGCGCCCCGTGATCGGCGTGCCCATCGCGAACGGGCCGCTGTCGGGCTTCGACGCGCTCCTCGCGACGGTGCAGATGCCCCCGGGCATGCCCGTCGCGACGGTGGCCGTCGGCGGCGCCGAGAATGCCGGCTTGCTCGCCGCGCAGATCGCGGCGACGGCCGACCCGGCGCTCGGCAAGAAGATCGAGGCGGAGCGCGAGAGCCGCCGTCGCAAGGTGCTCGAGAGCGACGCCGAGGTCTCGGCGGAGTTCTCGAAGTAGCCGCGTGACGTCGTCGGTCGACAGCGCGGTCGCGGAGGCCGTCGCGGCGCTGCGCCGTGGAGAAATCGTCGCGTACCCGACCGAGACGTACTACGGCCTGGGCGTCGATGCGTTCGACGAGGACGCGCTCGCGCGGCTGCGCGTGCTCAAAGGGCGGGGCGACAAGGCGACGTCGGCGCTCGTCGTCGGCCAAATGATAGAGCGGCTGTGCGAGCCACCGTCGCCGCTCGCGCGCGCCCTCATGGCGCGCCATTGGCCGGGAGCGTTGACGCTCGCGCTGCCGGCGCGCGTGGGCGTGCCCGAGGCGCTCGTGCTCGAAGGCTGCGTCGCCGTGCGCGAGTCTCCGCACCCGCTCGCGCGCGCGCTCGTCATGACGTTCGGCGGCCCCGTGACGACGACGAGCGCGAACCTCGCGGGTGCGCCGCCCGCGACGACGCCCGAGGAGGTCGAGGCCGCGCTCGGTGGCCGCGTTTACGTCTTGCGGGGCGGCGTCACGCGCGGCGGCGCGCCGAGCACGCTCGCGCGGGTTCGTGGTAATCGTATCGAGGTGTTGAGGCCGGGCGCCGTCGCGATTGCGACCGACCTCCTCACGACGTGAAGGAGTTTCCCATGGCCGAAATCGTTCCCTTCGCCGGACTGCGCTTCGACCTTGAACGCATCGGGGACGCCGCGCGCGTCCTCGCGCCCCCGTACGACGTCATCGGCGAAGCGGAGCGGGCCGATCTCGAGGCGCGCGACCCGCACAACGTCGTGCGCGTCGAGCTGCCGCGCGGCGAGGGCGACGCGCGCTACGGCGCCGCCGCGAACCTGCTGCGCGCTTGGATCACCGAGGGCGTCCTGCGCCGCGAATCGGTGCCGGCGATGTACGTCTACGAGCAGCAGTTCTCGTGGGCGGGCCAGAGCTACACGCGCCAGGGCCTCATCGCCGCCGTGCGGCTCGAGCCGCTCGAGAAGCGCGTCGTGCTGCCGCACGAGCACACGCTCACGGGCCCCAAGGAAGATCGCCGCAAGCTCATGGTGGCGACGCGCACGCAGATCTCGCAGGTGTTTGGCCTGTACCGCGACGCCGACGGCGCGGCGCTCGCCGACCTGCAGGCCGTCACGGCGGGCGCGCCCGCGCTCGACGCCACGATGGCGGACGGCTCGCGCCACCGCCTGTGGGTCGTGACCGAGGCGTCGCGCATCAACCACCTCGCGAATGTCCTCGCCGACAAGCAGATCCTCATCGCCGACGGACATCACCGCTACGAGACGATGCTCTCTTTGCGCGGCGAGCTGCGCGGCGCGGGCGGCGCGGGCGCGCGCGAGCCGGCCGACTACGGCGCGATGTTCCTGGCGCGCGCCGAGGATCCCGGCCTGCTCGTGCTGCCGACGCACCGGCTCGTGAAGAACTTGTCGGACTGGAGCCTCACGGCGTTCCTGTCGGGCGCGAGCGCGGCCTTCGATGTGCTGCCGGGCGACGAGACGACGGCGCAGGCCTGCGAGGCGCGGCTCGCTCAGCTCGCCGTCGGAGAGAACGGGCAGCCGCGCGTCGCCTTCGGCGTGCGCGCCGTCGGCAAGCGTGGGCCGACGTGGCTCGTGCTCAAAGCGATGGCCGACCTGTCGGCCCTGGGCCCGCCCGCGCTGCGCACGCTCGACGTCACGGTGCTCCACGGCGTGCTGCTCGGGCCGCTGCTCGGCATCGACGCCGCCGCGATGGCGAAGCAAGCGAACCTGGCCTACACGCACGACACGTCGGAGGCGCTCGCGCGCGTCGACGCGGGCGAGGTGCAGGCGGCGTTCCTCATGAACGCGACGTCCGTCGAGCAGGTGCTCGACGCGTGCGAGCAGGGCCACGTGCTGCCGCAGAAGTCCACCTACTTCCAGCCCAAGCTCGCGACGGGCCTCGTCATGTATCCGGTCGAGCGCGGCACGTTGAGCTTTTCGCGCTAGGCGCGCGCATGGGGGAGGGCGACGTCACCGTCGATACGCTCCTGCGTGGACGCGTGACGCTCTTGCAGCCCGTGGGCGGCCTGCGGACGAGCCTCGATCCGATCTTCCTCGCGGCCTTCGTCGCGCCGCCGTTCGGCCGCTTCCTCGACATCGGCTGTGGCACGGGCGCGCTGTCGTTCCTGCTGCTCGCGCACGATCCGTCGGCGATCGGCGTCGGCGTCGAGATACAACCTTCGCTCGCGACGCTCGCCGTCGCGGGCCGCGCGCGCAACGGCGCCGAGTCCCGCCTCGCCGTGAAGCCGGGCGACGTGCGCGCTCTCGCGGGCGAGCTCGGCGCCGCCCGCTTCGATCTCGTCGTCACGAACCCGCCGTACTTTCGGGTCGACGCCGGGCAGATCTCCCCCGACGAGGCGCGCGCGCTCGCGATCCACGAGGTCGCGTTGACGCTCGCCGACTGGACCGACGTCGCGGCGCGCGCCGTGCGCCCCGGCGGGCGCGTCGCCGCGATCTTTCCGGCCGAGCGCGTCGTCGAGCTCGGCGAGGCGCTGCGCGCGCGCGACCTGGCGCCCGCGCGGCTGCGCTTCGTTCACCCGCGCGATGGTCGCCCGGCGACGCGCGTGCTCGTCGAGGCCGTGCGGGGCGGCCGCGCGCCCCTCGTCGTCGAGCCCCCGCTCATCGTTCACGGCGCCGACGGCGAGCTCTTCACGGCGGAGGTCCGCCGCTTGTTGCACGAAGACTAAACAGCGAAGACGAACGCTAGGGCGCCGAGGCCGTGGGCGGCGCGTCCTTGAGCGCGTCGTCGATGGGCGGCAAGTCTTCCAGGTTCGGGACGAGGGTGATCTCGATGCGACGATTTTTCGCCTTGTTCTCGGGCGTGTCGTTCGGCGCGACCGGTGATTGGTCCGCGTAGCCGGCAGCCGACAGGCGCTTGCCCTCGAGGCCCGACGAGATCATGAAGTTCGTGACCTCGACGGCGCGCGCCGTCGACAGGTCCCAGTTCGAGCGGAACTTCGGCGACTTGATGGGCACGTTGTCGGTGTGGCCCGCGACCTGGAAGTTGCGGCCCTGCATGTCCTTGAGCACGGCCGTCACCTGCGTGAGCGCGTCCTTGCCATCGGGCTTGAGGTCGGTCTTGCCGGGGTCGAAGAGGATCTTGTCGCCGAGCGCGATGATCATGCGGTTCTCGCGCAGCTCGACCTTGAGCTTGCCCGAGTCGGTGAGCGACTTGAACTGCGTGACGAGCTTGCGGAACTGCGCGGCGCGCGCCTCGGCCTGGACCTGGGCCTTCCGGAGCTCCTCCATGCGTTTCTTGGCTTGGTCGAGCTCGCCGCCGAGGCCCGTGCGCTCCGTCTCGAGCCGCGACACGTCCTGCCCGAGCGACTCGAGCTTCGTCGTGAGGGTCGCCACGCGCGTGTCGCGCGCCTCGACGTCCTTCTTGTGCACGGCCTTCTCGTGCTCGAGATCAGCTTTCGTCGACGCGAGCTGTGTCTTCTGCGCGTCGCGATCCTTGACGGCCGCGTTGTAGAGCTGTTCATCGACGCCGCAGCCGGCTGTCGCCCAGGTGAGCGACACGGCGGTCGCGAGGATCATGAACGGTGCCGGCTTCATCGGGTCCCTCCTTTGCGTACGCCGGCCTTGCTCGGTCCGGCGCCTCCAAAAATGCGGTCGACGATGGCGTCGATGTCCGCGGCCTTCACGGGGCCTTGCTGGCCCTCGAAGTCCCAGCGCGCGTTCGCGTGCAGCCGCGCGCGCGCCTCGTCCTTGCCGCGCCCGAGCCGGTGCAACAGCGCCGCGCGCTCTTCGACCTCAGCTCGGTACATGACCTCGCGCTTGTCCTTTTGGGCGCGCGCGACGGTGGGGTTGCGCTTCGCCACCATCCAATCGAACGGCTCGGCCATGGGCGCTGACTGTAACGCGTTCCCGGAGCCGGCGGCGCGAATTGCTGTCACGGATCGTGACAGCCGCGGCGCGCGTCTACCGCGGGTCTCTCATGATTCGGGCTTCGCCTCGACGGCCTTCGCGTCGCGCCACAACCGGTCTTGCTCGGCCGCGTCGGCGTCGGAGACGGCGCGGCCTTGGCTCTCGAGCGCTTCCTCGATGTAGCGGAAGCGGCTCGCGAAGCGGTCTGTCGAATCGCGCAGCGCCTGCTCGGCGTCGAGGTTCAGCTTGCGCGCGAGGTTCACGATCGCTTGCAGCGCGTCGCCGAGCTCGCTTTGCATCTGCGCGCGGTCGCCGCGCGCCCAGGCCTCGTCGAATTCGCGCAGCTCTTCGTTCACCTTTTCGCGCGGACCCTTGGCGTCGGTCCAATCGAATCCCACGGCGCCGGCCTTTTCGCCGGCCCGTTGCGCGCGGAGCAGGGCAGGGGCGCTCTTGGGGATGCCGTCGAGCGCGCCCTTTTTTCCTTTTTCGGCCTTCTCCTTGGCCTTGAGCTTGGCCCAGTTCTCGAGCACGGCGCCGGCGTCCTTGGCGACGACGTCGCCGAAGACGTGCGGGTGACGGCGTACGAGCTTCGTGACGATGCCGCGCGCGACGTCGTCGATGCCGAACTTGCCCTCCGAGAAACGCAGCTCGGACTGGAAGGCGATTTGGAGGAGGAGGTCGCCCAGCTCCTCGCAGTGATCGTCGACGTGGCCCGAGGCGAGGGCGTCGACGACCTCGTACGTCTCCTCGACGAGGAAGGGCACGAGCGTCTCGAGGGTCTGCTCTCGATCCCACGGGCAGCCGTCGGGGGCCAGCAGGCGCTGCATGAGGCCCATGAGCTTCGTGACCTCGGCGCCCGTCTGTTTGCCGGGCAGCGGTGTGAGGTCGGGGAGCTTGATCACCGGTGCATCCGAGGTCGACACGGCGCGAAGTCTACACGTTGAACCGAACGGACCCGCGTGCTATCTGCCGCTCTTGACCACCTCCGGCGGCAACGCGAGCCCTCCCGTCACCGAGCGCGTGACCCTCGACGACAACGACGTCGCCCTCGTGCTCTACGGCGAGCGCAACAGCAACCTCAAGCACATCGAGCGCGAGACCGGCACGCAGCTTCACGCGCGCGGCAACGAGCTGACGTTCGTGGGCGCGGTCGACGCTGTCGCCGTCGCGCGCAGGCTCGTCGAGCAGCTTTACGCAATGGCGCGCGCGGGGACGCCCATCGGCGGGCAGGACATCGGACGCGCCGCCGCGGCGCTGCGCTCCGACGCGGGCGTCGACCTGCACGGCGTCTTCAACGACACGATCCTCGTCGCGGGCCGCGCGCGCCCCATCTCGCCCAAGGGACTCGCGCAGAAGCGTTATGTCGACGCCATCCGCACGCACGATCTCGTGTTTGGCGTCGGGCCCGCCGGCACGGGCAAGACCTACCTCGCCATGGCCGTCGCGATCCGCGCGCTGCTCGAAAAACAGGTCAAGCGCATCATCCTCACGCGCCCCGCCGTGGAAGCCGGCGAGCGTCTCGGGTTCCTGCCGGGCAGCTTGGAAGAGAAGATCTCGCCGTACCTGCGTCCCTTGTACGACGCGCTCCACGACATGATGGACTTCGAGAAGGCCGACCAGCTCATCGCGCGCGGGCTCATCGAGGTCGCGCCCATCGCCTTCATGCGCGGCCGCACGCTCAACGACGCCTTCGTCATCCTCGACGAGGCGCAGAACACCACGAGTGAACAGATGAAGATGTTCCTCACGCGGCTGGGGTTCGACTCGAAGGCCGTCGTCACGGGCGACGTCACGCAGATCGACCTGCCCGACAACCGCCGCTCGGGGCTCAACGAGGCCATCGGCCTGCTGTCGAACGTCGACGGCATCGCCTTTCGCTACTTCACCGAGGTCGACGTCGTCCGCCACCCCCTCGTCCAGAAGATCATCCGCGCCTACGACGCCGCCTCGGCCGCCAAGGCCGAGCGGGATGGCCCGAAGTAAGCGGTTGTCGGACTAACTGATATAGTGCCCCGCGGTGGAAGGCGAGGCGCTGCAGAAGCTGGTCGACCGGTTTCGCTACGAGGTGGCGGAGCTGGTCGCGACGTCGCGTGCGCTGTCGTCCGAGCGAGACATCCGCAAGCTGCTCGCGCTCATCCTCGAGAAGACGCGGCAGGTGACGGGCGCCGACGCCGGCAGCGTCTACGTGCTCGAAGAGCGCGACGGCGCGCCCGTGGCGGCGCCCGGCCCGTCGAGCGGCGAGGCGAAGCGTTTGCACTTCATGATGTCGCAGAACGACTCCCTGAAGATCGACTTCAAGGAGTTCACCCTCGGTGTCGACGAGAAATCGATCGTCGGCAAGGCCGTGCTCACGGCGAAGCCCATCAACATCCCCGACCTCTACAAGCTGTCGGACCCCGGCCACAACCCGTGGGGCTTCCAGCACAACCGCAGCTTCGACGACAAGACGGGCTACCGCGCGCGCTCGATGCTCACGGTGCCCATGCTCTCGGCCGAGAGCGAGGTCATCGGCGTCATCCAGCTCATCAACAAAAAGCGCAATCCCGCCAGCCGGCTCACGAGCGCCGCCGACTTCGACGCCGAGGTCGTCCCGTTCGACGAGCGCTCCGAGGAGTTCGCGCTCGCCCTCGCGTCGCAGGCGGGCCTCTCGCTCGAGAACGCGATGCTCTACGAGGAGATCAAGGACCTCTTCGAGGGCTTCGTCGACGCGTCCGTGCAGGCGATCGAGTCGCGCGATCCGACGACCTCCGGCCACTCGCGGCGCGTCGCGACGCTGTCCGTCGCGCTCGCCGAGCGCGTCGACGCGCTGTCCGAGGGGCCGTTCGCGGCCGTGACGTTTTCGCCGACGGCGCTCAAGCAGCTCGAGTACGCCGGCGTGCTCCACGACTTCGGCAAAGTCGGCGTGCGCGAGAAGGTCCTCGTCAAGGCGAAGAAGCTCTACGACGAGGATCGCCAGGCCATCAAGCTGCGCTTCGCTTACATCCGCAAGACGCTCGAGTGCGATCACGCGGAGCGCAAGCTGCGCATGGCGACCGAGCTGTCGCGCGACGAGCTGCCCGCGCGCTTCGCCGAGGCCGACGGCGAGCTCGTGCGGAAGATGGCCGAGCTCGAAAGCGCGTGGGCCTTCATCCTCAAGGCCAACGAGCCGACGGTGCTCGAGGAGGGCGGGCTCGAGCGCCTCGTCGAGATCGGCCAGATGATGTACATGGGCCCCGAGCTCGAGCCGCGGCCGTACATCGAGCGCGAAGAGGTCGCGGCGCTGCAGATCCGACGCGGCAGCCTCACCGACGTCGAGCGCGTCGAGATCGAGAGCCACGTCGTCCACACGTACAACTTCCTCAAGAAGATTCCGTGGGGGAAGCGCTTCGCCGACGTGCCCAAAATTGCCGGCGCGCACCACGAGTACCTGAACGGCGGCGGCTACCCGCGGCACCTGCCCGCGGGCGACATCCCCGTCGAGGCGCGCATCATGACGATCGCCGACATCTTCGACGCGCTCACGGCGTCGGATCGCCCCTACAAGAAAGCCGTGCCCATCGACAGGGCGCTCGGCATCATCGAGAGCGAGGTCAAGGCCGGCAAGTGCGACCCGCAGCTCTTTAAGGTTTTCGTCGAGGGCGAGGTCTACAAGAAGGTCCTGTGAGTGTCCCGACCCTCGTGCGCGGCCGCGCCCGCGCCACCGTCGATGTCGCCATGAAGTCCCGCGTCGCGGCCCGGGTGCGCCTCGCGCTGCGGACCCTCGGGCGGTCGCGCTCGTCGGCGACGCTCGTGTTCACCGACGACGAAGAGATCCGCACGCTCAACCGCGACTTCCGCAAGCACGACCGCGCGACGGACGTGCTGTCGTTCCATCTGCAGGAGCTCGAGGGGGAGAATGATCCCGCGGGCAACGGCATCGAGCTGGGCGACATCGTGATCTCCGTCGAGACGGCGCGGCGGCGCGCCCACGGCAAGCGCCTCGTCAGCGAGCTCGAGCGGCTCGCCGTCCACGGCCTGTGTCACCTCTTCGGCCACGATCACAAGAAGCTGGCCGAGGCGAAGGTCATGTTCGCCCTCGAGCGCCGCCTGCGCCGGCTTCCGTTGCCCTAGACTTCGGCGCCGCTAAAAGCGCATGCCGTTCTTCGCGCGGAACAGGAACCACTTCCACGTCAGGTAGCCGGCGCCGACGGCGGCGGGCAGGACGAGGAACATGCTCGCGCCGAGGCCCGCGCCGAGCAGCACGGTGCCGCCCCAGGCCGCGGCGGCGTAGGTGCCCTTCTTCTTGGCCACGACTTTGTTGCTCTCGATCAGGCTCGTCGACATGTCGCCTCCGTCCTTAGCATGGGGTCCAGGCCCGGTCAGTTCAACGTGTGCGGCAGGCCCAGACGAAATGCGGCAATTTCAGCGTCGAACGTCTCGCCCTCGGGGCCGGGGCGCACCATCTGGTAACTGCCGCGCATCGAGCCGTTCGGCGTCGCGATCACGCACCAGCTCGTGTACTCGAACTGCTCGCCCGGGTGCAGGAGCGGCTGCGCGCCGACGACGCCTTCGCCGCGTACCTCCTGAACGGCACCGCTCGCGTCGGTGATGATCCAGTGTCGACTGCGCAGCTGCGCGGGGGCTTCGCCCTGGTTCTCGATGTGCACCGTGTACGCGAACGCGAACTCCTTCGACGAGAGCGACGAGCGCTCCGGAATGTACTCGCTCTTCACGGTCACGAGGATTCCGCGGGTGATGGCCGACGACATGAGGTCTGGACAACGTGCCAAAAGCGGGCAAATCATTCAAGCAGCCCATGAGCACGCTCCAGGATAAACGCTGCGTCCCCTGCGCGGGCGGCACGCCGCCGCTCGACGACGCGACGACGGGACTGCTGCTCGCCGAGGTCGTCGACTGGAAGCGGCAGGACGCCGCCGGGGGCCCGCGCCTCGCGAAGCACCTCGAATTTACCGACTTCGTGGCGGCCATGGCGTTCCTCGACAAGCTCGCGATCCTCGCCGAGGCCGAGGGCCACCATCCGGATTTCTGTGTCCACTACAACAAAGTGGATGTGACGCTTTGGACCCACTCTGTCGGGGGGCTGTCGGAGAACGACTTCATCCTCGCCTCGAAAATCGACGCGCTCGTCGACGCGCGCTAAGACCTCTTGATGCCCGACAAGATTCTCATCGCTGGCGCCACCGGTCTCCTCGGGACCGCGCTCGCCGCCGCGCTCGCGCGGGAGGGCGTGCCGGTCGCCGCCCTCGTGCGCGATCCGAGCCGCGCGGCGCCGCGCCTCCCGAGCGCGACGCTGCACGCGTGGGATCCCGCCAAGGGCCCCGCGCCCGCCGCCGCGTTCGAGGGCGTCACGGCCGTCGTCAATTTCATGGGCGAATCGATCGCGGACAAGCGCTGGTCCGACGAGCGCCGCCGCGTTCTGCGGGCGAGCCGCATCGACACGACGCGCGCGCTCGTCGACGGCCTGCGCGCCGCGACGACCAAGCCGCGCGTGCTCGTGCACCTCTCGGGCATCGCCTACTTCGGCGATCGCGGCGACGAGGTTCTCACTGAGACTTCGGCCGGCGGCACCGGTTTTCTCGCCGAGCTCGCGCGCGACTGGGAGGCCGAAGCGCAGAAGGCCGGTGACCTCGGCGTGCGCGTCGTGATCCTGCGTCCGGGGGTCGTGCTGTCGCGCGGCGGCGGCTTCCTCGGCAAGCTCTTGCCGCTGTTTCGCTTGGGCCTCGGCGGCCGCGCCGGCGGTGGTCAGCAGTGGCTGCCCTGGATCCACGAGGCTGACATGCTGGCCCTCATTCGCCACGCGATCGCGAGCGACGGCATCTCGGGTGCGCTCAACGCCGTCGCGCCCGAGCCCGTCACGAACGCCGAGTTTTCGACGGCGTTGGGGCGAACGTTGGGGAGACCGACCGTCCTGATGGCGCCGCAGTTCGCGCTGCGCCTCGCGCTGGGCCCCGCGATGGCCGACGAGCTGCTGCTCGCGAGTCAGCGCGCCATGCCCGTGCGCACGCTCGAGACCGGCTACAAGTTCAGTCAGCCCCTGCTCTCGCCCGCGCTCAAAGATGTAGTGGCGTAAGCGCCTACTTCGCGCCGGGCCGGGGCACGGGCCCTTCGAGCTCCTCGCGGATCGCATCCCACTCGGCCTGAGTGATGCGCAGCCACACGGCGACGATCCCGGGATCGAACTGCGTGCCCGCGCACGTCTCGATCTCCTGGCGGGCGACCTCGTACGTTCGGCACTTGCGATAGGGCCGATCGCTCGTGATGGCGTCGTAGGTGTCGACGATGGCGAACACGCGCGCGCCCACGCAGATCTCGTCGCCGCGCAGCCCTTGCGGGTAGCCGGTGCCGTCGAAGCGTTCTTGGTGGTGCAGCGGGATCAACCGCGCCTGCTCGAGGAACCCGATGCCCTTGAGGATCTCGTGGCCGAGGGCGGGGTGGCGCCGCATCTCGGCCCACTCTTTTTCGTCGAGCGGCCCTGGCTTGAGGAGCACGGCGTCGCGCACGCCGATCTTGCCGAGATCGTGCAACGTCGCGCCGCGCTCGATGTCGTCGAGCTCGCGTCCCGCGATGCCGAGCTCGCGCGCGAGGCGTCGAGCGTAGAGCCCCACGCGGCGCGAGTGCCACTGCGTCTCGGAGTCGCGCAGGTCGAGCGCCGACACGAGCCCGTCGAGCAGGTTCGACGTGCGCTCCTCGACGAGGGCGTCGAGCCGCTTGTTGACGCGCTCGAGCTCCTCGGTGCGCGCGCGCAGCTCGGCGGTGACCCGGACGTTCTCGCGTTGGAGCGCCGCGAGATCCACGGCCGCGTGCACGGCGCCGCGGATCTCGTCGTTCTGCCACGGCTTCATGAGCAGGCGATCGACGCCCACCTCGTTGATCGCGTCCATCGCCGATTCGAAGTCGGCGTAGCCGCTCACGAGCAGCCGCCGTGCATCAGGCAACGCACGCCGCGCCGCCGCGAGCACCTCGATGCCGCTCATGCCAGGCATTCTCAGGTCGGACACGACGACGTCGAAGGTCTCCTTTTCGAACAGCGCGAGGGCTTCATCTGGCGCGTGCGCGAGCGTGACCGACAGGCGCGCGTCATCTCGAAAGATGCGCGCGAACGCCCGGCACAGGTTCGGCTCGTCATCGACATAGAGGACGCGCGCCTCGGGGAGGTGGACCTGCGCGAATGTCTCCTGCACCCGCACAGGCCACCCATCGGCGATCGGCCGTATCGACTTGAGCGATCGCGGCCCGAAGGACTTTTGAAAGAGTTCAAAGAAACCTTCAAGAAACCTGACGCCGACCCCGCGCTGGCAAACATCCACCTGACACCAAATTGTAAGCGGGAGTATGCCAGGGTGACCTTCAAACCCTTGCAGGCGACCGCGAAAAAGGGAGATGATGACGCCGCTCCTCGTCTTTGCTGCACGCATGAGCCCTCCCAACCGTTCGACCTTCGTGAATCCGCCGTCGTCGGGAGACGCCGCCGAAGAGCTCGGCGTGCGCGAGCGCCTCGGCGATGGCCCGAGCGGTCCCATTCACGTTCGCGCCGAACGCGACGTCCTGCGCGAGACCTTCGAGACGTTCACCGAAGGCCTCTGCGTCGTCTGCGCGAACGGCGCGCTCGAGATCGCGAACGCCGGAGGCAGCCGGCTGTTCTCCACGGGCCTGCGCGAGAGCCTCGTCGGCGCCGCGCGCGAGACGATCGAGGCCGAGGCGATGACGGATCGGAACGTCGCCTTCGATGGCCGCGTCTACGCCTTGCGCGCCTATCCGATCTCAGGTCGCCGCGCCGTGCTCTCGCTGCGCGACAAGACCGAAGAGCGCGATGACGAGGTGCGCCGCCTACAGGCCGAGAAGCTCGCCTCGATCGGCATGCTCGCCGCGGGCGTCGCGCACGAGATCAACAACCCAGCGGCCTTCGTGCTCGCGAATATCGAGGCGCTCGCGGGGCACCTGCGCCTGCTTCAAGAGAAGGTGCGCGAGCTGCCTCAGCCCGTCGTCGCGGGCCTGGGGCTGCCCGACGTCATCTTCGAGGCGACGGCGATCCTTCAGGAGTCGAAGGAGGGCATGGCGCGCATTCACCGCATCGTGCGCGACCTCGGCTCGTTCTCGCACGTCGACGATGACGGCTCGACGGTCCTCAGCGTGAACGCCGCCGTTGACTCAGCGCTCACGATGCTGCGCAACGAGATCAAGTACCGCGCGAAGACCGAGCGCGAGCTGCGGGCGACGCTCGCCGTGCGTGGGAATCAGGCACGCCTCGGGCAGGTCTTCCTGAACATCATCCTCAACGCGGCGCAGGCCCTCGACGAGACGCGGGCGGGTCGCAACGTCGTCACGGTGCGCAGCTACGACGACGGCGAGCACGTCGTCGTCGAGGTCAGCGACAACGGCCCTGGGATCCCCGCCGACGTCGCGCCGCGCATCTTCGACTCCTTCTTCACGACGAAACCGCGCGGCATCGGGACGGGCCTGGGCCTGCCGATCTCGCTCGGCATCGTGCGCAGCCTCGGCGGCACGCTCACCGTCGACAGCCGACCGGGGCAGGGGGCGACGTTCCGCATCCGCCTACCCGCCGTCGAACCGATCGCGGCCGGGACGTCGCTCGTGACGTCGCCCTCTGCGGTGACGACCGCGCCGCGCGAATACCCGCGCCGTCGCGTGCTCGCCGTCGACGACGAGGCGCTTTTGCTCAAGGCGTTTCGACGCATGTTGGGCGAGACGCACGAGGTGACGACGGCGCTCGGCGGCCTCGAGGCCCTGCATGAGCTCGAGCGCGACGCGAAGTACGACGTCATCCTGTGCGATCTGCAGATGCCCGAGCTGTCCGGCATGGGCGTGTACGAGGCGGTCCAGCGGCGGTGGCCCGCGCTCGCCGATCGCTTCGTGTTCGTCACGGGGGGGGCCTTCTCTCCTGACGCGAAGCGCTTCCTCGAGGAGTCGGTGATCGCGGTGATTCAGAAGCCGTTCCGTATCGAGGACGTGCTGGCGCTCATCGAGCGCAAGGTGCGCGAGGCGGGCACGTCCTCCCTCGCGGACATCGACGGGGCGCTAGACACGTCGACTCTCTCGAGCTGACGCGCACGAGCTGACGCGCACGGGCTGACGCGGTAGTGTGGCGTCGATGTCGTCGACGGTCGCGCGCACGCGCAAGCTCGTTGTCGCCGCGCTCATTCGGCGGGAAGGGCTCATCCTCGTGTCGCGGCGTCGCGCCGATCAGCCGATGCCGCTGCTGTGGGAGTTCCCGGGCGGCAAGGTCGAGCCCGGCGAGGATCCCGTCGTCGCGCTCGCGCGCGAGGTCCAAGAAGAGCTCGACTGCGAGGTGCGCGTCGGCCGCATCCACGAGGTCGTGTTCCACGCCTACGAGGCGTTCGACCTCGTGATGCTCGTCTATGCGTGCGAGATCGTCGCCGGGACACCGCGCGCGCGCGAGGTTGCTGAGACCGCGTGGGTCGAGCCGGCGCGTTTGCCGACACTCGAGCTGTTGCCCGCCGACTACCCGCTCGCGCGGGCGCTCGCGGACTCCTCTCCCTAACACTCTCCTCGAAGACGAGGAGAGTGAGACCGGAGCGGTCGGAGAGAAGAACGGGCTAGGACGTCGTGCCGGCGGTTCCCGCGTCCTCTCCCGCTTGCGGGAGAGGGTCGGGCAGAGGGGCCGGCGCTTCGACGCTGGGGCTGACGTCCGCGGGCGCGACCGAGACCGAGACCTCGTCCGCGTGCGGGTGGCGCAGGGCCTCGCGCTCGGCGGCGCGCTGCGCCTCGGTGAGGTCGCGCTTGCACGCGCCGCACAGGCCGGGGGCGGCCCACGCGCCGAGGTGAGTCTGCAGCTGGCTCTCGGGCGGCCAGTAGATCGGCGTCTTGCAGCCCTGGCAGGCAAGCTCGATCGTCTTGCGGTCCGCGAGGAAGTCGAGGCACGTCTGGCACCGCTTCTCCGGCGGACGAATCTCGCGCCGCTTGCGGTTCTTGCGCTTTCGCTTGCCGCGCTCGCCGGGGGCGGGCGCCGCCGCTTCGGAGGCGGGCGTCGCGACGATCTGCGCCTCGGCTGAATCGGCAGAGCCTTCGCCTGACCCCTCGGGCGAACCCGTGGGCGCCGCCTCGGCCGAAGCCTCGGGAGCGCTCTCGAGCGTGGGGCTTGGCTCTTCTGCGCCGGTGCCGGCGCCGTCGCTGTTGACGGCGAAGGCGCCGTCGCTGTTGACGGCGAAGGCGCCGTCCTTGGGCATCGGGCGCACGCCGGCCGCGAGCTGCGCGGCCTTCGTCCAGGTCCACGTGCCCGTGCAGTTGTCGGTCCGGCACGCGATCTGCCGATCCTCGAGATCGCCGAGCTCCTTCGCGCAGGTCTCGCAGTACTGCGGGTAAGGCTCCCCCGTCTTGCCTCGGATCGCGCGCGCGAGCTGTGCGCCGCGCTTGTCGAGCCACGTGCCCCTGCACCCGGCGCGGCGGCACGCCCGCTCGACGTCCTGGAGAGATTGATACAGGCCGTGGCAGCGCTCGCACATGCGGTGCGGCGCCTTCGGCGTCGGCTTGCCCGCCATGCACGCGTCGAGCTGATCGCCGCGAACCCACGTCCACGTGTTCTTGCAACCCGAGGCGCGGCACCGCACCTCGCGATCGGAGATGCCGCCGAAGGTCGCCTTGCACTCGTCGCACATGCGGCGCGGCGCCTCGTTCGTGAGGCCTTTGGCATAGGCCTGGATCTGCTCGTCCCTGGACCACTGCCACTTGTGCTTGCAGCCGCTGATGCCGCAGCTGACCTGGCGATCCTTGATCTTCTGATAGACGCCGTCGCACTGCGCGCACATCGTCGGCGTCGCCTCGAGCTCGACGTCGGGCGCGCCCGCTAACAATTGTGCCCGCCGCGTGAGCACAGACGTCCGCGTGCAGCCTTCGACAGAGCACGGCACGGGCCGATCCTCGAGTGACGACAGCTTGGACTCGCAGTCGCCGCACAGGCTCTTGGGGGGCTGGCCCTTCGTCGCGAAGGCGATCATCTGCGCGGCGACAGGCCACGTCCACGTCCCGGCGCACCCGGGGCGATCGCACGAGCGTTCCGCGTCGCGCGTCTTGGCGAGCTTGTCGCGGCACGGGTCGCACATCGACGACGCTGGATCCGAGGGATCGGCGGCGCCGCGTCCTGAGAGTTTGAGGTTTTTTCCGGTCGTGGCGGCGCTCGCCATGGAGATCCACGTGCGCGAGCAACCGCGCACAGAGCACGGAAGGGATTTGACGCCGAGACGATCGGCGAGTGTGAAGCCTGGGGAGCCCATCGGAAGGGGCATATGCTGACCGCAACCCCCCGGGCAGAGCAAGCCCTATTGATTCAACATCCTCCTCGTAGCGCTCGTAGCGCCTTGATTACGGGGGGGGCCGAGGGTAGACAAGGCGCACCCTGCCATGCAAGTCACGATCGAAGACATCTCTCCCGTCGAAAAACGCGTCGAGTTCGAGGTCCCTTGGACCGACGTGGCCCCCAAGCTGGACAAGGCCTACGGCGCCCTGAAGAAGGATGTCCGCGTCGCCGGGTTCCGCCCCGGCAAGGTGCCGCGCTCGGTGCTCGAGCAGATGTACCGCCAGCAGGTCGAGGACGAGGTCGCTCGCAACCTCGTCGAGACGTCGCTCGGGCAGGCGATCTCCGAGAACGAGCTCCAGCCGGTCGCGCCACCCACGGTTGACAAGCTCGAGCTGAAGTCGGGCGCGCCGTTCAAATTTTCGGCGCGCGTCGCGATTCGCTCGCAGGTGACGCCGAAGGACTACAGCGGTCTGCCGCTGTCGCGTCGGCCCACCGTCATCAGCGAGGAGCAGATCGTCGCTGAGCTCGAGGGCTATCGAAAGCGCCTCACCGAGTACAAGCCGGTCGAGGGCCGCGACGAGACGAAGGAGGGCGACGTCGTCCTCGTCGAGGTCTCGGGTCGCGTCGGTGAGCATCGCCTCAAGCACCGCACGACCGCCGTCGATCTCGACGAGGTCGAAGGCGGTCCGCTGCCGGGCCTCGCGACGCGTCTGCGCGGCGTCAAGATCGGACCCACGCCCGTCGAGCTCAAGTACACGATCGACGCCGACACGAAAGAGGCCGAGCTCGCCGGCCAGGCGGTCGACCTGCGCGTCGTCATCAAGGAAGCGCGCGAGAAGAAGATCCCCGGGATCGACGACGAGCTCGCGAAGGACACGGGCGAGGCCGACACGCTCGAGGGCCTGCGCGCCAAGATCCGCGAGCGCCTCGAGGAGGGCGACAAGCAGCGCATCCGCGGCGAGCTCGTGCAGCAGGTCGTCAAGGAGCTCATCAAGCGCAACGACTTCCCCGTCGCGGCCGCGCTCGTCGAGCGCCACCAAAAGGCGATGTTGAACCGCGCGAAGCGGCAGTTGCAGCAGGCGGGCCTCGACGTCGAGCAGATGGACGACAACCGCATGTTCGGCGAGTTCCGCGAGCGCGCCGAGGAAGAGGCGCGCGGCAACATCCTCATCCAGGCGATCGCCGAGCGCGAGAGCGTCACGGCGACGGACGCCGACCTGCAGAAGCGCATCGCCGAGATCGCGGCGGCGAACAACGAGACGCCCAAGAAGATCCGCGCCGACTTCGAGAAGGAGCAGGCGCTGCCGCAGCTGCAGGCGCAGATCCGCGAACAGAAGGTCCTTGATATGCTGATCTCGCAGGCTAAGATCTCCGACGCCGATCCGGCCGCAGAGAAGCTGATTGTGTCGCCGGAGGAGGCCGCTGCCGAGAAGGCCGCGAAGCCCAAAGCCGACAAGCCGAAAGCGAAGAAAAAGGAACCCACTCCATGAGCAAGTCCCCCCTCGTTTCGTCGATCGCCGACGCGCCTCCGATGCAGGTGGGCAACTTCATCATCCCGACGGTCATCGAGCAGACCCACCGGGGCGAGCGCGGCTGGGACATCTTCTCGCGGCTCCTCAAGGATCGCATCGTGTTCCTCGGCACGGGCGTCGACGATCAGATCGCGAACATCGTCATCGCGCAGCTCCTGTTCCTCGAGAGCGAGGACCCGGACAAGGACATCATGCTGTACATCAACTCGCCCGGCGGGATGGTGACGGCCGGCATGGCGATCTACGACACCATGCAGTACGTGCGGCCCGACGTCGCGACGTTCTGCATGGGGCAAGCCGCCTCGATGGGCGCTTTTCTGCTGGCGGCCGGCGCGAAGGGCAAGCGCTACTCGTTGCCGCACGCGCGCATCCTCATCCACCAGCCGCTCGGCGGCTTCTCGGGTCAGGCGACGGACATCGACATCCACGCCAAGGAAATCCTGCGCACGCGCGACAAGCTCAACGAGCTGCTCGTCAAGCACACGGGCCAGGGCATCGAGCGCATCAAATCGGACACCGAGCGCGACTACTTCATGAGCGCGATCGAGGCCAAGGAGTACGGCCTCATCGACGAGGTGCTCGTGCAGAAGACGCCGCCGACGGCGACGTCGACGAAGTAGTCACCCGCGGCCCCTGCGACGTCTCGTCGCAGGTGACCGGCGTACGTGACAACGTCACCGCGAGATCTGTACCCTGCGCGGCGTGAGACGACTTCGACAGGGGGCGGGCCTGGTCGCCGCCCTCGTGTTCGCCGCCTGCGTGCTCGCCGCCTGCGCGACCTCTGGCGGCGGCGACAAGGCCAAGCCGATCTGCGCGCGCGGCCTGTGCGCCAAGCTCGTCGAGAACACCGGCCACACCGTCGTCGTCGAGGTGACGGCGCCCGCGAAGGCGTCGCTGCACAACGCGTGGATCGCGGGGGCCGGGGGCGCTCCCTGCCGCGGCGGTGATGCGCTCAACGCCGTCGACGACGACGCGGGCGTCCGCACGAGCGGGCCGCTCCCGCTCGAGGGCACGGAGCGACTCAAGCTCGCCTTCGATCTGGTGCTGGTGTCGGGCGACGTGCTCGATCTCGACCTGCGCTTCCCCGAGGGGCCGGTGTGCCTGCGCGTGCCGCTCCGTCCCTCCGCCACTTCCGACGGCGGCGCGGAGCGCGACGGTGGTTGAACGTAGAGCCTCCTCGCCGGGCGCCTTCCGGCTTTGGTCGCTCGGGCTTTACGCGTTCGGGCTTTGCGCGTTCGGGTCGGCGTGCATGACCCACGACTTCGGCCCCGTGACGCCGACGAAGCTCGTGACGCCCACGGCGGCGTTCGAGCTGATCGCCGTGCGCGAGGACGGCGGTCTCTCCGTGGCGACGCCCGACGGCTACGCGCGCAGCGCGGGCCCGACCGTTCGCCTGCGCTGGCACGCCCAAGAAGCGGGCACCGGCCTCGCGCGCGCGTTCCTCGTGCCGCCCGAGGCCGCGCCGTGCACGGTGGGGCTGCTGGCGGAGCTCATCGACGTCGACGGCCAGACCCGCTGGGATCGGCCGGTCGGCCTCGGCGTCGATCACGACGTCACGCTCTCTTTCCCCGGCGCGCCCCAGCTCGCGGCCGGACCGCTCGCGCTCGACGTCGAGATCGCGGGCGCGCGCGGCACGACGTGCGCGCGGCTGCCGCTCACGGAAGCGACCCGGCCTCTCGTCGCGCGTTCCAAGGGCGTCCTTGGGGGCGGCTTCTCCGTGTCGGCGCCGCTGCGCGCGCGTTCGAGCGCCGCCATCCGCGCCGACGCCCTCGGGGGCCGCTGGGTTGGGCCCGTGCTCGTCGGGCTGCGCGTCGGGGTCGGCGTCGATCCGAACCGCGTGAGCTATGGAGGAGGCGACGGCAACAGCAGCTCGAGCTCATCGAAGGCGGGACGCTTCGCCGAGCTTCACCTCGCTCCCCAGCTGACGTTCTTACCCTACGTTCGGGGGACGCACGCGCTCGGCCTGTCCCTGTCGTTCGAGGTCGGCGGCGCCGTGTCGGGCGCCGGGACGGCCGCCGATCCGAAGCGCGACGACATCTTTTGGGGCCCACGCCTCGGCGTCATCCTCGCGTCGGTCGCGCCCGTCCCGCTCGGCGCGCCGACGCGACGCACGCGCGTCGGACGCGGCTTCGAGCTGGCCCTCTGCCGGCTCAACCTGACACCCGGCGAGCCGGCCCGCGGCGCCGCGTGGCTCTTGAGCGGGGGATTCACGGCGTGGTGAGGCGTCCCCGAGCGCGCGGCAGGACGCGGTGGCCCGTCGTCGCATGCGGCGTGGCCGGCGTCGTCGCGATGGGCGCGTGCGCCACGGGGCCTCGCTACCGCGCCAAGACTCCCATCACGGCGACGAACAGCGACGTCACGGCGGACATCGAAGGACTCGATACGCGCTTTGAAGACCAGGGCCTCGTCGTCGTCGGGCGCGTGCAGGCGCCCGCGGCGCTCGGCGTGCGCGGCGCCTCGATCGCCCGCGTCGACGGCGAGCCGTGCGCCGATGCGAGCGAGGCCGCGATCGCGATCGCGCTCGACGACGTCGTGACGTGGCAGCGCCCCGTCGCCGTCATCGGCGCGCGGCGGTTCCGGATCGAGTTTCCGCAGACGCTCCGCCTCGCGGACCTGACGTCGGGGGCGTGGGCGCTCGATGTCGCGACGGAGCGCGCGGGCGTGCCGGGGTGCCTGCGCATCCCGATTCAAAAGGACGACAAGCGGGACACGTGGACGCCGTCATCGCCGTGGATGCTGGGCCTGCACGTCGACCTCAGCCCCCTCGGCGTCCGGGTGGGGGCGGGGCGCTTCGTGGGGCCCGTCGTCCTCGGTCTCGAGGACGCGATCTCGGCGCGGTGGAGCACGGCGGCTTTCGTCGCGGCGGCTCACGTGTACTCGGGGGTGGGCGTCGAAGCTTCGTATGCGGGTAGGTGGGCGCTGTCCGGTGGCGGTGCGTCGGCCGGCACGTTTCGAAATGGTCCGCGCCTCCGGGTCTTCTTCGGGCAAGAGCAGGCGCCGCGGTACGACAGCTATCGCGTCGGCTTCGGGGGCGTCGGCGTCGAGGTGGCGCACTGGTGGTCGGCGGGCGCGCAGGCCGCCTCGACGGAGGTCATCTTCGGCCTCGGCGGCTGGTTGAACCTGTCGGAGCTCTGACGCGCGCTGGCCCGCACACGGCGGCGACCTTGTGCTACGCTTTTTCCCAGTGCCGACCGAACGGAAACGCGACGAACACGGGAACCTTTCCTGCTCCTTCTGCGGCAAGTCCCAGAAGGAAGTGAAGAAGCTGATCGCGGGCCCCACGGTCTACATCTGCGACGAGTGCATCGGCCTGTGCAACGACATCATCGCCGAGGAGATCGAGAAGGAGTCTGACAACTTCGGTCTCGCTCCCATACCGAAGCCGGCCGACATCAAGGCCGTGCTCGACGACTACGTCATCGGGCAGGACCGCGCCAAGAAGATCCTCGCCGTGGCGATCCACAATCACTACAAACGCATCGACGCCAAGGTGGGGGCGGACGACGTCGAGCTCGGCAAGTCGAACATCCTGCTGCTCGGCCCCACGGGCTGCGGCAAGACGTTGCTCGCTCAGACCCTGGCCAAGATCCTCAACGTGCCGTTCGCAATAGCGGACGCCACGAACCTCACCGAGGCCGGGTACGTCGGCGAGGACGTCGAGAACATCATCGTCAACCTCCTCCAGAACGCCGAGCACGACATCGAGAAGGCGCAGCGCGGGATCGTCTACATCGACGAGATCGACAAGATCGCGCGCAAGGGCGAGAACCCCAGCATCACGCGCGACGTCTCGGGTGAGGGCGTGCAGCAGGCGCTGCTCAAGATCCTCGAGGGCACGATCTGCAACGTGCCGCCCAAGGGGGGACGCAAGCACCCGCAGCAGGAGTTCCTGCAGGTCGACACGTCGAACATTCTCTTCATCTGCGGCGGCGCGTTCGTTGGACTCGAAGACATCATCGAGCAGCGGGTCGGCCAAAAGCAGATTGGGTTCGGCGCGAAGATCACCTCGAAGAAGGAGCGCCGCGTGTGGGATCTCCTGCGCGAGGTGCAGCCCGAAGACCTGCTCAAGTACGGCATGATCCCCGAATTTGTTGGACGTTTGCCCGTGATCGCGCCGCTCCACGAGCTCGACGAGCCGGCGCTCATCGACATCCTCACGAAGCCGAAGAACGCCCTCGTCAAGCAGTACCAGAAGCTGTTCGAGATGGACGGCGTCAAGCTGCGCTTCACGAAGGGCGCGATGTCGGCCATCGCCGCCGACGCGCAGAAGCACAAGTCGGGCGCCCGCGGCCTGCGCGCCATCCTCGAGCTCGCGATGCTCGACATCATGTTCGAGGTCCCGACGACGGGGTCCGCGATCCGTGAGGTCGTCATCAACGAAGAGACGATTCAGAAGGGGCAGCAGCCGATCCTCATGTATCAAAAAGGGTCGGGCGTCGAGAGGTCGGCTTCGTAGCAACAGGCAACGGGCAGTTAGAGGAGGGCACGGCATGTTCACAACTTCGACCCGGTCGATGGCTCGTTGGATGATCGCGCTGCCCCTGCTCATGGTGGGCTCGTTGATGTTTTGGGGGATGGCCATCAGCATGGGCGGTTTGTCGCTCATGCGCGCCATGACCATCGCGTCGCCGGCGGAAGTGCTCGTGGGGCCGTCCGCCGAGGCTCCCGACCTCTACGACGGACCGAGCGGGACGATCATGGTCCACCTCGAGGAGTCGGCGGAGCCTCAAGACGTGCAAGAGCTGAAGGACGTGAGCGGGCCCGCCGGGAACAACACGGGCGCCGGCGGCTTCGTGGCCCCGGACGAGCAGGCCGTCTTCGTCTCCGGGGTCTCCGGCCCCGGCTCGACGTCTTACTGACGCCGGCTCGACGTTTTCCACTCGAGGGGCGGCCCGCCCGACAGGCTAGAAATTGGATGGGGGCGACGGGGGTTGGTACGATCCACCCCGAGGTACAGCCCCATGTCGATGCCCGATCGCCCGGATGACCGACGAACCAGCCGGCTCGTCCCGCTCCTGCCCCTGCGCGACATCGTCGTGTTCCCGCACATGGTCGTGCCGCTCTTTGTGGGGCGCGAAAAGTCGATCAGCGCGCTCGAAGAGGCGATGGCGAAGGGTGGGTCGCGCGAGATCTTTCTGAGCGCGCAGCGCAAGGCGAAGACGAACGAACCCGGGCCCGAGGACATCTTCACGCTCGGCACGCTCGGCACGATCATCCAGATGCTGCGCGTGCCCGACGGCACGGTGAAGATCCTCGTCGAGGGGCGCAAGCGCGCCGCCATCCGGCGCTTCACGAACACGGACGGCTTCTTCTCCGTCGAGGTCGAGGAGATCCCCGAGGTCTTCGAGCGGTCGATCGAGCTCGACGCCATGGTGCGCGAGGTGAACGCGACGTTCGAGACGTACGTGAAGCTCAACAAGCGCATCGCGCCCGAGATTCTCATCTCCGTGCAGACGATCGAGGATCCCGGCCAGCTCGCCGACACGATGGTGGGCCAGCTCCAGCTCAAGCTCGCCGACAAGCAGGCCATCCTCGAGATGGACGCGCCGAGCAAGCGCCTCACGCGCCTCTACGAGCTCATGAAGGCCGAGATAGAAATCTTGCAGGTCGAGCGCAAGATCAGGACGCGCGTCAAGAAGCAGATGGAGAAGACGCAGAAGGAGTACTACCTGAATGAGCAGATGCAGGCCATTCAGAAGGAGCTCGGCGATCGCGACGAGTTCAAGAATGAGGTCGGCGAGCTCGAGGAGAAGGCCAAGCTCAAGAAGCTGTCGGCCGAGGCGCAGCTCAAGATCAAGAAGGAGCTCAAGAAGCTGCGCATGATGGCGCCCATGTCGGCCGAGGCGGCCGTCGTGCGCAACTACGTCGATTGGGTCATCGGCCTGCCGTGGGACGAGAAGACCGAGGACAACCACGACATCATCGCCGCCGAGCGCATCCTCGACGAGGATCACTACGGCCTCAAGAAGGTCAAAGAGCGCATCCTCGAATACCTGGCTGTCCAGGCTCTCGTCAAAAAGCTGCGCGGGCCCGTGCTGTGCCTCGTGGGGCCGCCCGGCGTCGGCAAGACGTCGCTCGCGCGGTCGATCGCGAAGGCCACAGGGCGCAACTTCGTGCGGTTGTCGCTGGGCGGCGTGCGCGACGAGGCCGAGATCCGTGGCCACCGGCGCACGTACATCGGGGCGCTGCCCGGCAAGATCGTCCAGTCGCTCAAGAAGGCCGGGACGCAGAACCCCGTCTTCCTCCTCGACGAGATCGACAAGATGTCGACGGACTTTCGCGGCGACCCGTCGGCGGCGCTGCTCGAGGTCCTCGACCCCGAGCAAAACGCGACGTTCAACGACCACTACCTCGATCTCGACTACGACCTGTCCGACGTCATGTTCGTGACGACGGCGAACTACCTGCACGGGATCCCGATCCCGCTGCAAGACCGCATGGAGATCATCCAGCTCCCCGGCTACACGGAGTTCGAGAAGGTCTCGATCGCCGAGCGCTACCTCATCCCCAAGCAAAAGCGCGACAACGGCATCGCCGACGTGGCGGTCTCGATCCCCGAAGAGACGGTGCGCGACGTCATCCATTTCTATACGAAGGAGGCGGGCGTCCGGAACCTCGAGCGCGAGTTCGCGACGGTGTGTCGCAAGATCGCGCGCGACGTCGTCGCCAAGAAGACGCCCGTGCAGATCGCCGAGGCCGGCGTCTCGTCGCCGGGCTGGAAGATCACGCCCAAGCGGCTGCCGCGCTACCTCGGCCCGCACCGCTACCGCCATGGCCGCCAAGAGGGCGGCGACGAGATCGGGCTCGTCAACGGCCTCGCCGTGACGATGCACGGCGGCGACCTGCTTCAGACGGAGGTCTCGATCGTCGCCGGAAAGGGCAAGCTCGTGCTCACGGGCAAGCTGGGCGACGTCATGCAGGAGTCGGCACAAGCGGCGATGAGCTACGTCCGCTCGCGCGCGCCGTCGCTGGGCCTCGATCGCGACTTCTACAGCCGCGCCGACATCCACGTGCACTTCCCCGAGGGCGCGATCCCGAAGGACGGCCCGTCGGCGGGCATCACGATGTGCACGGGCCTCGTCTCGGCGCTGCTGCGCGTGCCTGTACGGAAGGACGTGGCCATGACAGGCGAGATCACGCTGCGCGGGCACGTGCTCCCCATCGGTGGCCTCAAGGAGAAGATCCTCGCAGCGCACCGCTCGGGCATCACGACGGTCATCATGCCGCGCGAGAACGCCAAGGACCTGCGCGACATCCCCAAGCGCGTCCTCAAGGCCCTGCGCGTCGTGCCCGTCGAGCACATGGACGACGTGCTCCGCAACGCCCTCATGCTCCCCGAGCCCGAGACCTTCCTCAAGGAGCCCTCGGTGACCGTCGACTGGCGCGTCCCCGCCGAGCGCCGCGACACCCCGCGCGACCGCCGCGACGACTCCTCGCGCTTTCCCGTCGCCAGCGCCTCACCCCCGCCGCCATCACCTTCGTCAGACGCCGACGCCCCGAAGCCCAGCGACCCCCGCTAACGCCGAAGGGGGAGCACGCAGGGGGGACGAGTCCCCCCTGCGCGTCGAGAGGAGAGGGAGGGATTCGAACCCTCGATAGGGCTTTTGACCCTATAACGATTTAGCAAACCGCCGCCTTCGGCCACTCGGCCACCTCTCCAAAACTGCGGGCCGACCATAGAGCACGGATGCGCCTCGCGCAAGGTGCGCGTCGAGGGTGGCCCGCGCTGTTTCCGCTGGACGCGTCAGGGCGGGGGACGGAAGCTCCGGGCGGACTCGCGGGCCGCGCGCCCTGAAAAATGGGCGACGAAAAGGTAGCAAAGGACACGGCCACGGGGCCCAAGCCGCGGCGGCGATGGCCGCGACGGCTGGCGATCGGCGCCGCGATCTCGACGGCGCTGTTCGGACTCCTGGGCTTCTTCATCGCGCCGCCCATCGCCCAGAGCGTCGCGCAAAAACAGCTCGGCGCGCTGCTGGGGCGCAGGGTCGCCATCGGACGCGTGCGCATCAATCCGTTCGCGCTCTCGCTCGCCGTCGAAGACTTCCAGATCTTCGAGGCCGACCAGACGACGCCTTTCGTCGGGTTTCGGCGCCTGTACGTCAACGCGCAGCTCTCGTCGGTGTTTCGCCGCGCGCCCGTGATCAAGGAGGTCAGCCTCGAGGGGCTGCGCGTGCGCGTCGTGCGTGAAAAGGCGACGGACGAGGAGTTCGCCGACATCGCGTCGGCCTACAACTTCTCGGACATCGTCGCTCGCTTCGCGGCGATGCCGAAGGATCCGAATCCGCCGCCGTCGCCGGATCCGAACGCGCCGCCTCCGCGCTTCTCGCTCAACAACCTGCGCCTCGTCGACGGCGCCGTGACCTTCGACGATCGGCCGCTGCACGCGCACCACGAGATCACGGACCTGGCGATCGGCGTGCCGTTCGCGTCGACGCTGCCTGTGTACCTCGACTCGTTCGTGCAGCCGGGGCTCAGCGTGCGCGTCGACGGGACCCCGTTCTCCGTCGACGGACGCACGAAGCCGTTCAAGGACTCGCTCGAGACGGTGCTCGAGCTGCGGCTCGCGTCGCTCGACCTCACGAAGTACCTCCCCTTCGTGCCGCTCGCGCTGCCGGTCGTCATCCCGTCGGCGAGCCTGTCGCTGGCGCTCGACGTCACGTTCGTGCGCCCGAGCGCCGACACGCCGAGGCTCACGCTCAAGGGCAGCATCGACCTCGACAAGCTCGACGTGCGCGAGAAGCGCAAGGCGGGGCCGTCACCGTTGGTCGCGCTCGACAAGCTGGAGATCGTCATCGGCGAATCGGACCTCACGGCGCAGAAGATCCGCGTCGAAAAAGTTCTCCTCTCGGGCCTCGACGTCCACGCGCGTCGCCTGCCCGACGGGTCGATGAACTTCGAGCACCTCGCGCCGCGCGCGAGCGTCGAGGAGAAATCGCCGGCGTCGCGCCATGAGAAGGCGCAGCGGAAGCAGGAGGTGGCTGAGGAGAAAGCCAAAGCCAAGGTCGAGGCCCAGGAGGGCGGCCCGCAGTGGTCGCTGGGCGTCTTCGCGCTCGAAAAATCGTCGGCGCACTTTCGCGACGAGACGGTGAGCCCCGCCTTCGAGACCGACGTGAGCGATCTCGACGTCGCGGTCCACGGGCTCTCGAACGCCGCGGGCGCGACGGCGAAGATGACGGTCCGCCTGCGCGCCGAGCCGGGCGGAACGGTGACGCAGGCGGGGACGCTGCGCCTCACGCCGCTCGCCGCGACGGGGACCGTCACCGTCGAGGGCATCGAGCCGGGTCGCTTCTCGTCGTACACCCGCGACGCGCTCACCTTCGACGTCACGAAGGGCCGCGTGCGCGTCGGGAGCGCCTACGAGTTCGAGCAGGGCAAGGCTCACCCGACGATTCGCCTGTCCGACGCGTTCTTCGAGCTCAGCGACCTCACGCTGCACCGTCGCACCGCGCGCGACGATTTTGTCCACCTGGGCGCGCTCGCCGTCCACGGCGCGAAGGTGGACGTGGGCGCGCAGACCGTCTCGATCGCCGAGCTCACGACGCACGACGGTCGCGTGCGCGCGCAGCGCGACGCCAAGGGAGTCGTCGATCTCACGACGCTCGTTGCGTCGACGGCGCCTGCCCACGGGGCCGCGCCGCCGGCACGCCCCGCGCCTATCGCTCCCCCCGTCGCGTCGCCCGTCGCGTCGTCGCCCGGGTGGAAGGTCGAGCTCGCGCGCTTCGACCTCGAGAAGTGGGGCGCGCGCTTCGAAGACCACGCCGTCAAGCCGACGGCGGTGCTCACGGTCGATCCGATCGCCCTGCAGCTCAAGAACGTCTCGACGGCGCCCGGCGCGAGGATGGGCGTTGATCTCAGGCTCGGCCTGAACAAAACGGGCAAGCTGCAAGTGTCCGGCACCGTCGCGCCGCAGCCGCTCGCGGCGAACGTGAAGGTCGACCTCAAGACGCTGGAGATCCTCCCGCTCCAACCGTACTTCGGCGATCAGGTCGGTCTCACGGTGACCGACGGCACCGTGTCGCTCAAGGCGCAGGCCGCCGTGAAGATGGGGAGCGGCCCCGACCCGAAGATCGACCTCACGGCCGACCTCGACGTCGCGAACGTCGCGACCACCGATCGGTTCAAGCAAGAGTCGCTGCTCAAGTGGAAGTCGTTCCACGTCGGCGGCGCCCACGTCGCGAGCCCGCCGATGTCGATCGCGATCGACGAGATCGCGCTCACCGACTTCGCGACGCGCCTGGTCCTCACGCCCGAAGGACAGCTGAACCTCCAAGAGGCGCTGGCGCCGCCCGGCGCCGCGCCGCCCGAAAAGAAGAAGCCCGTCGCGGCGAAAGCTCCGGCCAAAGCTCCCGTCGCGCCCGAGCCGCCGCCCCCCGACGTGAAGATCGCCCACGTCACGCTGCAGGCCGGCAACGTCACGTTCACCGATCGCATGATTCGCCCGAGCTACTCGGCCGAGCTCACCGAGCTCGCGGGCCGCATCTCGGGCTTGTCGTCGACGCCTGGCACGACGGCCGACGTCGACATCCGCGGCTCGGTGAACCACTCGGGCGTCCTCACGATCCTCGGCAAGGCGAACCCGCTCGCGAAGGTGCTCTTCGCCGACGTCCAGGTGAACCTGCGCGACTTCGAGTTGCCGCCCGCGAGCCCCTACACGGGGAAATACGTCGGCCTCGCCATCAGCAAGGGCAAGCTCGACCTCTCGCTCGACTACAAGATCGCGGGTGGCAAGCTCGACGCCAAGAACAAACTTGTTCTCGATCAGTTCACCTTCGGCGACAAGGTCCCGAGCCCCGACGCCGTGAACCTGCCCGTGCGCCTCGCCGTCGCGCTGCTGAAAGATCGCCGCGGCGTCATCGACATCGACCTGCCCATCGCCGGCTCGCTCGAGGATCCGCAGTTCAAGATCTGGGGCGCCGTCCTCAAGGTGCTCGGCAACCTCGTCGTCAAGGCGGTGACGGCGCCGTTCTCGCTCATCGCAACGGCGTTCGGCGGCGGCGACGAGCTGTCGCACATCGACTTTTCGCCCGGGCTCTACGCGCTCGACGCCACGGCGAAGAAGCGGCTCGTGACGCTCACGAAGGCGCTGCAAGAGCGCCCCGGGATCTCGTTCGAGATCGAGGGTGGCGCCGATCCGAAGCACGACCGCGACGGCCTGCGCGTGTACCTCTTCGATCGCAAGCTCAAGGCCGTCAAGATGACGGAGCTCGTGCAGGCGGGCACGGCCGTCGCGTCGGTGAACGACGTCGTGATCCCGCCCGCCGAGCGCGACGCCTTGCTCGCAAAGGCCTACGACGCCGAGAAGTTCCCCAAGCCCAAGAACGCCGTCGGCCTCGAGAAGAGCCTGCCGCCTCCCGAGCAAGAGAAGCTCATGCTCGCCAACACGCGCGTCGATGACGACGAGCTGCGCGCGCTCGCGCTGCGCCGCGCGACCGCCGTGCAGGCGACGATCGCGAAGACGTCGCCCGGCACCGCGAGCCGCCTGTTCCTCGTGACGCCGCGCCTCGCCGAAGCCGCCCGCGTCGAGATGAAGCTGAAGAAAGATTGAGGAGGGGGAGGGATTCGAACCCTCGGTGCTTGCGCACGACGGTTTTCAAGACCGTTGCCTTAAACCACTCGGCCACCCCTCCGGGGTGCCAGACCTTATCGCGCCCGCGTCCCGATGAGGCGCAACTTCGCTTCGATCTTGACCTCGGGGCGGCGTCGCGGCATATACACGTCCTCCACACGCGGCCATAGCTCAGCTGGATAGAGCATCGGCCTACGAAGCCGGGGGTCCCATGTTCGAATCATGGTGGCCGCACTACCCCTTCCGAAATACATGACCTCCCCGCAGCCCTTCGACGTGCAAGCCGCGACGAGGGCTCGGGAGCACCAGGGGCAGCTGACGAAGCCGCCCGGCAGCCTGGGGCGGCTCGAGGAGCTCGCGATCTTCTACGCGGGCGCGCGCGGTGCGTTCCCGATCGCCGCGCCGGCCCGCGCGCGGATCGTCGTGTTTGCCGCCGACCACGGCATCACGGCCGAGGGCGTGAGCCCGTATCCGTCGTCGGTGACGGCCGCCATGGTTGCGAACTTCGTCGCCGGTGGCGCCGCCATCAGCGTGCTCACACGCGCCCACGACATCGAGCTGGCCGTCGTCGACGTGGGCGTCGCCTCGCCGATCCCGTCGCCCATGCCCGGCGCCGCTGCCAAGCTGATCTCGCTGCCCGTGCGCGCCGGCACCGCGAGC
>JBBQJG010000024.1:0-30798 GCA_038325725.1 Polyangia bacterium | reverse complement strand
CCTCGAGCTCGATCTCGACGGCGCCTACGCGCTCGAAGACGCGCCGGGGGGCGCGTTCAAGTTCGACAACCCCGCGCCCGACAACCTGTGGCTCGCCGCCAAGGTCGGCCTTTACGACTGGGTCGACGAGGGCCGCGCCGTCAACGAGGTCGTCGCGTGGGCCGTCGGGGCGCAGGCGGGGCCGAAGCTGCCCGTCGCGCCGGGGAGCCGCGGCGTCGGCGTCGAAGGGCTCTTGCTCGTGGGACACGTCGTCCACGGCATGCACTTCGTGTTGAACGCGGGCGCGTTCGTCGATCCGCACCCCGCGCCCGACGGCGCTCGCCCGCTCGGCCTCGAGCTCGGCCTCGACTTCGATCGCGATCTCGACGCCGCCGGACACTTCCAGGTCACGGCCGAGCTCGCGGGCGTGCGTTTCGTGTCGTCGGACCCGCACCAGCTGCTCGCGACGGGCGGCCTCGCGTGGTCCCCGACGGAGGCGACGCAGATCTCGCTCACGGGCCTCGTCGGGATTCTCGACGGCAGCGATCGTTACGGCGCGCTCGTCGGCGTTTCGCAGAAGCTTCGCCTGTTCGGCAAGCGCTGAGGCGCGCGTTCGCGCTCAGGGATGCGTGCCGAAGTCGATCGAGCGCCAGGCGCCGAATTTGCGATCGGCGCCCGTCCCCGTGATCTCGACGGAGGCGCCGACGATCGTCGGCGTCGACGCGGGCACGCCGCAGGGCGCTGAATCACCGGCGGCGTCGATGCAGGTGTCGTAAAGGCTCCAGCACTTGACGCTGCCGTCTTCGAGCAGCGCGCACGAAAAGTCGACGGCGCCCGTGCCGAGGGCCTTCGCGGGCTGGCCGAGGGCGACGGTGAAGCCGCGGTCCGCGGCGCGTGGGCTCGGGCACCAGTACTTCGTGCCGACGGGGTAGTCGCCGCACGTCGTGCCGTAGCACCGCACCTCGCCCAGCTTCGAGAGGGTACACGTGTGATGTGCGGCCACGTCGATCCCCGCCAGGTTCGTCGTGCCCGCCGGTGGGAACTTGTCCGTGCCGGCGGTGCACGCGAGGCCGCCGTCGTCGAGGACGGCGCACGCCGCAAAGTCCGAGCCGCCGATGAACGTCGCCTTGCGTCCGACGGGCAGGACGAGCGAGGTCACCAGCGTCGGCAAGAGGCCCGAGAGGCGGCCGTCCTCGAACAGCGCCATCACGCGGCCCTGCGCGGGCGCGAGCTGCCGGACCGGCGTCGAGCCGCCGACCGACGCCATCGTGATGGGCGCGCCGCGCCCCCAGCAGCGGGCCGTCCCATCGTCGAGGACGACGCAGGTCGAGGTGTAGCCGCTCGCGATGTGAATGGCCTTGCGCCCGGTGCCGAGCGCGAGCGCTGGCAGCGCGTCGCCCAAATCGCCCGGCGCGTTTCCGACTTGGCCGTCGTCGCCCGGCCCTCCCTTCGGAAGGCCCGTGAAGTCGCGCCAGCCCCAGCACTTGACGGAGTCGTCGTCGAGGATCGCGCTCGTCACGTAGCGGCCGGCGGCGATCTCCTTCGCCGTTCGTCCGACCCCCAGGTCGACGAACGGCAGCGCGTTGCCCATGTCCGCGGACGAAAAGCCGTGGCTCGCGGCGCTGCCCGTCCCGAGGCAACCGAAGAGGTTCGCGCCCCAACACTTGATGCGGTGGTTGTCGAGGATCGCGCAGGCGTGGACGATGCCCGTCGCGATCGAGAGCGCGCGGAACGGCGAGCCGCTCGCGGGGGGCGGCTCGGCGTCGGCGTCGCCGTCGTCGCCCACGTCGGTGGCGCCCGCGTCAGGGGCGCCCGCGTCGGGATCGCCCGCCGCGTCTGACGAGGCTTCGAGGGCGGCGTCCGCGAGCGCCGCCTCGCCACCGTCGGTCTCGTCGAGCGCCTCTGACGGCGTGTCGGGCGCGGCGTCGGACGAGCCCGCCGTCGTTCTGGACGCGCCGCACGCGGAGAGCTGCGCGGTCGCCGCCAAAGAGATCAAGATCGAAGCGCAACGTGTGAGAGCGCGAGGTCGCAACGCGGGGGCCACCTTCGCACGGTTCAACGTGCGTTAGAAGTTGCCCGCGCGCGGGACGAGTTTGCTCGTCTATGAGCGCACGGGGCGCACGGGGCGCACGGACGACTGCAAGATCATGCGGACGGCGCGGTGAGCACGGCGCCGTCGGTGTCGCGCAGCTCGGGCGCGGGCAGGCCGAGGTCGCGGAGGCTGGGCTCGATCTTCGCGCGATCGCCCACGATGACGATCGACATCGTCGCGGGATCGATGTGCTCGCGCGCGAGGCGCTGCAAATCCTCGGACGTGACCTTCTCGAGCGCGGCGATGAAGCGCGCGGGCTCATCGAGAGGGAGGCTGTAGAGGCCAAGCTCGGCGAAGGTGGCCGCGATGCCGCCCGACGTCGCGAGCCCCTCGGCGACGCGATCGAGCAAGATCGCGCGCGCCTTCGTGTGCTCTTCGGCCGTGACGGGCTGGGCGCGGATCGCCGTGAGCTCGTTCAAGAACTCGCCGACGGACGCGGCCGTGACCTCGCTGAAGACGGCGGCGCGCGCCGCGAAGGCGCCGGGGCGCCGCAAGAAAGAAAAGCTCGAGCCTGCGCCGTACGTGTAGCCCTTCTTCTCGCGCAGGTTGAAGTTGAGGCGGCTCGTGAAGCTGCCGCCCAAGATCGCGTTCAGCATCGCGAGCGCGGGGCGATCGGGCGAGCGGCGATCGACGCCGGGCCCGACGAAGCGGACGATGCTCTGGGGCGCGTCGGGGCGGTCGATGATCACGAGGCGCGCGCGTGGCGGAAATGCGGGTGCGGGCGCGGGCGTCGACGTGCCGGGGGCGGTCCACCCGCCGAGCGCCGCCTCGAGCTGGCCCTGGAGCTTCTTGTCGTCGAACGCGCCCGCGACGACGAGGACGGCGTTGCCGGGGCGGTAGTGGGCCGCGTGAAACGCCCGTATGTCGTCGATGCCGATGCGCGCGACCGTCGGCTCGTAGCCGTCGGTGGGGCGCCCGTAAGGATGGGCGTCGCCGAACAGCACGCGATCGGAGGCGAGGCTCGCGACGGCCTCGGGCTGGTCGCGGCGCTGCGACAGCCCCGTGAGGCGATCGTGGCGCACGCGCTCCCAGTCGGTCTCGGCGAGGCGCGGCCGCAGCAGCACGTCGGCGGCGATCCCGAGCGCGCTCTCGAAGCCGCCGAGCGGCACCTGCACCGACAGCTGCGAGCCGTCGCGTCCACAGCCGAGCCACAGGTCGGCGCCGAGCTGCTCGAGGTCCTCGGCCATCTGCATCGGGTCGCGCGCGCCCGCGCCCTCGTCGAGCATCTCGGCCGTCGACGAGCCGAGGCCCAGTCGCTCAGGCGTGTCGAGATCGGAGCCGACGCGCAGCATGAGGTTGAGGGCGACGAGCGGCGCGACCTCGCGGCGCACGGCGAGCACCTCGACGCCATTCGAGAGCACGAAGCGCGTCGGGTGCGGCGGCTCGAGACGCGGCAGCGGGCCGACGATCGGCGCCCGCATCATGGCGTCGCTCACGAGGCGGCCTCGGCGGTGTCTTCATCTTCTTCGCCTTCGGGCGTGGCGCCCGCGTTCGGCGCGTTTGGATCGGGCAGCGTGCGCTGCGCGAACCGCGGCGCGCCGATGACGCGCGCGAACACCTCGCGCACCGTCGCGGGCGTGACGGCTTCGTAGCGGGCGACGTCGCGCGCGACGCCGTCCGGCGTGCCCACGAGATATTGGTAGTGATTGAGCAAGTCGGCCCTCGTCTGCAGGTGATCGAGGCTCTTGTAGAAGTCGGCGAGGTGCGTGTTGCGCGCGCGCTCGACCTCCGCCGCCGTCGGGCCTTCCCCCGCGAGGCGCGCGAGCTCGACGTCGACGGCCGCCTGCATTTCGTCGAGGTCGTGGCCCGGCTTCGCCGTGACGCCGACGTGAAACAGGCTCGCGAGTCGCTGCGATCCCTGGTACGCGAACACGTCCTGCGCGATGCGCTTTTCGTAGACCATCGAGCGGTACAAGCGGCTCGACTTCCCGCCGCCGAGCACGTGCGCGGCGATGTCGAGATCGGCGTCGCCGGGCGCGAACAGCGCGGGTGCGTGCCACGTGAGGCGCAGCCGCGGCAGTTGCACGCGATCGGTGAGCGTCTCTTCGCGCGCCTCGGCGAGCGACGGCGCCGGCGGCGACGGCGGCAGCGGCCGATCGCGCTTCGCCTGCCAGCCGAAGTAACGCTCGACGAGCCGACGCGCCTCGGCCGGCTCGAAGTCGCCCGCGATCGTGAGGCTCGCGTTGGACGGACGGTAGAAGCGCTCGAAGAAGCTGCGCACGTCGTCGACGCTCGCCGCCTCGAGGTCGGCCGTCGAGCCGATCGTCGGCCAGTGGTACGGGTGCGTCGGCGGGTACATGACCTCGGGGATGCGCAGCTCGCCGCGCCCGTAGGGGCGGTTCTCGTACGACTGGCGCCGCTCGTTGAGCACGACCTTGCGCTGCTTGCCAAGTTCCTCTTCGGTGATGACCTCGGGCAGCGTCGCGAGCCGGTCGGCCTCGAGCCACAGGAACGTCTCGAGCAAGTTGCGTGGCCCGATCTCGTAGTAGTTCGTGCGGTCGTTGCTGGTCGTGCCGTTGTTGTGGCCGCCCCAACTCTCCATGATCGCGTCGAACGACGGGTAGGGCGCGTTCTTCGAGCCCATGAACATGAGGTGCTCGAACAGGTGCGCGAACCCCGTGCGGCCCGGCGACTCGTCCTTCGAGCCCACGTGGTACCAAAGGTTGACGGCGACGAGCGGGCTCGTGCGATCGGTGTGCAGGATCACCGTGAGCCCGTTGGCGAGCTCGAAGGTCTCGAAGTCTATCTTCACCATGCGGTCAGGTTCGTCGAAGGGGTGATAGTGTCTCACGAATCGATGTCGCGCCTTGGCTCATTTGCGCCGAGGATCGTCGCGGGGCTCGTGACCGGGCTCGTCGCGGCGGCCGTTTGTGTCCTGTCGTTCACGCAGGTGGCGCACGCGAACGGCGCGTTCCCGGAGTCGTTCCAGCTCTTGCTGCCCGACGATCGTCCCGGTGAAGTCATCCTGGCGACGAACTTCGGGCTCATCAGCTCGGCCGATTCGGGCGCGACGTGGACGTGGACGTGCGAGCGCGTGCCCGAGACCGACCAGGGCTACTTGTACGCCGTGGGCTTGCCGCCGGCGGATCGGCTGTTCGCGATCTCGCCGGGCGCGGGCCTCGCGCTGTCGAGCGACGACTCGTGCACGTGGAGCCGCGCGGGCGGCAGCCTGACGCCGATCACGGCGAGCGACGTCTTCCCCGACCGATCGAAGGATTCGACGACCGTCTACGCCGTCGCCGCGCCCGCGAGCGGCGCCGAGCCGTCGTCGATCTACGCCTCGACCGACGACGGCGCGACGTTCGGCGCGCCGCTCTTTACAGCGCCCAAGAACGGCCTCGTGCAGGGCGTCGAGAGCGCGCGCTCCGACCCCAAGACGATCTACGTCGCGATGTACCTCAACGTCGTCGGCGACGGCGGCACGATGATCCGCCCGCAGATCGCGCGCTCGACCGACGGCGGCGCGACCTGGATGACCTTCGACGTCACGGCGTCGCTCGGCATGAACTTCTTTTACATCGTCGCCGTCGATCCGACGGATCCGCTGACGCTCACGGCGCGGGTCATCGAGCCGGGCTTCAACAGCCTCGCGATCTCGCACGACGGTGGGCAGACCTTCACGAAGGCGCTCTCGTTCGCGAACGGTACGTTGACCGCCTACGCGCGCTTGCCGAGCGGCACGATCCTCGTGGGCGGCTACGTCCTCGCGACGGCGAAAGGCTTCCGGTCGACCGATGGGGGCAAGACGTTCGTCGACTGGCCCGTCCCGCACATCCGCGCCCTCGCCGCGCGCGACGGCAAGCTGTACGTCGCCGCGAAGAACTACAGCGATGGCTGGGCCGTGGGCGTCTCGACCGACGAGGGCGTCACGATCCAGCCGCTCATGAAGTACGACGACGTCAAATCGATCCGCGCCTGCGCCTTTGCTGTATGCGCCGACAACTGCGACACGCAGGCGGGCAATGGCGTCTGGCGGCCCGGCGTCTGCTCGAACCCCGACGCGGGCGCTTCGGACGCGGGCGACGGCGGCGCGCCCCCTCCCGCGAAGAGTGGCTGCGGCTGCCGCGCGGGCGCGCCGTCCGAAAACCTCGGCGGGTTGGTCGTCGTGGCCCTCGGTGTCGTCGTCGCCGTGGAGCTCGCCGCGGCCCGTGCGCGCACGCCGCGTCGTCGGCGCCGCGAAGACCGCGCAGCGCTCGACACGCCAGGGCCCCCAGTGTAGATTCGGCGCTCTCTTGGATCCCGCGTTTTCATGCTCATTTTCAAGCCAATTGGGGCCCATAGCTCAGCGGTCAGAGCTGGCGGCTCATAACCGCTTGGTCCCTGGTTCGAATCCAGGTGGGCCCACGAACGACGACCGTCGTCACGGCGTGCAGCGTTCGAGCGTTCGATCAGGCGATGGGTCGGGATTTGACATCAGCCGTTCGGGTCACCGGACGAGCGCCATAGCAGCACACGGAGGAATCGGCCTTGCGCGATCAGCTTAAGCAGCTCGAAGAGCTTCAGACCCACGACGCGAAGATTCAGGAACTGGAACAGTCTCTCAAGGCCATCCCCACGAAGCTTGCGGCGACCGAGGCGGACTTGGGGCGCGTCGAGACGATGCTCACCACCGAGGGCAACTCGCTCAAGGAGACGGAGCGCTACTACTCCGAGCAGAAGGGGCTCGTCACCGACGACGAGGTGAACGTCGCTGGCGCGAAGCACAAGCTGACGCAGGCCAAGAACTCGAAGGAGTACATGGCGGCGCAGCGCGAGATCGAACAGCGCCGCGAGAGCCTCGCCTCGCGCGAGGTCGAGATCACCAAGCTCGTCGAGGTCGTCGAGGGCAAGAAGAAGGTGCTCGCCGATCGCGTCGCCGACGTGCAGACGCTCAAGGAATCGATCGCCAAGGATGGCGAGGTCGCGCGCGCGCGCATGGCCGAGATCCAAGCCGAGATCGCCACGCTCCGCGGCGAGCGCGACCAGCTCGCCAAGGCCGTCAAGCCCGACGTGCTCAAGCGTTACGGTGCGATCCGCATGCGGCGTGGGCTGGCGGTCGTGAGCGTCAAGGACGGAACCTGCCAGGGGTGCAACATGAACATCCCGCCGCAGCTCTTCATCGTCCTTCAACGGGGCGTCAGCATCGAGACCTGTCCCTCGTGCAGCCGCATCATCTATTGGGACGACATCATGAAGGACCCAGTCGAAGGCGAAACGCCCGCCACCTAGGGTTTGCGAGCGGCTTGGCCGCGGGGGTGGGGGAGGCGGCCTGGCCGCAAGTTTGGGGGCGGCGTGGCCGCCCAGTTTTGGGGGCGGCGTGGCCGCCTGGTTCGCCGCTGTGCATCGCCGCCGAGCGGCGCGCAACAGCGTCGGCGTCCCCCGGGTGCACTCTCACTCGGGTCGACGGGCGATGAGGCGCTTCTCCTTTACTGATCTCCTGCTCGCGTGCGCGTTCGCGTGCGCCGGGGTCGTAGCGTGCGCGGGCCAAATCGACGGGCCGCCCGGCGCCAACGGCTCGTCAGGTTCAGGGGGGTCGGGCGCCGCCGGAAACGGCGCGGCCGCGGGCGCGCCGAATTCCAATCCGTCGGGCGCGGCGGGCACGACGATGTTGCCCGGGCCCCTGGGCGGGACGAACAACTCGTTCATCGATCAAGATTCGACGGCGCTGTCGCGGCTCACGAACGTCGAGTACTCGACGACCGTCGCCGACGTGCTCGGCGAGCCGCCCGACGCGGCGACGCGCTATCAGTTCCCCGACGATCCGCGCCAGCACGGCTTCGACAACAACGTCACGCTGCTGCAGATCTCGGCGACGCACGGCGATCGCTACGCGACGGCCGCGGCGGCCATCGCGACGGCCACCTTCGCCGACGCGATCCGCAAGGCGCGCGTGCTCACGTGCGATCCTTCTGCATCCACTTTGGGCGCCGCGTGTCTCACGACGTTCACGCGGACGCTCGGCCGGCGTTTGTATCGCCGCCCGCTGAGCGCCGACGAGGTCACGAGCTTCGCGACGCTCGCGACGATGACCGCCATCGCGGGCGACGCGCTGTCGGGGCCGCGCACGATCCTCGAGGCGATGCTGCAGTCGCCGTTCTTCCTCTACAAGGTTCAGGTCGGCGTCCCGGATCCGAAGCGCGCCGGCATCGTCGGTCTCTCGGGCTTCGAGATCGGGACGCGCCTTTCGTACCTGCTGCTCGGCACGACGCCCGACGACGCGCTCCTCGATCAGGCGCAGGGGGGGACGCTCGACACGTTCGACGGCGTGAGCGCCGCCGCGACGAAGATGCTGGCTGATCCCCGCGCCCGCAAAGGCGTGCGCCGCTTTTATGAACAGTGGCTGCCGATGACCGAGGTCTCGGGCCCGACGGCCGATAGCGATCGCCAGCCGCACGCGGGCGACAAGCTCTACGCCGCCGATCTCGTGGAAGAGACGAGCCGTTTCGTCGACGACGTCTTCTGGGACGCCGGCCTCGCCGTCCCCGATCTCCTCACGGCGAAGTACACCTTCGTGAACGCGAACCTCGCGAAGACTTACGGCGTGCCCGCGCCCGCCGCCGGCACGTGGCAGAAGGTGACGTTTCCGGCGAACACCCCGCGCTCGGGCGTGCTCACGCAGGGGACGATCCTCGCCGCGGGCTCGCACGGCGACAAGCCGTCGTCGACGCGCCGCGGACAGATGGTGCGCGAGCAGTTCCTCTGCGTCGACGTGCCGTCGCCCCCGCCGGGCGTCAACGCGACGGTGCCGCCCGCGACGGCGGGCGAGACGGAGCAGCAGACGTTCGCGCGCCACACGACGCAGGCCTCGTGCGCCGCTTGCCACCAGCTCATGGATCCGATCGGGTGGGGCCTGTCGGGCTTCGCGTCGGACGGCGCCGTGCGCACGAAGGACAACAACGGTCAGGCGCTGTCGGTGACGGGCAAGATCAACGGCATGACGCCGCCTGATTTCAACGGGCCGGTCGAGCTCGGTCAGAAGCTGGCGTCGGCGCCCGACTTCAAGGCGTGCTTCGCCAAGCAGCTCTTCCGCTTCGCCTACGCGCGCGTCGAGACGACGGCGGACGCCGCCGGCATCACCGAGCTACAGGGCAACTTCGAGGCCGGCGCCTGGAATCTCCCCAAGGGGCTCGCGGCGCTCGTGCGCAGCGACGGGTTCCGCTACCGCAACAAGGGAGACGCTCCATGAAGTCGTTTCGGGCGACGCCGCTCCGCATGTCGCGGCGGACAGTTTTGCGCGCGGCGGGCATCTCGGTCGCGCTGCCGACGCTCGACATCATGCTGGACGGCAAGGGCCGCTGGCTGCGGAAGGCCCAGGCGGCGACGCCCGCGCCCGTGCGCGTGATGGCCTTCCACTTCCCGCACGGCGTCGTGCTGTCGCAGTGGACGCCCACGGCGACGGGCCCCGGCTACGCGATCACGCCGGGCCTCATGCCGCTTGCCCCGTACCAGAACGACATCAACGTCATCTCGAACCTGAACCAGCTGTGCTGGGGCAAGGGCCCGGGCGGCGGCCACGCGAACGGCATGCCCGACTTCGCGACGGGCGTCGTCAGCATCGGCGCGGGCGCGGGCGGGCCGTCGTTCGATCAGGTGCTCGCCGCCGAGCTGGGCGCCGCGACGAAGTTCCGCTCGATCGTCGGTCACCGCGAGCAGGCCGATGGCGCGACCGAGGGCGCGACGACGGCGCACATGAACAACATCTCGTGGGCGGGTCCCGGCATGGTGGCCCCCGCCGACCGAGATCCGATGCACTTCTACACGACGCTCGTCTCGGCGATCCCGCCCGCGACGAGCACGATGCAGACGGGCCCCACGCCCGAGGTGCTCGCGGCGATCGCCCGCAAGAAGAGCGTGCTCGACCACGTCATGGGCGAGATCAACGGCCTGCGGACGCACGTCGGGACGGTCGACAAGGCAAGGCTGGACAACCACCTCACGAGCCTGCGCGAGGTCGAGCGCGTCGCGACGCAGATGCCGACGACGGCGCCCAACAACCTCTCGTGTGTCGCGCCGCCCGCGCCGACGGCCGACGAGATCATGACCTACAGCACGCGCACGAAGATCTACCTGAAGATGATCGCGCTCGCGTTCCGCTGCGACATGACCCGCTACGCGAGCTTTGCGCAGTCGAATGGCTACGACAGCCGCACGTACACCGACATCTCGGGGATGCAGGGCGACCACCACGGCATCACGCACAACGGCAACTACGGCCCGATGCCTCCCACGATAGAAATGAAGTTCGTGACCTACTTCATGAGCGAGCTCGCGTTCCTGTTGAACGAGCTCAAGTCGACGCAAGAGGGCGCGGGCACGCTGCTCGACAACTGCCTCATCTACTACGGCAGCGAGATGGGCGAGGGCTGGCACATCGCCAAGCAAATGCCGGTCGTGCTCGCGGGCAAGGCGGGCGGTAAGATCCCGACGGGCCGCCACCTCATGTTCCCCGCCGACACGCCGCTGTCGAAGCTGTTCCTGTCGATCTTGCAGGCCGCCGGCAGCAAGACGACCAGCTTCGGCCTGGGCGGCACGGCGCCGCTCGACGGCCTGATCGTCTGAAGGCCCTCGGGCCAGGAGCCCCTCGGGCCTGACGGCTCGGGCGTGGGCCGGCCGGCCAGACGGCTTGGGCGGCTTGGGCGGCTCGCGGACGTGTACACTGGGCTTGTCGTGGGTGGTGGGTCGGGAACGTTTCGTCGGGTGGTTCGTCGATCAGCACGGAGGTGCTGAGCATGGACCGAAAGCACGAGGCAGCTTGGTGGGTCGAAGCGCGCGCCATCGCGGCGCGCCACGCACGCGGCGCGAACGACGCGGCCGACGACCTGGCGCAGGATCTCGCCGTCGCGGCGCTCGAGCGTGAGGCGGCGCCCACGCGGCAAGGCGCCTGGCTCGAGCGTGTGGGCCGCAACGCGCGCATCGATCGCTGGCGCGTCGAGCGCCGCCGCGGTGAGCTGTCCGCCGACGTGCCGCCGCCCGAGGCGCGCGTCGATCCCGAGCGTGCGTTGCTCGCGCGAGAGCGGCGCGGCTTCGTGCGGCGCGCGTTGCTCGCGCTGCCGCGCCCGCTGCGCCGCGCGACGCTCGCGCGGTTTGCCGCGGACCTCGCGTTCGACGACGTGGCGAGGCGGCTCGGCACCCGGCCCGTGACGGCGCGGACGCGCGTCCACCGCGCGCTCACGACCTTGCGCGCGCGCCTGGGCGCCCTACGTGGGCTCGTGCCGGTCTGGCCGGGCGCGCAGGCGGCGGTGTTGAGCCTCGCCCTCGTCGCGGTCGTCGCGCGACCGACGGTGTTCCCGTCTGCGCCCGCGTGGGCGGTGGACGACGACGTACCCATACGCCACGTTCACGGTCTCGCGCGCCTCGCGCCGCGCCTCTCGGTTCCCGCAGTCGTCGAGTCGCCGCCGCGCCTCGCGCAGGCGACGTCGCGTCGTTCGCCCGCGCCGCCCCCGACGACGCCGTCCGAATCAGCCCCGCCGCCCGCGGTCCAAAAGCTCTCGTTCGAGGACGACTTCGTCCCCGGCGAGCTCGCGGCGCCCGAGGACATTGGCGTCTTTTCGCTCACGACGACGAAGCACGCATCGCTCATCGAGTTGCGTCTGCAGCTCATCCCCGAGCTCGTCAAGACGCTCGAGGATCTCTGACCGCGTCTCTGCCGCGCGCGCGGTGAACAGCTAGCGACGTCGTCGACGGCGCGCCACGAGCGCGAGGCCCAGCCCGAAGAGCATCCCGCCGGCCGTGCCCGCGCGGCCGCGGCCCGTGAGCGCACATGCGCAGCCGCCGCTGCCGCCGGTCGCGCCCGGGTTCATCGACTTTGGCATCGTGCGCACGATTTCAGGGAGCATGGTGTCGAGGGCCTTGTCGATGGAAGCGACCTCGCTCGGCGCGACCGCGACCGCGGCGCCGTCCGGACCGACGAGCTCGATGCGCTGCGCCGCCGGCAGCGCCTGGCCGTAGGTCCAAGTGCTGGCCTGGTAGTAGGGCGGCAGATTGCCGAGCGCGATCTTCCGACCGTCCTCGAGCTCGAGCGTGACGTTCGTGGCTGAGCCATCCGAGCCGCACACGCCGTCGGCCTTGGCGACGTGCTGGTTCGACACGTCGGGAAGCTCCGCGTTGAGCGTGAAGATCGGATCGCGCGTCATCTCCTCGGGCGAAACCGTCGACAGCAGGCGCGTCAGGTACGGCTGCGCGTCGAACATCGCTTGCGCGGTCTGCAGCGGCTTGATGAGGCGGTCCTGGAGATCGGCGATGAAGCCGTTGATGTCGAGCACGTACCCCGCGGCGTCGAGCTGCGCCTGATACTGGTGCACGTTCCCGTAGAACTGCTGCTCGGTGACGCCCATGGCGGCGACTGACGCGGGCATGGGGATCCACTTGCGCAGCAGCGCCTGCATCGAAGCATCGCGCGGATAGCCCATGCTCAGCAGCGTTGAAATGAGCACGCCGGGATCCGTGATGGCGGCGAGCGCCGTCGTGTCGAATCGTCCCGCCTTGTAGATCGCGTCCTTCATGAACGCCGACGAGCCGGCGAACTCGGTCACGAAGCCGTGGCCCCCCGCTTCGTTGATGGCGTCCGTCACGAGCTGGCGGTAGTTCGTGCCGAACTGCGACCAGTTGATCTTCGCCTCGTCGATGACGACGTGAAACCAGTTCGTCGGGAAGGCTCGGTGCGCGCCCAGCACGTACACGGAGACGGGCATGTCATTCTGCGCGGCGATGCGAGTAAGGATGAGCGGCACGCACGGCTCGGAGCTGGCCATGTCGAGCACGATGGGCTGGATGTCGCCCGCGGTCGTGTTCTGCTTGAGGCGCAGCGCCACGAACAACATGTTCGCCTGGACGTAGTGCTCGATGAGCGGCAGCGCGCCGTCGGGCTGCTGGAAGCCGTTGTCGTCGAGCCACTTCAACAGCTCGGCGCTGTCGTGCGACTGCAGCGTCACCGTCGAGAACGGGCCGACGTCGCGCGCGTCGAGGACGTTGACGCCGCCGTTGCCGGTGGCCATGACGGGCCCGGCGCCCGGCGTCAGCACGGTGCGAGAGGGACCGCAGAATCCACCGTCGCCCACCCAATCAACGCGAAACTGCGGCTCGGTCTGGCCGGCGACGGCCGAGAACACCGCCTGCGAGCCGAGGGTGATGTCCGGCTTCACGGAGACGGGGACGACCCACGCGAAGTCCTTCGCGGCGCCGCTGTAGCTGATCTGGATGTACGCCGTGACGTGGTTCGGCGTCAGCGAGAAGATGATCTGCTCGCCCGATTGATCGACGGGCACCTGGCTACAGAAGAACCCGCCGCACGCGCGCGCCGGCCGCGCGCCGCCGGCGACGAGCCCCGCGACGACGCCACCGACCACCAACCAAGCTCGAAGTCGTTTCATGAGAGCCTCCGCGTCCTGCGGCGCATGCTAACACCGTGCCGCGACGACAAGGGCGCCGCGCCGCGCGCGAACGCTTGCGAAGCGGCGCGGATCCTCAGATTTTCGTGGGGATGGGGCGTCGATGCTGAATCGAGCGCCCGACCAGCTCCACCGGCCGGTGGAAGTCGAAGCGGCTCCTGCGTGTATACTCGCGCCGCTTCTCGTCCGAGCTGGACAGGTGATCGCGGCGGGCGTCGCAAGACGTCCCGTCGAGGAAAGTCCGGGCTCCGCAGGGCAGGGTGCTGGCTAACGGCCAGTCGGGGTGACTCGAAGGAAAGTGCAACAGAGAACAGACCGCCTGGCGCCGCGAGGCGTTCGGCAAGGGTGAAAAGGTGCGGTAAGAGCGCACCGCTCCCTCGGTGACGAGGGGGGCAAGGTAAACCCCACCTGGAGCAAGACCAGTCGGGGATCGCGAGGGCAACCTCGCCGGCGTGGCCCGCGTCGATTCGATCCCCAGTAGGTCGCACGAGCCGTTCAGCAATGGGCGGCCCAGAGGAATGATCACCACCGGCGGCAACGCCGGAACAGAACCCGGCTTACGGACGGCTTGGACGAGAAGCTTTTCGCCGGTGACCGAAGAAAGGATTTCGATGCAGCTCATGCAGATCGCGATTTCCCCGGACGGGGCCTACATTTACGCGCTCGATGTGCAGGGCGCGCTGTGGGTCGCGCGCACGCGCGTCGAAGGCTTCGACGGCGGCGCCATGGACGCCGCGCCCACGTGGGTGCCTGTCCAGCCGCCGCCGGGCGCACCCGTCGCGGCCTGAGCTGCCGCGCTCGTTCGCTCAGTCGCTCAGTCGGCGGACGCGTCGACGCCGCCGTCCGGCGGAGACGCGTCGAGATCGCTCGCGTCGAGGGACGCGTCGGAGCTGCTCGCGTCGAGGGACGCGTCGGAGCTGCTCGCGTCGAGGGACGCGTCGGAGCTGCTCACGTCGAGGGACGCGTCGGAGCTGCTCACGTCGAGGGACGCATCGGAGCTGCTCGCGTCGGTAGACGCGTCGGAGCTGCTCACGTCGAGGGACGCATCGGAGCTGCTCACGTCGCCGGACGCATCGGAGCTGCTCACGTCGGTAGACGCATCGGAGTTGCTCATGTCGGTAGACGCCTCGGAGCTGCTCATGTCGACCGGCGCGTCCGGCGCGTCCGTGTCGGTGGACGCGTCGTCGGCTTGTGCTCCATCGATCCCAGCGTCGGGAGGACCACCGGCGTCGTTCACGATGCAGGCGCTGCACTTTCGCGACGGATCGGAGACGTGCATGCCGATCGGGCACGGAGAGCAGTTGAGGCCGCCGCAGCTCGAAGCGGTGACCGCCGCGAACGCGAACGCGAGCGCGAGCAGAAACGCCTTCGTCGTGAGCTTCATCGCCGCCTCATCGTAGCACCTGTTGTCGAACGGTGGTTTGTCACGCGGAGCGCTTCTCTCGCAGCCAGTCGATGAGGCGCTCGGGGGGGCCGGCGTTCAGCACGCGCGCGGGGTCGAGGCCGGCGCGCTCGGCGTTGAGCTTGGCGTGGTCGGTGCGCACGAGCTCTTCGGCGCGGTGGGCGTCGCTCGACAGCAGGAAGGTCACGTCGCGCCCGCGCGCGCGCCGGAGCCAATCGACGGAGAGATCGAGGCGCGGGAGCGCGCCGTTGATCTCGAGGGCCGTGCCGGTCGCCGTCGCCGCGGCGAAGATCGCGTCGGCGTCGAGATCGATGCCGGGGCGCGCGCCGATCATGCGGGCCGTGAGGTGGCCGATCATGCGCACCGTCGGATCCTGCATCGCCGTGACGACGCGCTTCGTCTGCGCGGCCCGGTCGAGATCGAAGTGATCGTGCACCGAGGCGAGGCACCAATCGAAGCCGCGGCGGAACTCGAGGTCGTAGTCGAGCTCGCCGTTGGGGCCGATGTTGAGCTCGACGCCGTGCAAGAGGATGAGCGACGTGCCCAGCTGCGCCTGTAGGCCACGGATCTGCGCGCGCTGCGCGAGGAACTTGTCGCGGCTCACGCCGGCGACGGTGCCCTCGGCGTGATCGGTCAGCGCGAGGACGCGCAGGCCGCGCGCCTTCGCGACCGCGATGACGTCCTCGATCGGCGAGCGGCCGTCGCCCGAGACCGTCGTGTGGACGTGGAAGTCGCCGATGACGGTGCCGAGCGGGCGCGGCAGCGAGCCGGATTCCGCGGCCTCGAGCTCGCCCGCGTCCTCGCGCAGCGTCGGCGGAATGAACGGGAGGCCGAGCGCGGCGTAGATCTGTTCTTCCGTTTCGCGCGCGACGACCTCGCCGGCTTCGCCCGACTCGAGGAGCTTCGACAGCGCGTACTCGTTGAGCGTGTACCCGCGCGCGAGGGCGCGCTGGCGCAGCTTGACGTTGTGGGCTTTCGAACCGGTGAAGTACAGCAGCGCGGCGCCCAGTTGTTCGGCGGCGACGACGCGCACGTCGATCTGGAGCCCGCGTTGCGTGACGACGCTCGTCTTCGTGTCGCCGCGGCCGAGCACGCGGTCGACGAGCGGCATTGCGACGAGCGCGTCCATGACGGCGGCGGCGTCCGTCGACGCGACGACGACGTCGATGTCGCCGCACGTCTCGGAGAAGCGGCGCAGCGAGCCGCAGAACGTCGCGAAAGAGACGCCCGGCACCTCGCGCAGCCTGTCGACGATGCGGTTCGCGAGCGGCAGCGCCACGGAGATCGGCGTGCGCGTCGCCGAGCCCTGCGCGTCGAGCCGCGCGAGCGCCTCGGCGAGCTTGTGCTCCGACTTCTCGCTGAAGCCCTTGAGCGTGCGCAGCTTCTGCGCGGCGAGCACGGCGCGCAGATCGTCGAGCGATTGCACGTTCAGCTCGGCGCGCAGCCGGTTGACGGCCTTGGGGCCGATGCCCGGGAGGCGCAGCAGCGCGACGACGCCGGGCGGGTGCTTGCCGCGCAGGGCCTCGAGCTTGTCGACGCGGCCCTTGGTGAGCAGCTCGTGAATCTTCTCAGCCGTGCTTTTGCCGACGTTCTCGATCTTCTGGAGGCCCGCGACGTCGAGCGTGTCGAGATCGCCCGTGAAGGCCTCGACGCCGTGGGAGGCGTTTTCGTAGGCGCGCACGCGGAACGACTGCGGATCGCCCTCGTCGAGGATGGTCAGCTCGGAGAGCTCGTGGAGCATGTCGAGGACGTCTTGTTTGCGATCGGGCATCGTGACCTCTGGCGAGCCTCTTGATGTAGCCTCGATTCGATGGCCAAGGAAGGGGCACCCGAGGCTGCCGAAATCCTGACGATCGCGGTCGGGGGCGAGACCCGCGAAGTGCGCGTCACGAACCCGAGCAAGCCGTACTTCTCGCGCGCGGCGAAGCTCACGAAGCTGGACGTCGTTCGGTACTACCTCGCGGTCGCGTCAGGGGCGCTCGCGGGCATTCGCGACAGGCCCATCGTGCTCAAGCGCTTCGTCAACGGCGCCGAGGCGGAGCCCTTCTACCAAAAACGCGCGCCGGACAACCGGCCGCCTTGGTTGCGCACGGTGACGCTGTCGTTTCCGTCGGGGCGCACGGCCGAGGAGGTCGTCGTCGACGACGCGGCGGGGCTCGCGTGGATCGTCAACCTCGGGTGCCTCGAGCTGCACCCGCACCCCGTACGCGCCGGGGATCTCGACCACCCCGACGAGCTGCGCGTCGATCTGGACCCGGGCCCAGGCGTCGCGTGGGACGACGTGCGCCGCGTCGCGCTCGAGGTCAAGGCCCTGCTCGAGGAGCTGGGCCTGCGCGGGTGGCCGAAGACGAGCGGCTCGCGCGGCATCCACGTCAACGCGCGCATCCACCCGCGCTGGACTTTCACCGACTTGCGGCGCGCGGCGCTCGCGCTGTCGCGCGAGATCGAACGGCGCGCGCCCACGCTCGCGACATCAAAGTGGTGGAAGGAAGAGCGGCGCGGCGTCTTCCTCGACTACAACCAGAACGCCAAGGATCGCACGACGTGCTCGGCGTATTCGATCCGGCCGCTGCCCGACGCGCGCGTGTCGGCGCCGCTGACGTGGGACGAGGTCGCGACGTGCGACGCCGCGGACTTCACCGTCTTCACGATGCCGCAGCGTCTCGCCGCGCTCGGCGACCCGCACGCGAAGATGGACGAAGCGGCCGGCTCGCTCGACGAGCTGCTCGCGCTCGCGGCGCGCGACGAGGCGTCGGGGTTGGGCGACGCGCCGTGGCCGCCGCACTTTCGCAAGACGGAGGGCGAAGGACCGCGCGTCGCGCCGTCGCGCGCCAAGGGTGCGGCCCGCGTGGCCAAGAAGGCCGCCGGCGAAGGGGCGCCGAAGAAGCCGCCGCGCGAGAAGATGCCGCTCCTCACGATCGCGAACTCGACCGACCAGGCCGCCGCGCTCGCCGGCCTCGAGCGCTGGAAGACGCGTCACGCGGCCGCCGCCGCGCTCCTCGCCGTCGACGACGTGCTCGTCGATTCGATGCGCGGCCGCTCGTCGACGTGGACGCGCGTCCGCGTGAACCTGCGCCACGTCCCCGAGGGCGAGCGCCCCCTCCAAGAGACGCCCGACCCCGACGACGATCCGACGCGCGCGTGGCGCGAGGCGATGAAGCAGCGCACGAGCGCGAAACGAAAAGCCGCGAAGAACGAAGGAGCAGGAGAGACGTGACACGACTTCACCTCGTCGACGGAACGTACGAGCTGTACCGCGCCCACTACGCGCCGCGGCCGGGGCATGAGGGGCCGAAGGGCCAGGACCTCAAGGCGACCGTGGGCGTCGTCGCGTCGATGCTCTACCTACTAAACGACAGCGCCGAGGCCGTCACGCACCTCGCGGTCGCGTTCGACAACCCCATTCGTTCGTTTCGCAACGACCTGTTCCCGTTCTACAAGAGCGACGAGGGCGTTCCGCCCGAGCTGCGCGCGCAGTTCGACACGGTTGAAGAGGCGCTGACCGAGCTGGGCGTCGTCGTGTGGTCGATGCGCGATCACGAGGCCGACGACGGGCTCGCGTCGGGCGCCGCCAAGTTTCGCGACGCCGTCGACCAGGTGCGCATCATGACGCCCGACAAGGATCTCGGGCAGTGCATCCGCGGCACGCGCGTCGTGCAGGTCGATCGCCGGCAGAACAAGGTCACCGACGAAGCGGCGTTTCGCGCGGCGCGCGGCTTCGGCCCCGCGAGCATGCCGGACTTCCTGGGCCTCACGGGCGACACGGCCGATGGCATCCCCGGGTTGCCGGGCTTCGGCGAGAAGAGCGCGTCCGTCCTCGTCGGCGCCTACGAGCACATCGAGGCGATCCCCGACGACGCGGGGGCATGGACCGTCAAGCCGCGCGGCGCCGACAAGCTCGCCGCGACGCTGAAGGCGCAGCGCGCCGACGCGCTCTTTTATCGAAAGCTCGCAACGCTCGTCGAGGACGCGCCCGTCACGGACGCGCTCGACGATCTGCGGTTCCGCGGCGTGCCGCGCAAGCGCTTCGAAGAATGGTGCGGCGTCGTCGGCTCGACGACGTTGCTCTCGATGCCGCGGCGGTGGATGACGGACTAACCCGTCACGAAGATCGACGCGAGCTCTTGCGGCGGGACGACTTCGAGCTGAGCGTAGGTGCAGTCGCGCGGCGCCTTGTCCGTGCGCCAGCGACGGAACTGGGCCGTGTGGCGAAAGCGCTCGCCCTGCATGTGGTCGTAGGCGACCTGCACGACGAGCTCGGGGCGGAGGGCCTGCCACGACAGGTCTTTCCCCGCGCTCCAGCGGCTGCCGGTGCCGGGCTTGCGGCCCCACGCCGCGAGCGCCTCGGGCGTCGGCGCCGCCCAATCGCGCCATGGGTGGCCGTCGAGGGCGTTGTCGCGATAGGGCGTGAGAAACTCGACGAGCTCTTTGCGTTTGGCCGCCGTGAAGCTCGCCACGACGCCGACGTGCTGCAATTTTCCGGCGTCGTCGTGCAGGCCGAGCAAGAGCGAGCCCACGGCCGCGTCGTCGCTCCCCTTGTGCCAGCGGAAGCCCGCGACGACGCAGTCGCACTCGCGCTCGTGCTTGATCTTGAGCATCGTGCGCTTGTTCGGCTCGTAGACGCCCGCCTTCTGCTTCGCCATGACGCCGTCGAGCCCCGCGCCCTCGAAGCGCTTGAACCAGTCCGCCGCGACGCCGACGTCCTCGGTGGCGGGCGTCACGTGCAGCGGCGGCGCCGCGCCCGCGAGCATCGCCGTGAGCGCGGCGCGACGTTCGTGGAACGGCGCGCCGCGTAGGTCGCGGTCGCCCTCGCACAGCACGTCGAAGAACACGACCGACGCGGGAATCTCCCTCGCGAGCAGCTTCACGCGCGACGCCGCCGGGTGCAGCCGCAGCTGCAGCGCCTCGAAGTCGAGCGCGCCGCCGCGCGCGATGACGATTTCTCCGTCGAGCACACAGCGCGCGGGCAAGCCGGCCTGGCACGCCGCGACGACCTCGGGGAAGTAGCGATGAAGCGGCTTGCCGTCGCGGCTCTGGATGAAGACCTCGTCGCCGTCGCGAAAGACGAGCGCGCGAAAACCGTCCCACTTCGGCTCGAAGATCCACCCGTCGCCCGCCGGCAGCGCGCCGACGCGCAGCGCGAGCATCGGCAACACCGGCGGATTGACGGGCAGGTTCACGCCCGCATCTTACGCGCGCGACGCCGGCGGAACTACGACGCGAGAGCGAGCGGCCAGGGTGCGTCAGCGAAGCTAGGCAGAAGCCCGTGGAGCGCGTCGCGGATCTCGACGATCGTCGCGCGTCCGCGCGGATCGGGGACGAGCCCCGCCTCGATGATCTGCGCGAGCGGTCCCAGAGTCCGGCTGCCCCGCAGCGCCGTGAGGCCCTCGGGGTTGCCGCCGTGCCCGAAGTGGCAGGCGATGAGGCCGGGCAGCGAATCGGCGGCGAACAGCGGCCGGCCCACGAACAGCTCGTAGGCGAGGCAGCAGAACGCGTAGACGTCGGCGGCCATCGGCTCGGTGACGCCGTACATGCCGGGGTCCCAGATCTCGGGCGCGCCGTAGTGCGGGCTCGCGCAGCCGGGACGGATCTTGCGACCCGACAAGCCGAAGTCCACGAGCACGGCGCTCGGGCGCGCGCCCTCGGGGACGAGGTCGGAGGCGCCCGCGGCGCGCATGATGATGTTCGCCGGCTTGATGTCGAGGTGCCCGAGGCCTTGCCCATGCATCGCGCCGAGGCCGGCCGCGACGCCGTCGAGGATCGCGAACGTCGACGACACCGACAGCTCGCGGCGATCGATGACGCGCTCGAGCGACGAGCCCGAGACCAGCTCCATGACGAGGATGGGCTTGGGCCGTGCGACAGCGTCGAAGGTGACGAAGCCCGCGAGGTTCGTGTGTGGCTTGAGGGTCAGCAGGGCGCCGGCTTCTTCACGGAACAGGTGCAAGAACTCTTGCTCGGTCAGCGTGCGCGAGTTCTGACCGTTGTACGACGGCACCTTGAGCGCGTAGTTCTCGGCGTCTTCTTCGTGGCGCTCGTGCGCGCGCTGCGCGACGAAGACCGAGCCCGCGGCGCCGCTGCTGATGGGGCGCTGGATGTAAAAGCCGCCCAGCAAGCGGCTGCCCGGCATCCACGGCGGCAAGCGCAGGCGCGGCGCCGCGTCGCCGGCCGCGCGCGCGGGCGTGGCGTCCGAGAGCTGCTCGCGCGGGAGATCGCCGAGGCGCGTGAGCGAGCGGACCACGGCGTCGGCGATGCCGACGGGGAAGTCGGCCCGGAGCGCGGTCGTCGCGTTGGTGACAGCCTCGGTCAAAGTGGCCTCCGGATCGCGCCGCGCCGCTTCGAGGGCCGCCTCGAGCGCGAGGATCGCCGGACCCACCGTGGGCGCCGCAGGGCCGCCCGTGAGCGCGACGCGGGCGCGCGCCGCCGCGAAGAAGCGCGCGCCGTACGTCGCGAGGTTCTCGAGGCCGTGCAGGTACGAGCCGTTGTCGTCGGCCGTGAGGCCGGCGAGCGAGCCGACGTGCTCGAGGGCGTGCAGCGTCTGGCCGAGCTGCACGAGCGTCTGCCGCAGACCCTCGACGCGCGGCGAGACGGCGAGCGGCAGCGTGCGCGCGAGCGTCGCGAGCGAATCGAGCACCGAGCGCTCTTCCGTGGGACCCGCGACGGACAGCTGCACGAGCTCGGCCGCCGCCGCCATGACATCTTTGACCTCGGCGACCATCGACGCTTCGGCGAGGACGCGCAGATCGTCGGGCTTGCGGACGCGCGTCAGCACGGCGACGAGCACATCCGACAGCTCGCCCATCTGCGCGCGCGCGATGCGATCACAGGCGCGCGCCAGCGTCGCGGCCGTGATGCGCCGGAGCGGCGAGGGCGGATCGCCCTGCACGCGCCGCAGGAGCAGGCGAAAGGCGCGCATGCGTCCCGTGCGCGCGCGTCCGCCGCCGTCGTCGTCGCCGCGCTCGACATCGAGCACGTGCAGCAGCGCGCGCAGGCGCCGCAGCCGGAAGGTCAGGTGAGGCACGTCCGACGTCGGGAGCGGCGGCTCTTCGCGCTTGCAGATCCACTCGTCGAGCCGCGCGAGCAGCGCCGCGAGAGGATCGATCTCGGCGCCGGGGACGGGCGGCGGTCCGACGGGCGCGGCCGGTCGACAGACGGCCAGCAGGTGACGCAAGAGCGCCGTGTCGAGCAGGCCGCGCTCGAGCTGGCCGATGCAGCGGAACGAACGGCGGCGCGCCTCGGGCGACGCGTCGGTGTTGGCCTCGAGCTCGGCGAGCACGCGGCCGGCCGCCGCGAGCGCGGCCTCGGTGCGCGGCCGCGGATCCTTGCCTTCTGCAAACGCCTGCAGCGCCGACGCGAGCAGTTGCTCGATCGTGCGCGGCCGCTTCGGATCATCTGGCAGCAGCTCGTCGACGAGCTCTTCGCGCAGCGACACGAGCCCGTCATCGGTCGTCGGGGCGAGGCCGCGCAGACGGAAGAGCCCGCTCGTGACGACGTCGGCGGCGAAGTCGCCCGGGGCGCGCTGCCGGCGCAGCTCGCCGAACGCCTCGATGACGTCGACGTCGCCCGCCTGCACGAGGCGCGAGAGCAGGTCGCTGGCGGCCTCGGGCTCTTCTTCCGCGGCGCGCGCGAGGCCGTAGACCATCGCCATGAGCATGCCGCGGTCGCGCTTGCAGACGTCGCCGCCCATGACCTCGAGGCACCGCTCGGCCGCGGCGGGATCGTGGGCGATGCGCGCCGCGAGCGACGTTGCGGCGCGGCGCCATTCGCCGGGTCCGTTGCGCGGCGACAGCTCGCGCTCGATCTCCTCGCCGAACGCGGGCGTCGTCGCCGCGAGCAGCCCGCGCGCCGTCGCGACGTGGCGCCACACGAGCGATTCGCGATCGAACAGCAGCCGTGTCCACGCCGCCTTCACCGACGGGCGCTCCATGGCGCGCGCGCCGACGGGGTTGCCCTCGCGCTCTTTGCGCGCGACCTCCGCGGCCGCGCGCTCGAGCAGGCGCGCCGCGAGCCGCCGCGCCGCGAGCGAGCCCATCGACGCGTTCGTCAACCACGTCTCTTCGAGCTCGGCGTGCGAGATGAGCGCGAGCGCGAGCGCGTCGACGCCCGCGTCGCCGCCGAGCGGCAGCTGCAGCGCGAGCGCGAGGCGCGCCTGCACGGCGGGCTCGGCCAGCGCGCGCGGCACGCTGAGGGCCAGCGCGCGCGTCACGGCCGCGAAGGTCACGGCGTCGCCCGACGACAACGCCGTCGAGATGCGGCGCCCGAGATCGTTGCGCTCGGCGCCCTGAGGCAGCGCCGCCGCGAGCTCGAAGAGCGCCGTCGCCGCGACCGGCTTCGAGAGGAACCCGACGTCGTCGACGAGGCCCGTCAGCAGCGCGAGGCGCGTGCTCGCGACGAGATCCTCCGGGTCGAGCCCCTCGAGCGGCGCCGGCTGCTGCGCCGCGATCGCCGCGAGCGCGGACAGGCCCTGCCGCCAAACGGCGCGGCGGTCTTCGTCGTTCGTCAGCCGGTGAAGCTGCGAAAGACCGGTGAGGTAGTCCTGTGCGTTGGCCATCCGAGAGAGCCACCCGTGGGGCGCGGGCCGGCATAGGTTTATCGGCGCCTCGGCGGCAGTCTGAACGTCAGCCGCGCAACGATTTTTCGTGGGCGTTCAGAAGGTGCGCACAGGTGGTCAGCGCGTCCACCGCACCGTCGCCCGCGAGGTGGCGTATCGTGCTGCGCATGGGTCCGATGCTTCCCATGTGTCAGCGCTGTAACCAAGAGCTACAGGCGGTCTCCCCCAAGGGTGTCGAGGTGTTTTCATGCCCCCGCTACCACGGGACGTTGCTGTCGGACGGACAGCGCGCCCTCGTGCTCGAGGCGATGAGCGCCGAGCTGCTCAAGGCCTTCAACCCGGGCCTCACGATGAAACTCACGACGGCGGCGCTGTTGGTCTTGCTCGTGACTCCCGGGTGCGGGGGCGGCGGCTCGGGCGGAGACGCGGCGGCGGGAGGCGCTCCGGGCGGGGCGGACGGCCGCCTCGATGCGGCGGCCGGTGACGACGGCGCGGCCGGCGCCGCCGCGACACCCGACGGCGCGGCCGGCGCCGACGCCGCGGTGGAGGCTGCACCTTTCGTTTGCGACGCCGCGCCGACGACGCAGCTGCCGTTCGTGTTCATCCGCGAGCAGTCATTCACGACGGACACGACCGCGACCTACACCGTGCCCAAGGGCTTCCGCGTTCACGGGACTGTGACGCTGCCGGCGTTGCCAGCCAACGGCAAGCTGAGCTTCGGCCGGATGACCGCCACGGCCGAGGACGGGATGCTCGGCGCCGAGGTTTCCGTCGAGGGCAGCGCGGGGAACAGCTTCGAGTACGACCTCGTGGTCCCGGCGGGCCGCACCACGCTCGTCACGTACCTCCAGGTCGACTTCACCGGCGCGGACGAGGGGGCGAGCATCTCTCGGACCGCGCGGGAGTCCATCGAGGTCTGCGGCGATCAGCTCCACGACGTGGCGTTGCCGGCGCTCGGGCCGCTCCACGAGACGGCGCTCATGCTCAGCGGCTTGAAGGCCTTCGATCCTTTGATCGGCGTCGCGCGACAGACCACCTTCTCGCTTCAGAGCGCCGACGGTTCCTTGTCGATGGGCGCGACCGCCGACACCGACGTCGGCGACGTCGCGAGCGAGCGCGCCATGACCCCCGCCACGACGCTGCAGGCGTGGATCGACGTCGAGGCCGCCGGGAAGGGGCCGCCGGAATCGATGCGCGAGGGTGGCTTTCGCGCGTTCGTCCGTGCCACCGACGTCCCCTCGGCGGCGAGCGTCGAAGCGGTCCTCCCGGCCCTCGTGAAGCTCTCGGGCACGATCTCCGACCCGAACCACCGGCTCCAGACCGGCATGCAGCACGCGATCTCATGCGACGGGGCCGGCGAGTCGTCGTCGGCCGACTACTCCGACGACGCGCCCTCGTACCGGACGTACGTGCGCAAGGGGCCGGGCTGCCGCCTGTCCAACTCGTTCCAGACGCCGCTCGTGACGACGTTCGCGTCCAACGAGAACCACGCTGGCACGATCACGATCCCGTACCCCGGCGAGCTCGTCGTCACCAGCGCCGACCTCGTCCGCGACTTCACCGTGCCCGCGACGGGCCCCACGGTGACGATCGACGTCGTCGTCGAGGACGCGGTACACACCCAGATCTCGGGGGCGAGGGTGCGTGCGCTGTCGACGGCGGTCGCGGAGCCCGCGCTCGCCAACGCGCGCTTCGACACCAACTTCGCCACGACCGACGACATGGCCCACGCGAAGCTCCATGTCCTGCCCGGCACGTACCGCTGGGTCGAGATCGTCCTGTACTAGCTAGCTAGGGATCGGGAAGGCGCCGCGCGGCGAAAATTCGGAGAGCCTCGCGCAGATCACGGCCTCGGTTGAACCCGCGCACGTCGATGAGGTCGATGGCGGCTCGCGCTTGTTCGAGATCTGCGGGCGATGCGACCAGGGAGAGCGCCACCAGATCGGAGGCGTCTTGCGGGCGTTCAGGCGACTCGGAGAGAAGCTTCAGCGCGATGAGGTGTCCCACCGTCGCGATCGGGAGCGACAGCCCAGGGACGATTTCCAGGGACTGCGCCGCGCTGACGATCTCGGGCTCGATGCCCGACGAGGCGAACATCAGATCGACGACGATGCCTCCCTGTCGCGGATCCGCCAATCGCACCGTCGAGAGTCTCGCCTTTGCATCCTGTTCGACGGTGGCAAGGACGCTATATCCGACGGGCGCGAGGGCGTGGATCAGTTGCTCCGCGTCGGCGTCGGACGCGACTGACACGGCCACGTCGACGTCACGGGTGAAGCGTGGCTCCGCGCGCGCGGACACGGCCAGCCCGCCGACGACGGCGAATGCCGCGCGATGGCTCTCGAGGGCTGTCGCGATGTCGCGAAGAGCAACCTCTACGCGGTTCACGGCGCGCGCGTCCGCGGCCAGCGTCCGGGGCTTCCGACCGCGTCGCCGTGCTCGGCCCCTGGCCGCGTCTGAAGCCACGTGCGAACGTGCTCGCTCAGTTGCTCGGCCGTCCAGTCGGGATGTTCGCGGGTCGCGCGCTGTCGAACCATCGCCTCGCCGAACTCGAACATGTCGAGCGCGGTGCGAAAACGGTCGCTCGCGCCGCTGTCTCGCTCCTCACCCACGGTGCGAGCTTAACCGCGTTCGCCGCCAAGGCCTAAGCGGCCGTCGTCGCCTGCGTCTCTTTCGCGGCGCGGACGCGGCGGGTGATGCCGAGCATAGGCGCGAGAAATTGCCCCGTGTACGAGCGGGGGGCGCGCGCGACCTCTTCGGGCGTGCCCTGCGCGACGACCTCGCCGCCGCGCGCGCCGCCCTCGGGGCCCAGGTCGATGACGTAGTCGGCCGTCTTGATGACGTCGAGGTTGTGCTCGATGACGAGCACGGTGTTGCCGGCGGCGACGAGGCGGTCGAGCACGTGCAGCAGCTTGCGCACGTCCTCGAAGTGCAGGCCCGTCGTCGGCTCGTCGAGCAGGTACAGCGTGCGGCCCGTGTCGCGCTTGGCGAGCTCGCGCGACAGCTTGATCCGCTGCGCCTCGCCGCCCGACAGCGTCGTCGCCGACTGGCCGAGCGCGATGTAGCCCAACCCGACGTCCTCGAGCGTCTTCAGCACGCCGTTGAGCTGGCGGTGGTGCTCGAACAGGCCGTGCGCCTCGCTGACGCTCGTCTCGAGCACCTCGGCGATGCTGCGGTCTTTCCATTTCACGCGCAGCGTGGCCTCGTTGTAGCGCTTGCCGCGGCACACCTCGCACGTCACGTAGACGTCGGGCAGGAAGTGCATCTCGACCTGGCGCACGCCGTCGCCCTCGCACGCTTCGCAGCGGCCGCCGCGCACGTTGAACGAGAAGCGGCCCGGCAGATACCCGTAGGCGCGCGCCTCCTGCGTCTGCGCGAAGACCTCGCGGATGGCGTCGAAGGCCTTCGTGTACGTCGCGGGGTTCGAGCGCGGCGTGCGGCCGATGGGCTTCTGGTCGATGTCGATGACCTTGTCGATGGCTTCGATGCCCGTGAGGGTCACGTGCTTGCCGACCTGGTCATAGCTGCCGAGCAGCTTCCTGCGCAGCGCGGGCTGCAGGATGCCGTTGATGAGCGACGACTTGCCCGCGCCCGACACGCCCGTGACGGCGACGAGCACGCCCAGCGGGAACGCGACGTCGATGTTCTTGAGGTTGTGCTCCTGCGCGCCCTTGACGGTGATGAAGCCCTTGGGCTCGCGCCGCGTCTTCGGGATCTCGATGCGCTCGGTGCCCGCGAGGAACCTTCCGGTGATCGACGCGCGGTTCGCGCGCAGCTCCTCGGGCGTCCCCTCGGCGACGACCTTGCCGCCGAGGCGCCCCGCGCCCGGGCCGAAGTCGACGACGTGGTCGGCGGCCTCGATCGTCTCGGCGTCGTGCTCGACGACGATGACGCTGTTGCCGAGATCGCGCAGGCGGCGCAGCGTTGCAATGAGCCGGAGGTTGTCGCGTTGGTGCAAGCCAATCGACGGCTCGTCGAGCACGTACATGACGCCCGACAGCTCGCTGCCGAGCTGCGACGCGAGGCGGATGCGCTGCGCCTCGCCGCCCGACAGCGACGCCGCCGCGCGATCGAGCGTGAGGTACTCGAGGCCGACGTCGAGCAGGAAGCCGAGGCGCGCGTTGACCTCCTTGAGGATCTCGGTTGCGATCTGGGCGCGCGCGCCCTTGAGGCCCAACGACGCGAAGTGCTTGCTCGCGTCGGCGACGGTCATCGCCGTGACGGCGACGATGGGCTTGTCCGCGAGGACCACAGCGCGCGACTCGGGCCGCAGGCGCTGGCCGTTGCAGGCGCGGCAGTGCTGCTCGCGGAAGTATTTGCCGTACCACTGGCGCATTTGCTCGGACGACGTCTCGGACAGGCGCTTCTTGATCGTGTTGACGACGCCGGCGAAGCGCATGGCCCACGACCCGCCGCCGTGCTTGCCCTGCCACTTGACCTGCATGCGCTTTTCGCCGGAACCAAAGAGCAGCACCTCACGATGCCGCGGCGTGAGGCTCTTCCACGGTTTGTCGAGCGGGATGCCGAACTCCTTCGACACGGCGGCGGCGACGTTCGCCGTCCAGCCTTGGTCGCGGCCCGCGCGATCGCCCCACGGCTCGATCGCGCCCTCGCTCACCGACAGGTCCTGATTCGGCACGATGAGGTCGGGATCGACCTCGAGGCTCGCGCCCAAGCCGTTGCAGTCGACGCACATGCCGAGCGGGCTGTTGAACGAGAACGACTGCGGCGACAGCTCGGGCAGGCCCACGCCGCAGTCGGGACAGGCGCGCGACTCGCTGTAGGCGCGCTCGCGCGCTTCACCCTCGACGGCGACGAGCACGCTGCCGCCGCCCGCCTTGACGGCCGTTTCCACCGAATCGGTGAGGCGCGCGCGGTCGCTCGCGTCGATCGAGACGCGGTCGATGACGATCTCGATCGTGTGCTTCTTCTTTTTATCGAGAGCCTTGACGTCCTCGAGGCGCTGGATCAGGCCGTTGATGCGCACGCGCGAGAAGCCCGCCTTGCGCGCCTCCTCGAACACCTCGCGGAACTCGCCCTTGCGGTTGTCGGCCTTGCGGGCCATCAGCGTGGCCTTCGTCTTGGCCGGGAGGGTCAGCAGCTCGTCGACGATCTCGGCCGCCGAGCGCGCCGTGACCTGGCCGCCGCACAGGTGGCAGCGCTGCTCGCCCGCGCGCGCGTACAGGACGCGCAGGTAGTCGTAAATCTCCGTCACCGTGCCGACGGTCGAGCGCGGGTTCGACGACGCCGACTTCTGCTCGATCGCGATCGTCGGCGACAGGCCGCGGAGCTGCTCGTACTTCGGCTTCTCCATTTGGCCCAAAAACTGCCGCGCGTAGGACGACAGCGACTCGACGTAGCGGCGCTGGCCCTCGGCGTAGAGCGTGTCGAAGGCGAGCGACGACTTGCCCGAGCCCGAGACGCCCGTGAACACGACGAGCGAGCGCTTGGGGATGCGCAGCTCGTCGATGGCGAGGTTGTGCTCGCGCGCGCCCTTGACGACGATGAAGTCGGGCTCTTCGGCGGCGCGGCGGGAGGCGAGGGTGCTCGAGGAAGACGTCTTGCGGCTCACGGGGCGGCGAGTCTAGCAGCCGGTTTCCTCGCGGGACGCCCGATCGCGACGGGAACTCGCGGGAACTAGATCGAAAAGCCGGTGTCTCTCGTTGAAAGGCGGTCGAGACATGAGGGTGCACCCGTTCATCGTGGCGGCCGTGGTGGCGCTCGTGGCCGTGACGGCTTCGAGCGCGAGATCGATCCTCGGACAGCAACGCGGCAGAGAGCGCCGCGTCGCGCCGGCGCCCGAGCCCGAGGCCGATGACGCTCCGCCGGCCCCGCGCCCCGCTTTCGTGCGCCCGGCGCCCGCCCCGGCGCCGCCCGTCGAGGACGAGCCGGTGCCCGCCGCCACGTTGCGCGTGCGCGTCATCGGGCCCCACGGACTGCTCATCTCCGACGTCGAGGTCTCGGCGGTTCGTCAGGGACACACCGACGACGACGACGAACCCGCCGTCTCGTTCGACCAGCCCTCCGCCGACGAGGCCGCGCCGCCCGGCACGTTCGTCGCGACCGAGCTGCCGCCGGGCCGCTACGACGTCTCGGTCGAGGCGCCCGGCCTGCGCACCGCGCACGTCGGCGGCGTGGCAACGGGCGGCGAGCTCGTGACGGTCACGCTCGCGCGCGCCCCGATTCTCCGCGGAGCGATCGGCACGCCGAGCCTTCTCCTCGATGGGTGCCGCGGCGGCCGCATCGCCGTGCGCGGCCCCGAGGACGAAGAGGACAACGCGGGCTCCGTCGAGGCAAGGGACGTCCAGCTCGAGGACGACTGCTCGTTCGTCCTCGACGATCTCCCGGCCGAGGGCCCGTTCACCGTCGAGCTCTTTCGCGGCAAGGATCCGCGGCCCGCGGCGCAAGTCCTCGTGACGTTGCCCGCCGACGCCGACCCCGCCTTCGTGTGCCTGCTGCCGCCCTGCTCCGATCCCCCGGCGTCCGTCGCCGTCTTCGTCGCCGACGCCGAGGGCCGGCAGGTCAACGATGCGTCCATCGAGTGGTCGCTCTTGGGCGACGCCACATTTGGTGAGGAGGGCATGATGTCGGGCGGCGGCTTCAAGATTCTTCACGACCGCCGCGTCGGCGAGACGCTGCGCATCTCGGCGTCCGACGACGCGCAGAGCGCCGCGAGCACGCTCGTCGTCGGGCCCGGCGTCAACGACGTCGTGTTGACGCTCAGTCGTCGGTCGCGACCGCAGCCCTGAGCACGTGCGTCTCGAAGGGCTTCTCGAGCCGGCGGTTCTTGATGCGCGCGAGGAACTCGGCCGCCCGCTCCGTGAAGGCGCCCCCCGTCATGAAGATGAAGCGCTCCTGCAACCCCGGACGGAGCCGCGAGATCTCGGCGTAGACATCCATGCCCGTGAGGTCCGGCATCATGAGATCGCACAGGACGACGTCGAACGTCTCGCCGCCCGTGAGCGCGTCCAGGCCCTCGCGCCCGTCGCGGGCGATCGTGACGTCGCAGTCGCGCGCGAGCACGCGGCGGATCATCGTCGCGAGCGTCGGCTCGTCGTCGATGACGAGGACGCGACGCCGTCGCCCCGGGCGAACCTCGGCGGTCGCGGCGGCGGCCGGCGCCGCGACGCCCGCGGCGCTGCTCGCGAGCGACGGGAACGCGACCCGGAACGTCGAGCCGCGGCCGGCGTCGCTCGTGACGCCGATCGTCCCTCCGTGCGCCGTCACGATGCCGTGGCAGATCGACAGGCCCAGCCCGAGCCCGAGCCCGACGGACTTCGTCGTGAAGAACGGATCGAAGATGCGCGAGCGCACGTCCTCGGAGATGCCGGGGCCGTTGTCGGAGACCTCGACGATCGCCTCGCCCGCTGGCCCCGTGCGGAGCACGACGCGGATCTCGTTCTCGGCG